>CAZMOU010000025.1:0-13164 GCA_964567835.1 uncultured Chitinophaga sp. | reverse complement strand
CCTTGACCCGCGCCTCAGACCTTCTTCAAACGCGTGAACTCGTCCATGGTCACGGTGGTCAGTTCGCCGTCGTCGCGGGCGAGGATCAGGACGTCGCTGTAGACCTTGTCGTCGGCGTTGCGGCGGAAGTGGAGGCCGTGGCGCCGGCGCTCGCGGCGCAGCACCTTTCCGGTCGTGGTCGTGCTCCAGGTGGCGCTCGACCCGACCTGCACCCGGTGCACCACCTCGACCCGGTCGCCCGGGGCGAGTTGGTCGTAGAGCGTGCGCGACTGCTGTTCTTCGGGCGTCATGGCGGCTCCTCGCGTCGGTGACCCTACGGATCGCACGACGCGATCCGTCGGCGGCCACGGCAAAACCTCGGCGTTGCGGTGGCTGCCCGAGCCTGCGGGGGCCCGGGATGGCCCCGCAGGCGGTGAACTCAGACTTCCTTGGCCTCGATCCACTTCATCATCTTGCGGAGCCGGCGGCCGGTCTCGGTGAGCTTGTGCTCGCGCTCGCGGCGCCGCGTGCTCTTGAACATCGCCGCGCCGCCGCGGTTCTCGAGGATCCAGTCGCGGGCGAACTCGCCCGAGCGGATCTCCTCGAGGATCTTCTTCATCTCCTTGCGCGTCTCGTCGGTGATGATCCGCTTGCCGCGGGTGTAGTCGCCGTACTCGGCGGTGTTCGAGATGCTGTAGCGCATGTACTCGAGGCCGCCCTGGTAGAGGAGGTCGACGATGAGCTTCACCTCGTGGAGGCACTCGAAGTAGGCCATCTCCGGCTGGTATCCCGCCTCGACGAGCGTGTCGAAGCCCGCCTTGATCAGCTCCGAGACGCCGCCGCAGAGCACGACCTGCTCGCCGAAGAGGTCGGTCTCGGTCTCCTCCGCGATCGTCGTCTCGATGACGCCGCCGCGGGTGCCGCCGATCCCCTTGGCGTAGGCCAGGCCGATCTTCTTCGTCTCCGGCGAAGCCCCGGGGCCGAGGGCGATGAGGCTGGGGACGCCACCCCCCTTCACGTACTCGCTGCGGACCAGATGGCCGGGGCCCTTGGGGGCGACCAGGAGGATGTCGTGGCCGGCGGGGGGCTCGATCTGTCCGAAGTGGAAGTTGAAGCCGTGGCTCGCCATGAGCACGGCCCCCTTCTTGAGATTGGGCCTGATCGACGCCTTGTAGACGTCGGCGGCGAGTTCGTCGGGGAGGAGGATGTTGATGACGTCAGCCTGCCTGACCGCCTCCTCGACGCTCACCGGCTCGAAGCCGTGCTTCTTGGCGAGGTCGTAGTTGGGGCCGCCCGGCCGCTGGGCGACGACGACCTTGAGCCCGCTGTCGCGGAGATTCTGTGCCTGCGCGTGCCCCTGGCTGCCGTAGCCGATGATGGCGATGGTCTTGCCCTCGAGGACCTTCAGGTCGGCGTCGGCGTCGTAGTACACGGTGGCGGCCAAGGGATCACTCCTCGAGCGGATGGATGGATCGGAAGAAAGGGGACGGGGATCGGGAATCGGACGGACCGGTCGCCTCGCGACGCCGGTGCCTGCCTCCGCGCGGCTGCCGCCACGGTCCGACGGTCAGGCCAGACTCTCGCGTGCGGGGGCCGAGTCGGCGGGTCGGGCGCCGTCGGCGGCCTCCGTCAATTCGGGTGTCGGCGGGCTCCCGCGCACCATGGCGATCCGTCCGGTCCGGACGAGCTCGAGGATCCCGAGCGGTCGCATCAGCTCGACGAAGGCCTCGATCTTCTTCTCGGTCCCCGAGATCTCCACGACGACGCTGTCGGCGGCGACGTCGACCACCCGGCCGCGGAAGATCTCGGCCAGTTCACGGACCTCGGTGCGCACCTGGCCGTTCGGGGCGGCGACCTTGATGAGCATCAAGTCGCGCTCGACGTAGTTGCGGGAGCTGATGTCGTCGACGCGGACGACCGTGACGATCTTCTCGAGTTGCCGGCGCACCTGGTCGAGGACGCGGTCGTCTCCGCGGAGCACGAACGTCATCCGCGAGAAGCGGCGGTCCTCCGTCTCGCCCACGGCGAGACTGTCGATGTTGTAGCCGCGCGAGGCGAGCATGCCGGACACGTGCGCCAGCACCCCGGGGACGTTCTGGACGGTGGCCGAAAGGACGTGGCGCATGGGGGACTGCCGGGGTGCTCGGGCGGGGGCGGAGGGGGCAATGGGGACGCGGGCCGGTGCGGAGCGGACGTCGCCCCCGGGCCCGGGACGTGCGGGAGCGGCGGGGGGATGTCCCACTCGGCCGCGAGAGCGTTCGAACCGGCGAAAAACCGGGAAAAACACGACTCCGGCGAGGGAGGAGTGTAGTTCGCCGCCGCGGCGCGATTCAAGCCGCCCCCGGCCACACCCCGCCCGAGGGGCGGGAATGGCGGGTGTACGTTGACACGGCCGGGAAAATACGAATAGTTTGCGGGACTCCACCGGAGGCTCCAGCCGGCCTCCGCCTTCCCCGGATCCCCTTCCTCCCCCCGCGAGTGACGAGCGTGTCGAACGTCCTGGCCCAGGAACTGATCGAAGCCGGCGTGCATTTCGGCCACCGTGCCAGCCGCTGGAATCCGAAGATGCGGCCCTACATCCACGGCCGCAAGAACCTCATCCACATCATCGACGTCCGCGAGACGATCCGCGGGCTCCTGCGCGCCAAGAAGTATCTCAAGCAGGTCGCGTCGACCGGCAGCCTGATCCTCTTCGTGGGCACGAAGCGGCAGGGCGCCGAGGCGGTGGCCCGCGAGGCGGCCCGCTGCGGCATGCCGTACGTCTCCGACCGCTGGCTGGGGGGCACGCTGACGAACTTCCGCACCATCCGCAACCGCCTCCAGCGCCTCGAGCAACTCGAGAAGCTGATGCCGTCGGAGGAGTTCGGGGCCTATTCCAAGAAGATGCAGTCGTCGCTGCGGCGCGAGTTCCGCAAGATGGAGCGGAACCTCGGCGGCATCCGCACGCTGTCGCGGCTCCCCGAGTGCCTCGTGGTGTTCGATCCCAAGAAGGAGAAGAACGCCGTCAGCGAGGCCCGCAAGATGGGCATCACGACGGTGGCGCTCATCGACACCGACTGCGATCCCGACCTCGTCGATCTGCCGATCCCCGGCAACGACGACTCGATCCGCTCGATCGAACTCGTCGCCGCGCGGCTCGCCGACGCGATCCTCGAGGGCAAGGCCAACACCTCCGCCGACGCCCAGGCGGCGGCCGAGGGCGCCGACGGCGAGGGCAAGCAGGCCCCGCGGGCGCGGGCCAACGTCGCCAAGCGTGCGGCCCCCCGCCCGCCGAAGGCCTGACCCGAGGACGTCGGGGATTTCCGGCCGGATCACGGTGCCCGGCACCCCCCGAGCCCCGGTATCCCCGGGGCTCGGAGTCGTTTGACGGTCACGCGTGCCGGTCGCATCCCGCCGCCTGTCGTTTCCCCGTTCACAGTGCCCGACCTTTTTCCTCCCGCCAGGAGTGTTTCCGATGGCTGACATCACGGCCGCAGCGGTGATGGCCCTGCGTGACAAGACCGGCCTGCCGATGATGGAGTGCAAGAAGGCGCTCCAGGAGTGCGGTGGCAACACCGAACAGGCGGTGGAGTGGCTGCGCAAGCAGGGGATCAAGACCCAGGCGATGAAGGCCGATCGCGAGACGTCGACCGGCCGGCTCGCCGTGTACGCCGATCCGTCGAAGAACGTCGGCACGATCATCGAACTCAAGTGCGAGAGCGCCCCGGTGGCCAACAGCCCCGACTTCAAGGCCCTCGTCGAGGACATCGCCACCACGCTCGCCCTCGGCCCGGGGGCGAAGACGCCGGAGGAGCTCCTCGCCCAGAAGAGCCACGCCCATCCCGGGCGCACGCTCGGCGAGCTCAAGGACGACCTCTACAACCGGATGCGGGAGGTGTTCGTCCTCTCGCGCATCTGCCGGATCGACGCCCCGTGCGGCGGCTACGCCCACCACGACGGCTCGAAGGCGGCGCTCGTGGAGATCGCCGGCAAGACGACCGCCCCCGACGCGGCGACCGTGGCCAAGGACATCTCGATGCACGTCGTGGCGCTCGCCCCCCAGGCGATCACCAAGGAGGACCTCGATCCGGCCGTCGTGGCCAAGGAGCGCGAGATCCTCACCGAGGCGGCACGCGGCGAGGGGAAGCCGGAGAACATCATCGCGAAGATGATCGAGGGAAGGCTGCGCAACTTCTTCAGCCAGTGCGTCCTCCTCGAGCAGCCGTTCGTGAAGGACGACAAGCAGACGGTGGGGCAGCTGGCCAAGTCGGCCGGCCTCGAGGTGAAGCGCGTCGAGAACTGGAAGCTCGGCGGCTGACGTCCGACCGGTCGGTGTCCGCGCCGACCGCGGCACGGTCCGCCGATCCGCCCGCTTCCCTTGCCGACGGAGCCCGTCGATGGACGCAGCGCAGCGTGGGGTATCCGATCCCGCGGCGACGCGGGAGGGGACGATCCGCCCCGACCCGGCGGCGTCCCCCTACCGCCGCGTGATCCTCAAGCTCTCCGGCGAGAGCTTCGTGCGTCCCGGGGAGCGGGGCATCGCCATGGACGAGGTGCTCCATGTCGCCAGGCAGACGCTGCTGGCCGCCTCGCGCGGCGTGGAGACCGCCGTGGTGATCGGCGGCGGCAACATCCTCCGCGGGGCCTCGTTCACGGCGGGGAACAACGGCGTGCAGGAGGCCACGGCCCATTCGATGGGGATGCTGGCCACGGTCATCAACGGCCTCGCGCTCCAGGACGCGCTCGAGAGCCTGGGGGGCCAGACCCGCCTCATGACGGCGATCCGCATGGACGGCGTGGCCGAGCCCTACATCCGCAGGCGGGCCCGCCGGCACCTGGAGAAGGGACGGATCGTGATCCTGGCCGCCGGCACCGGGAGCCCGTTCGTCACCACCGACACGGCGGCCGCCCAGCGGGCGCTGGAACTCGGGGCCGACATCCTCATGAAGGCCACCCGGGTGGAGGGTGTCTACTCCGACGACCCGGAGAAGAACCCGCACGCGATCCTCTACCGCGACCTGACCTACGAGCAGGTGCGCGACCGCAACCTCCGCGTGATGGACGCGACGGCGGTCTCGCTGTGCATGGAGCACGCCATGCCGATCCTGGTGTTCGATTACCGCCGCGACGGGAACATCGTGAAGGCGATCGCCGGGGAGAGGATCGGCAGCCTCGTCCGCCGGGGCTGACCGGCGGCCGACGCGCCGGTCCAGGGGAAGGAGACGGGGCGGGGAACCGGCCCCGACGCCCCCCTCCAGAGGTTGACACGCCGCCGGGGCGAGCCTCGTTCAGCGCCGCAGGAATTGCCGAAAAACGGGCAAAAATAGCGGTTTTGGGTCGGCGCGGGTGGGCCATGATTCCTTGACTGGGGTCTCCGACGGTTCGACAATGCCGTTTTGATTTCGGCCCCCGTCGCCCCCTGCCCCGTCGGCTCCGGGACGACGCCGGCCCGGAGAAAGCACCATGGTTGGCACGAATGGTCGTCGGAACGACGGTCAGAGGATTCTCGACTCGCGCGCCGGATCGGGTTCCGGCGGCACCGCGTCGGGAGCCGCCGGGTTCACCCTCGTCGAGCTCCTCGTGGTGATCGCCATCATCGGCACGCTCGTCGGGCTCCTCCTGCCGGCGGTCCAGGCGGCCCGTGAGGCGGCCAACCGGATGTCGTGCACGAACAACCTCAAGCAGATCGGGCTGGCGGTCACCCTCCACCACGATGCCAAGAAGACCTACCCCTCGGGGCGGAACACCCGCGATCCGATGGGGGTCTCGTGGGCCTTCCGGATCCTCCCCTTCATGGAGGAGACGGCGATCGCCACCGCCTACGTCCCCACCGCCCGCTGCGATGACACGGTCAACTCGACCGCGATGCGGACGGCCGTCTCCGCCTTCTTCTGCCCCAGCCGCCGACCGCCGAACAACACCCGCAACTTCGACAACAACAACGAGGCCCCGCTCGTGCTCGCCGCCGCGGCGGGGGGCGATTACTCGGCCAACGCCGGCACCTACTTCAACTACGACTCCGGCTCCGGCGGCCTCGACGGCCGACAGGCCGGTCCGATCTTCACCTTCTCGGCCGTCAAGGCGGCGTGGGTCACCGACGGGTTGAGCCAGACCGTCGCCATCGGCGAGCGCCACATGGTGCCGGTCGATCCGAGCTGGCCGCAGAACATGGTCCATTACCAGCTCGGCGACACGTCGATGTTCTGCGCCGACACCCCCCATTGCCTGTTCCGCGACAGCGCCCGCGGGCTCGCCAGCGGGCCGAAGGACACCAACACGCGCAAGTTCGGCAGCCAACACGCCGGCGGCAACGTGAACTTCGTCTTCCTCGACGGTCATGTCGAGTCGCTCTCGTCCGACATCGACATCGACGTCTTCCGCTGGTACTCGACGATCGGCGACGGCAACGACGTCACCCGTCCCGGCGACCCGACCGGGAGCGGAACCTGATCCGGCGCGAGCGGAGGACGTCGCGATGAAGCCACGACTCTCCCCGGAGGCCAGGGCCCGGCTCGACGAGGCCCGGGCCATCGCCCAGGGCAAACGAATCCCGGCCCCCGTCGCCCCGGCGACGGGGAGCCGGGCGCCGGCGTCCGCGGACGTCGGCGTGGAGGAGGACCGGACGGCCGTTTCGACCGCGCGCGGGGGAAAGAACCGCCTCCTCGGCGCCGGGCTCATCGGCGTTGTGGCGCTCGTCGGCCTGGCCCTCGCCGGCCGCCTGCTCGTGGGGCGTCGTCCCGATCTGGTCGGCAGCACCGCCGCGATCCAAAAGGGGCTGCTCGGGGGGAACGGGGATGACGCCACCCGCCGCAAGGCGGTCGCCGAGGTGATCCGCAACGCCGACCAGATGACGCGGAAGGAACTCGACGAGGCCCGCAAGGCCCTCGAGGAGGAATGGCAGCGGTCGCGGGACGAGGCGATCGTCGCTTTCTTCGACGCCCCCGAGGGGGATCGCGGCCGTCTGGCCGACGAGGGGATCGACCGCACGCTCGCCTACCGCAAGCTGCGCTTCGGCCTCTCCCCGCAGGCGCCGATGGAGGGGGGCCGCAGGCAGAGACCCCCCAAGGACGGCGACCGGCGGAAACTGTTCGCCCGCTACGCCGAGGCGCTGCAGGCCCAGGCGAAGAAACGGGGCATCGACCTCCCCGAATGGCAATGATCCATACACGTCCGACGGCGGCCCGGATCGGGGCGACCGGTTGCGGGTCCGACCGGGCTCGGGCACCATGGTCGGCTCGATCGCGGCCGTGGCGGGTCGGGAACGCTCCCGACCCCTCGTCCGCGCGATCCGCCCCCCGCGGGAGCCGCCCGTGAGCGAGTCCACCCACGGTCAGCATCACCACTACGCGTGGTGGCTGATCATGTGCCTGTGTGGCGTCGACTATTTCAGCACCCTCGGCTACCAGCCGTCGATCGCCTTCGAGGGTGCCGGCACCCTCGCCCCCCTGGCGACGCTGGTGCTCGTGCTCGTGACGCTCTTCGGTGCCTACCCGGTCTACTCGTACGTCGCGGGACAGACCCCCGACGGCGTCGGATCGATCGGCATGATCGAGCGCCTCGTCGGCGGGTGGAAGGGGAAGATCGGGGTCCTCGTCCTCATCGGCTTCGCCGCCACCGACTTCGTGATCACCAAGACGCTCTCGGCGGCGGACGCCGCGGCCCACGTGATCAGCAATTCGCTCTTCGCCGCCCACGCCCCTCCCTGGGCACACAACCAGGTCGTGCTCGCGGTGGCCCTCCTCCTCCTCCTGGGGGCGATGTTCCTCAAGGGCTATTCGGAGGTGGTGAGCATCGCCACCGTGCTCGTCGTGGCCTTCCTCGGGCTCTCGTTCCTCATCGTGGCCAGCGGCCTGTGGCATCTCGTCACCCATCCCGACCTTCTCCGCCACTGGTTCTCCGAGATCGCGTCCGGCTCCTACCACCTCCACGAGAAGCCGCTCGACGGCCACGGGCTGTGGGTGGCGCTCGGGATCTCGCTGCTCATCTTCCCGAAGCTGGCCCTGGGTCTGTCGGGCTTCGAGACCGGCGTGCTCCTCATCCACCTCGTGAAGGGCTCCGAGACCGATCCGTCCGACGACGAAGCGCGGATCACCAACACGCGGAAGCTGATGCTCACCGCGGCGCTGATCATGTCGTTCTTCCTCATCGGGTCGTCGCTCGTCACCGGCACCAACACGATCATCCCCGCCGAGGAACTGCGACTGGAGAAGGACGACGCCGGCGTGGTGCTCTCCAAGGGCAAGGCGCTCGACAGGGCCCTGGCCTACGTCGCCCACGGAGAGAGCCCGCTGCCGGTCAACCCGCTCTTCGGCCCGCTGTTCGGCACGGTCTACGACGTCTCCACGATCCTCATCCTCTGGTTCGCCGGTGCCTCGGCCATGGCGGGCCTGCTCAACATGGTGCCGCGCTACCTGCCGCGGTACGGGATGGCGCCCGAATGGGCGGCGGCGTACCGCCCCCTCGTGGTCGCCTTCACCCTCGTCAACCTCCTCGTCACCTGGGCCTTCCGCGCCGACGTCACCGCCCAGGGCGGTGCCTACGCCACCGGCGTGCTCGTCCTCATGACCAGCGCCTGCATCGCGTCGCTGGTGCACATGCAGGTGGAGTCGAGCCGCGACGGCGTCGAACACCACCCCCTCAAGCGCCTGGCCTTCGCGGCGATCACGCTCGTCTTCATCTACACCACGATCACCAACATCACCGAGCGGCCCGACGGCATCATCATCGCCTCGATGTTCATCGCCTCCGTGCTCGTGATCTCGATCGTCTCGCGCGTCTGGAGGAGCCAGGAACTCCGCCACAAGGAGTTCCGCTTCGCCGACGACTCCGCCCGCATGCTCTGGACCGACATCTGCACCGAGGGGGCGTTCCGCGTCCTCGTGCCGCACCGGCCCGGGAGCCGGTCGCTCGACGAGAAGGAGGCCGAGGTCCGCCGCCGTCACCGCATCCCCGCCGACGTGCCCCTCGTGTTCCTCGAGGTCCATTACGGCGACACGAGCGAGTTCCACAACGCGCCGATCCTCTCGGCGCGGCAGGAGGGGGAGCGATTCATCATCGTCGCCCGCGACGTCGTCAGCGTGTCGCACACGATCGCCCAGATCGCCATCGAGATGACGCGCTCGGGGGCCCCGCTCGACGTCGTCTTCGGGTGGAGCCAGGGGAGCAGCCTGAAGCTGGCCCTCGAGTTCCTCCTCTTCGGGCAGGGGGACGTCCCCAACGTCGTCTACGACCTGATCGAGAAGGCGGTGCCGGACAACGCCCGGCGGCCGACCGTGCTCGTGGGCTGACGGGGGCGGGGTGGCCTCACCGCGGCGGCTTCACACCCCACGCCTCGTCGAAGAAATCGGCGGCGACGATCCGCCCCGGCGCGTCCCCGTCGGGCGGCACGGCGATGTCGATCACCGCCCAGTCGGGCAGGCGCCGATTCTGGAGGGAGTTGCTCCGGTCGTCCCCCTCGCGGAAGGTGAATCCGGAATTGAGCACCAGCGCCCGCGGCGCCGCCCCCTCCGGGAGCAGCGGATTGGGGTGGATGAGCACCGGCACGTGCCCCGCCGCGGCATGGCGGCGCTCGCCCGCCGAGCCGGGGCCGACCACCACCTCCTCGGCCGTCCAGGCGAGCGGCAGCGAGGGGAGGACGCGGGCCACGAGCGGGTTCGAGCGCGGATCGCCGAAGAGGACGAGGTTCTTCGTCCGCAGGATCTCGTCGGTGACGTCGCCGGCCTGCACCACCGGCAGGTCGCCGCGGTAGAGATCGTGCCAGCGGCGCCGCAGGTGGGCGAACTCCTCCGCCACGAACCGGTCGACCGCGGGCGAGAAGCCCGGGCCCGACGGCGGCACGACGACGAAGGGGGCGTCGAAGGCCTCGTCGATCGGGCCGGTGATCCCGGGCCGCTTCCGCCGCGCCGGCAGCGCGGCCTCGTCGGCGATGCCCCAGGCCCCGTCGGGGGCGAGCCCGGCGCGGGCGAGGACGACCGTGTCACCGCCGCCGTCATGCTCGAGCACCGTCCCGTCGACGTCGATCCGCGATCCTCCGGGAATCCCGCGGAGGCGCACCGCGGTGACGTTCAGGGTGGCCAGACGGAGGCCGGCCCGCGCCGCGGAGCGCTCGCGGACGGCGTCGATCCGTGCCGGCGCACAGTGCTCGCCCAGGCCGATCGGCTCGACCCACCACGCGCCGCCGTCGGCGAGCGTCGTGCCGGCCCAGTGGACGGTGTCGGGGGACCGCGGCCGGCCGGCGGCCACCGCCGGCGCGAGGAACTCGCGGATCGCCTGGCGCGACGGGTCGTCGTAGCGGTGCTCCATCCCGGCGCCGATGACGTGCGGGATCGCGCGCCCCTCGGCGGCGAGCGCGGCGACCATGATCTCGCTGGCGGCCCGCTGCCGGTCGTTCTCGCCCGAATAGGCGATCACCGGCACGTTGAGCAGGTTGCGGGCCACGGGGGGGACGTCGGTGAGGAGCCAGGCCCGTGATTCCCACGGCGGGACGTCCTCGGGGGAGATGCCCATGAAGCGGGAGGTGTCGACGAAGCCGGCGCCGCCGTGCACGGCGCAGAACCGGTCGACGTGGCGGGCTCCGACCCCCCACGCCCCGGCCCCCCCCATGGAGAATCCGGCGAGCACGACGCGGTCACGATCGACCGGGATGACGCGGTCGAGGGCGTCCAGGGCCTCGAACACGTCGACCTTGCCCGGCCCCTTCCAGCCGTTGCAGTAGCGCCCGAAGGGATGGAGGACGATCGCATCCTCGGGGAAGAACTCCCCCGTCTTCCCCGACTTCGCGCGGAGGAAGTGGAGGTCGGTGTCGCGCTCGCCCCGGCCGTGGAGCCAGATCCACACCGGTGCCGGCTTGGTGCGGTCGAGCCCCGGAGGGACGACGATGCCGTAGGGCTGGAGGGAGTCGTCGAGGCGGGAGCGGTAGGCGAGGGCCACGTACTGGCCGTCCCGCCACCCGGGCCGGCCGGCGTCGAGCGCGGCGAGCCGTCGCTCCGCCTCGTCGAGCGCCCAGGTGGCGCGCTCGAGGTGCGCAGGCTCCCACCACTCGCCGACGTCGAGGGCGAAATCGATCGCCTTGGCGAACACCGCCACCTCCGCCCGCACCGCGTCGTCGGGGAAGGTCGTGGCGGCGATCCGCGCCTCGAGCGCCGCCAGGCGTGCCGGCACCGCGCGGAAGGCCGCCGCCTTGTCGGCGTCGAGCTTGGCGACGAGGTCGTCGAGCGCGGGTCCCGGCGGCGGCAGACGCCGCGGGATCGCCGTCCCGGCGGCGGCGGCGGGTCGGGCCGGATCGTCGGTCGTCGCCACGAGCTGCGAGGGGGGGGGCGTGAACGACGCTTCCTGGCGCCGGGCGAGCGCCACCAGCCGCGCGACCACGTCGGGGTGTTCGGCGGCGACGTCGAACCGCTCGCCGGGATCGACCCCCAGATCGTGGAGCAGGGGAGGGTCGTGGGCGACCGGCTTGGGATCCCCGTAGGCCGCCTGCGTGAGTAGATGGGCCTTGAATCTCCCCTCGCGGACCGCGAAGAGCCGCGCCCCGCGGTAGTAGTAGAAGGCCTCCCGCTCCACCCCGTCGGGCTCCGCGTCGCCCGCGGCGAAGAGCACGGGCCCCAGATCGACCCCGTCGATGGCGCGGTCGGACGGGATCGCGGCGCCGGCGAGCCGGGCACAGGTCACGAACAGGTCCATCGTGGTTGCCACGCCGCGGTGGACGCGGCCGGGGCGGATGCGGCCGGGGAAGCGGGCGATCCCCGGGACGCGCATCCCCCCCTCCCACGTGCTCCCCTTCCCCTCCCGGAGCAGGCCGGCCGATCCCCCCTGGCGGCCCATCGTGAGCCATGGTCCGTTGTCGCTCGAGAAGACCACGAGCGTGTCGCGGTCGATCCCCCGGGCCTCGAGCGCCGCAAGCAGCCGGCCCACACCGGCGTCGAGCTCCTCGACGACGTCGCCGTACAGGCCGCGCGGACTCCTGCCCCGGAACGCTTCCGACGCGAAGAGCGGCACGTGCGGGAACGAGAGGGGGACGTAGAGGAAGAACGGACGGTCGGCCGAGCGTTCCACGAAGGCCACCGCCTCGTCGATCGTCCGCGTGGTGAGCGTGGTCTGGTCGACGGGACGCTCGACGATCCTCTCGTCGCGCCACAGGGGGGCGTTCCACCAGGCGGGATCCTGGTCGGCCTTCCCGGGGGCGCCGGCCGGTGCGCCCGGTGCGGGGTCCATGTCGTTGGAATGGGGGAGGCCGAAGAAGAAGTCGAAGCCGTGTCTCGAGGGATGGCCGGCAGGCTCGTTGCCGAAGGCACCCAGGTGCCACTTGCCGACGCAGGCGGTGGCGTAGCCCCGCGCCCGCAGCAGCTCCGCGAGCGTGACCTCCGTATCGGGGAGATGGCCGAGCGATTTCGAGCGCAGCACGCGGAAGCGGTCGTGGCACATGCCGCTGCGGATCGGGTACCGGCCGGTGAGCAGCGCCGCCCGGCTGGGCGTGCACACCTCGCCGGCGGAGTAGAAGTCGGTGAAGCGGATCCCCTCGGAGGCCATCCGGTCGATGTTCGGGGTACGGATGGTGGGATGACCCTGACACCCCAGGTCGCCCCAGCCGAGATCGTCGGCGTACACGATCACCACGTTGGGGGGCGCGTCGGCGGGCCGGGCGACCGCACGGGGAGCGGATGCCACGAGGGCCGCCGCGAGCAGGAGGGTCAGCACGGAACCGACGCCCCGGCTTCCCCTCCGGCAGCGCGGGGAATCGTCGTGGCGCGGGAGGCGGCAGCGGCGGGGCTTCGTCATGGCAACGCTCCGGGAAGGGGGCGGATGGGGAGGGCGGGCCCGGTGACGCGGGCCGCTTGCGTCCCCCGCGGCGCACCGGGAGAATTGTCCGCTGCGGACGGCCGGCGGCCCAGAGCTCCCGCGGCCACCCCCGTTTCCGTCGCGATTCCGCCCCGAGGAGTGTGCCCGCATGCCGGTCGACGAGATCCTCCTCGATGCCGAGGAACGGATGGAGAAGGCGGTGGACGTGTTCCGCCACGCGCTCACCGGCATCCGCACCGGACGGGCGAATCCCGGGCTCGTCGACTCGCTCCGCGTGGAGGTGTACGGTTCGCCGACGCCGATCAAGGCCCTGGCGAGCGTGGGGGCTCCGGAGCCCAACCAGATCGTCGTCCGCCCCTTCGACCCGGGGACGCTCAAGGACATCGAGAAGGCGATCCAGGCCGCCGACCT
>CAZMOU010000024.1:4005-35299 GCA_964567835.1 uncultured Chitinophaga sp. | reverse complement strand
GGCCGCGCGGGAGCTTCGCATCGAAGGGGGCGGTCGGAAGGCCGACCGGCCGGATCAGCGGATGGACGCCTGGCTCTCGGCCGCGGCGGTCCGACGGGCGGGGTCGAGGGTCAGCTCGACCGTCTTTCCGGCGACGAGATCGATGGTCTTCGAGACCACCTGCTCCTTGCCGTCGACGACCGTCGCCACCTTGATCTCGTAGTTCTTCCACGACTGGCCCTCCCTGAGGGTCGTCGTCTCGAACAGCCGGGTGGCACCGCTCGAGCTGGTCTCGTTCCCGGCCAGCCACACCTTCGCGTCCGCGGGGACATGGAGGGTCAGGCTGGTCTTGGGGGAGGTGACGGCGTTGTCGAACGCGATGTTCGAACGGCCGCCGGCGGTGAGCGTGACGGACTTCGTCTGCTCACGCGGGGTGCCGTCGCGATCGACGACCATCTTCACCACGAACTCGTAATCCTTCCCCTGCTCCAGGCCGCGGGACACGTAGCGGCGAAGCGCCCCGGTCGCCGACGTCTTGGTGCCGTTCACGAACACCTGGGCGTCGGCGGGGAGGTTCACGACGAGGAGGGCACCGTCGGCCGGGACGGTCTCGACGGCCGCACCGGTGTTGCTCGACGGGGTGCCGATCACCTCGCTGCCGCCGTAGACGGGACTCGAATAGGACTCGCCGATCACCCGACCGCTCTCCACCGGGTAGCCGGTCGAGTACTCGACGCCGCCGGAGGAGTAGGCGGGAGCGGAATAGCCGCCGTACGAGCCGCCGCCGTAGCTGCCGCCGGACGATCCACCCGAGCTGCCGCCGTACGACCCGCCGGAGGAGCCGCCGTAGCTGCCGCCCGAGCTGCCGCCGGAGGAACCGCCGGAGGAACCGCCCGAGCTGCCGCCATACGATCCGCCCGAGCTGCCATGGCGGTAGTGGGCCCGCATCGCCTTCTTGTAGGCGTGGTGGGCGAAGAGGCCGCCGTGGGAGCCGTACGACCCGTAGGAGGAACCGTAGGAACCGTACGACCCGTACGATCCGCCGGAGCTACCACCCGAGCTGCCGCCGTACGACCCGCCCGAGCTGCCGCCGGACGATCCGCCCGAGCTGCCACCGGACGATCCGCCCGACGACCCGTACCCGCCGTGATAGCGGTGGTGCCAGCCGGCCTGCGTGTCGCAGGCGGTCGCCGCGACCGCGAGAAAAGTGACCAGACCTGCAAGCTTGCAGTGACGACGAAGGACCGACATCAGGACGCTCTCCGGAAAGGGGAAAAAGGAAGTGTGGGATGGAAGGGAGCCGAACCAGGGCCCCCGGACGAGGGGCACGCCGCGACCGAACGAGCCAAAGATAGTTTGACGATCAGTCAAAGCAAGCAGTCTAGGGCGGCAGGGTCGAGTTTGACGACTCCCCTCCCCCCGACTGGAACCGTGGTGACGGTCCTGACGGCGGTGCCGTCCGGCGGCGGCGGGGTGCCCCCCTCCCCCGCGGGTCGGGGCGGCGCTCCCCCTCCCCTTCCCTGCCCGCTCCGCCCGCGGCGGTGGCAGGCGATACGCCCGCCGCGGCCCGGGGCGGAGGATCACGTCGCCGCCGGGCCCTTCAGCGTGCTTCCCCGCGCACGCGCACGTCGTCCACCTCGAGGCACCCTTCGGCCCCGAGCATGCCGACGAGGAGGATCGCCTCCCTGGCCCAGACCGGCACCGGCACGGTGTCGGCGGTGGAACGCCAGGGGAAGGTTCCCCTGCCGAGCGGCACGAGCACGCGTGACGAACGGGTGCGGCGCTCGTCGAAGAATTGCACGCCGAGGGCGGGGAGTTCCTGCGGGGACTGTCCCTCGCGGATCCCCTCCCCCCGCACCTCGAGCGCGATCGCCAGCCTCGCCACCGCGCGGCCGTCGACGGGGAATCCCTGGAACACCTGCGCCGGTCGGCCGCGCTCGGCGTTCTCGAAACGCAGGTACCGCGCCCCCTCCGGTGCGTCCTCCTCCTCCGCGACGGTCATCTGGCGTCCGTAGTACCACGACGTCGGGACCTTCCCGTCGGCGAGGACCTCCTCGAAGCCGCCGTTGCCGATGGCGGGCGTGGTGCCGTCCGGGAGCACGCGCCGCGCCTCCTCCGCCGCGCCGGTCATGGGGACGAACAGACTCGGCACGAGGGCCTCCCGGATCATCTCGCCGTCGCGCTTCGTGAGCAGCACGAGCATCTGGTCGTAGCGCTCCCCCAGGGGGATCACCATCCTCCCCCCCTCGGCCAGTTGGTCGACGAGCGGACGGGGGATCTCCTCCGGCGAACAGGTGACGATGATCCGGTCGAACGGCGCGTGCTCGGCCCATCCCTGGAAGCCGTCGCCGATCTTCGTGACGACGTTCCTGTAGCCCAGCCGGGCGAGCGTGCGGGCGGCTTTCTCGCCGAGCGGCTTGTGGATCTCGATGGAGTAGACCGTCTTCACCAGCGGGGAGAGCACGGCCGCCTGGTAGCCGCTCCCGGTGCCGATCTCGAGGACCGTGTGCTCCGGACGGGGCTCGAGCCGCTCGGTCATGTAGGCGACGACGAAGGGGCCGGAGATCGTCTGCTTCTCGCCGATCGGCAACGCCATGTCGACGTAGGCCAGCGGTCGCTGCGCCGGGGCGACGAACTCGTGGCGGGGGACGTCACGCATGCTCGCGAGCACGCGCGGGTCGGTGATCCCGCCCGCCATGAGGTCCTCGCGGACCATGCGCTCGCGGAGGGCCGTCATCCGCTCCGCCGAACCGTCGGGGGGCGCGGCCGGCACCGCCGACAGGCCGCCCCCGGCGAGGAGGATCGCGGTGCCGAGCGCCGCCAGCCTTCCGATCACGCGTGTCCCTGCCATGGGCCCCTCCGCGGCGGCCTTCACTTCGCCTGCTCGATCCCCACGAGTTCGATCTCGAAGACGAGCAGCTCGTTCGGCTCGATCGCCGGGGGCGAGCCCTCCTCGCCATACCCCAGTTCGGGCGGCACCCACAGACGCCACTTCGAGCCCACGGCCATCAGCGGCAGCGCCTCCTGCCAGCCCGGCACGACCCCCCGCACCGGGAAGGTGATCGGCCCCTGCGCCGGGTCGCTCTTGTCGAACTCCGTCCCGTCGAGATGGGTGCCCCGATAGTGGGTGGCGACGACGTCGGTGGGCTTCGGCTTCGGGCCGGCACCCTCCTTGAGGACCTCGTACTGGAGGCCACTGGGGAGGGTGACCACCCCCTTCTTGCGCGTGTTCTCGCCGAGGAACTTCGCCGCCTTCACCTTGTTGATCTTCCCCTTCTCCGCCATCTGCCGGAGGAACGCCTCCTGCTCCTGCTGCATCCGCTGCTGGAATGCCATGAGCGCGGCGTTGATCCGGTCCTCGCCGAGCCGCGGCTGCGTGCCGGCGAGCGCGTCGGCCAGTCCCTGGGCCATGGCGCGGAAGTCGATCGCCTCCTGCTGGCGGCGGAAGTCGGCGGCGATCCGCGAGCCGATCTGCAGGCCGAGGGCGTAGCCGAGCGTGCCCTCGGCGGTCTCGAGCGCCGGGTCGGCGGCGGGCGGGGCCAGCTCGCCTGCCGGCGGCGCCTGCCGGCGGGGAGGGGGAGACCCGGGCTGGGCGAGCAGCACCGGGAGGGGGGCGAACCACGGAGCGGCGAGGCCGAGGATCGCCGCGACGCACGTCGTCCGCGGCGGGGTGCGGGATACCGAGCCAGGCATCGAGGGTCCTCCTGTGACCGGTCGCGATCGAGCCCCGACGGGGTCGTCGGACGGGAAGTGTATCAGGACGGGGCGCCTTCGGCGCCGGCTGGTTCCGCCCTGCCGGACGCGTCGGGACGGGGACGGCCGAGGGAACCGCGGGTGATCTCGAGGAAGGCGGTCTCCAGATTCACCTCCGACTCGCGCATCGACTCGAGCCGGAATCCGGCCCCCAGCAGACGCGCCGCGAGGGCCGACGGCTCGTCGCATCCCGGAGCCAGGGTCACGAGCACCTCCCCGTCGCGCACGGCGACCTTGTCGGCCTCCGCGGCCGATTCGAGGAGCCGCGCGGCCGGCTCCGGCGGACCGGAGACGCGGATCCGGATCACCGGGCGGCCCCGCACCTGGGCGAGGAGTTCCTGGACGTCGCCGCAGGCGAGCAGGCGTCCGTACTCGATGATCCCGACGCGGTTGCAGATGTCGGCGAGCTCCGGAAGGATGTGGCTGCTCACGAGGATCGTCTTGCCCAGACCCTGGAGCCTCTTGAGGAGACCGCGCATCTCGATCCGGGCCCGGGGGTCGAGCCCGCTGGCCGGCTCGTCGAGGAGGAGCACCTGCGGGTCGTGGAGGAGCACGCGGGCCAGTCCGAGCCGCTGCGTCATCCCGCGCGACAGGCTCGTCACCAGTTCGTCGCGTTTCACCGTCAGGTCGACCAACTCCAGCGAACGCTCCGCCACGCGCCGCCGCTGGGGGCCGTCGATGCGGTAGGCGGCGGCGAAGAACTCGAGGTATTCGATGACGCGCATGTCGTCGTACACGCCGAAGATGTCGGGCATGTAGCCGATCGCGCGGCGGATCTCGCGCGGGTGGGTGTAGATGGAGTGACCGCAGACGTAGGCCTCTCCCCACGTGGGGGCCAGGAGCGTGGCCAGAATCCGGATCGTCGTCGTCTTCCCGGCGCCGTTGGGCCCGATGAATCCGAACAGATCCCCCTGTTCCAGCTTCAGGTCGAGCGACTCGAGCGCCGCGAAGTCGCCGTATTTCTTCGTCAGGTCGACCGTCTCGATCATGGGGCGGGCCGTCCGGTGGGTGTGGGGGCTGGATGGGCTGCGGCATCGTCCGCGTCGGGCGGGCGCCCCGCTGGCGTCCCGGCCGACTGTCTCCCGAGCGGGATCAGGATCCGCACCAGCGCGCCGCGCGCCGCATCGTCGCCGGCGGGCGGTGCGGAGGGGGCGGTGACGCTCCAGTCGGTGCCGGCGGGGCCATATCCCACGAGGACCGCGCGATCGATCGCCAGGAGCGGCGAGAGATCGAGACGGGCCAGACGGCCGGCGTCGAGCGACGTGTAGGACGCGCCGCCGGCCGCCTCGTGGAATCCGGCGATCTCGAGGATCCGCTCCACGTCGGTCTCGTCGAGCCGCCAGCGCTCCGTCTGCGTGCGATCGAAGACGGTGCTCGCGCGGGTGAGGGCCGAGGAGAGCGTCCGCGGCCCCTTGCCCGACAGCGGGTCGAACGCGGCCCCCGCGGCGAGCGTGCCGACGTCGTAGTGCCAGCCGGCGTGGACGAGCGCCGCGCGCTCGAGGGGGAACGGCAGCCGGTTGGTGACCAGCCCACGGAGCGTTCCCTGGGCGTCACGCCGGAGCGTCGACTCGACCGGCGGCGCGTCGATCGGGCCCTCCCACTCCGCCTCGAAAACACGGCTCGAGGAGGCCGCCAGCGGGACGCCGGTGAGACGGTCGAACGACGGCGTCTCGCGGTACGGGGCGGTGGCGAGGGAGGGATGGGACGTGGGCGAATCGACCGCGCCGATCCCCCGGCCGGTGAGACCGTACCAGGAGACCGTGGCACCGGCGCCGGCCGCGGGGGAGCGGGCCGCCGCCCCGATGTCGACCCGGGTGTTCTCCGGTGACCAGAGGCCGAGGTACGACACGCCGCGTGCCGCCCCGCCGGCGAGGTCGATGTCGACCATGTCGGCGTGCCGCACGCGCCATTCGACCGCCTTGGAGCGCGTGGCGGTCCACCAGGCAAGCCCCGTGAAGGCGGCGACGAGCGCCGCCAGCGTGAGCCAGGCCAGACGCGGGATCCCGGAGCGGGAGACGAGCCACCACTCGAGCGGCCACAGGCAGGCGACGTACAACAGCGCGAGACCGGCGATGACCTCGAAGGGCACCGGACGGACGCCGTCGAAGCGGTCGAGGGCGTAGCGCACCTGCCCGCCGAGGTCGAGGGATCCCGCGGCGGCGGCCCTCGACCTCCCCGCGTTCTCGCTGCGCCCCCCGAGGAGTTGCACGACGAGCGTGTCGGTCCCCTGCCAGTTGCGGAACGGGCTCCGGTCGAGGTCGATGCCGGCCCAGGTGACGGTTCCGAAGCCGAGGGCCCGCCGCACCACCAGCGGCAGGTCGTCCGGCCCCTGTCCCTCCCAGGCCTCGATCGAGCCGTCGATCCCTTCCGGGTCGGCGACGAGCGGCACCTCGAGGTCGGCGAGCGCTCCACGATCGAGCGGCCGCCCCGCCTTGGCGTAGGTCTCGAGCGCCGAACCGCGGCGCAGCGGGACCATCCGGGCCACCGATCCCCGCCCGCCGGCCGGTCCTGGGAGCCAGCCCGCCGCCGGTCCGTCGCGGAACACGGCCTCCGTCGCCGAGGGGCCTGCGGGGAGCACGAGTTTCCCCCCCCGACGCACCCACGCGTCGAGGGCCCGCACCAGGTCCGGGGGGGCCGACGCGACCGCCCGACCGCAGGCGATGACCGCGTCGGCGGCGTCGAGATCGAGCGCGGAGGGGCCGACGTGTCCCGCCCGGTCGAGCGTCGCCACGCGGATCGGGGCGCCGTCCTCGCGCTGCATGAGCCGGGCCGCCCGCTCCGCCCCCGGCATGTCGCCGAGGACCAGAAGCACGCGCGTGGTCGATTCGAAGGGAGCGGGAAGGCGGATCTCGTCCCGCGTGCCGTCGGACCGTTCCACGACGACCACGCCGTCGGGTCTCCCGAAACGGACGCGGAACCGGGTCGTCCCCGGCGCGGATCCCCCCACCGGTTCGTAGCCGACCGACTCGCCGTCGGCGTCGGCCACCCAGAGTCGCACGGCCGGGGTGCCGTCGTCCCGTGCCGGGATCACCAGCGGCGTCCACGAACCGGTGCGGTAGACGCCGTCGAAGCCCACCGCCGCCGCCGCCGCGTCGCCCGCGCGTGCGACCGCACCACCCGCCAGGAGCGACGCCAGGCCCGCCAGGACGAGCCGCGCCGCACGCGCCCACGCGCCGGCCCGGTTCATGGCTTCTCCGCGTCGGGGCAGGTGCAGGCGAGTCGGCCGCACCCCGGACAGCCGTCGCCGTACTTCCGCCGCACCGCCTCCTCCAGGTCGACGTCGACGACGTTCGCGATCGTCACCAGCCACGCCAGGACGTCGGCGAACTCGAGCGAGATCTCGTCCTTGGTGCCGCTGCGAAGGGCGGTGGCGAGCTCGCCGATCTCCTCGGTGAGCCACATGAAGGTCCCCTCGACGCCGCGGGCGGCGTCCTTCTCGTGGTACATGCGGCGGATGAGCGCCTGGAAGTCGCGGAGGGTCATCGGATTCAGCCTGGGGAGTCGGGCTCCGAGGAGTTGTACCGCGGATGCCGCCCCGCGGCGACGCGCGGGCGGGCGGAGGGGACGAACCAGGGGTAGATCGCGGGCACGACGAACGCCGTGAGGAGGGTGCTGGTGACGATGCCGCCGATGACCACCGTCGCGAGGGGACGCTGGATCTCCGCACCGGCGCTCGCGGCCAGGGCCATGGGGAGGAAGCCCAGGCTGGCCACCAGGGCGGTCATCAGCACCGGGCGGATGCGCACCTCGGCGGTGGCCAGCGCCGCCTCGCGGGGCGACATCCCCGCCAGCCGGGCGTGCTCCGCCCCGCTCACCCACACCAGGCCGTTGAGCACCGCCACCCCGAACAACGCCACGAAGCCGACCCCGGCGGCGATCGAGAAGGGCATCCCGCGCAGGGCCAGTGCCGCGACGCCCCCCGACGCCGCCACCGGCACGGCGCAGAAGATCAGCGCCGCGAGGCGGAACGACTTGAAGCTCGTGTAGAGCAGGAGGGCGATCAGGCCGAGGACGAGAGGCGTGATGAGCAGCAGCCGACGCGCGGCGGAGACGAGGTTCTCGAAGTCGCCCCCCCAGGCGATCGAATAGCCGGTGGGGAGCCGGACCTCCCTGGCGACCGCGTCGCGGGCCTCGGCGACGAACCGGCCGACGTCGCGGCCGCGCACGTTGGCGGAGACGTAGGTGCGCCGGCGCGAGTTCTCGTGCTCGATGGAGGGGGGCGTCTCCTCGCGGATCACGTCGGCCAGTTCGCCGAGCGGCACGGGCCGGCCGGCCGCCGTGCCCACCGGGATCTGCGGCACCAGATCGACGCTCTCCCGCCACTCGCGCGGGAACTTCATCACGAGCGGATAGCGCGGTCGCCCCTCGAAGATCACCCCGGCGGGGATGCCCCCCATCGCCGACACCGTCCGCATCACCTCCGCGCCGTCGATGCCGTGGCGCGCGAGCTGGTCGGGCCGGACTTCGATGCGGGTGGTGGGGACGTTGGCCTGCCAATCGGCACGGACGTCGACCGCGCCGGGAACGTCGCGCAGCACGCGCTCGATCTGCTTGCCGATCGTCCCCAGCGTGTCGAGGTCGTCGCCGTAGACGAGGACGGCGACGTCGGATTTGACCCCGGCGACGAGCTCGTCGACGCGCATCTCGATCGGCTGGCTGAAGCCGAAATTGGCACCGGGGATCGCCGCGGCCAGGGCCGCCGACATCCGCTCCACGAGCTCGTCGCGCGCCAGCTGACGCGGCCACGTGCTCCGGGGCCGGAGCATCACCCACACGTCGGTCTGCTGCACCCCCATGATGTCGTTGGCGATCTCGGGGCGGCCGGTCTTGCTGAACACCGTGCGGACCTCGGGGAAGGCCCCCAGCACCTTCTCGATGCGCGTGGTGATGGGGACGGAATCCTCGAGGGTGGCGCTCGGCAGGCGGACCACCTCCACGAGCAGATCCCCCTCGTCGAGCCGCGGCATGAACTCCCTCCCGAGCCGCGCCGCCACCGGCACCGATGCCGCCACGAGGGCCGCCGCGGCGAGCGTGATCCACACCGGATGCCAGACGGCGAACGTCGCGACCGGACGGTAGAGGCGGTGGAAGATCCGCATCGGGAGCGGTTCGTGCTCCGGCTCGTGGCGCAGGAAGGTGGCGGCCAGGACCGGCATGAGCGTCAGCGAGATGACCAGCGACCCGAGGAGCGCGAAGAGCACCGTGAGCGCCATGGGACGGAAGAGCTTTCCCTCCGTCCCCTCGAGGAACAGGATCGGGAGGTAGACGACGGCGATGATCAGCTCGCCGAACATGGTCGGTCCGCGGACCTCGATGGCGGCGTCGCGGACGATGTCCAGCTTCGACTCCCCCGGCGCCGCCAGGCCCAGGCGGCGGACGCAGTTCTCCACCATGATCACCGAACTGTCGACGACCAGCCCGAAGTCGATCGCCCCCAGGCTCATGAGGCTGGCGGGGATGCCGGCGGCCCACATCAGGTTCGAGGCGAAGAGCATCGAGAGCGGGATCGCCAGCGACACGATCAGGCCGGCCCGGACGTTGCCGAGGAGGAGGAGGAGCACGCCGATGACGAGCAATCCCCCCTCGGCGAGGTTGTGGAGGACGGTGTCGAGCGTCCGCGCGATGAGCTCGGAGCGGTCGTAGACGATCTCGACGTCGACGCCCGCGGGGAGCGTGTGCCGGATCATCTCGAGCCTGGCCTTCGCCGCCTCGACGACGCGCCGGCTGTTCTCCCCGCGCACCATCATCACCATCCCGGTGACCACCTCGCCGCGGCCGTCCCGCGTCGCCGCCCCCTGGCGCACCAGCGGCGCGATCGACACCTCGCCGATGTTGCGCACGAGCACCGGCACGCCGCCGGAGGGGCTGCGCACCACCACCTTCTCGATGTCCTCCACGCCGCGGAGGAGGGCGTTGCCGCGGATGAACCGCTGCTCGCCGTTGTTGACGACGTAGCCGCCGCCGGTGCTCTCGTTGTTGCGTTCGAGCGCCGCGAGCACCTCGCCGAGGGTCACGCCCTGGGCACTCATGCGGTCGGGATCGACGCGGACCTCGTAGCTCTTGGCGTAGCCGCCGTGGGAGTTGATGTCGGTCACCCCCGGCACCTCGCGCATCGCCGGGGCGATGTCCCACTCGAGGATGCTCCGCAGCGTCATCAGGTCGTGGCCGCTGCCGCGGACCTCGAACTGGAGGATCTCGCCGAGCGCGGTGCTCAGGGTCCCGAGCTTCGGATCGCCGTGACCGACCGCGATGCGCCCCTTGGCCTCGGGGATCCGTTCGGCGACGAGTTGGCGGGCGAGCATGATGTCGGTCCCCTCGCGGAACACGACCGTCACCAGCGAGATGCCGAAGCGGGAGATGCTGCGGATCTCCTCGACGTGCGGCAGCCCGCTCATCGCCAGCTCGACCGGATAGGTGACGTAGCGTTCCACCTCGAGCGGCGACATCGTGCCCGCCTCGGTCACCACCTGCACCTGGACGTTCACCAGGTCGGGCACGGCGTCGACCGGGATGTGGGTGGCGGACCACACGCCGCCGACCGCCATGAGGACGAACAGGCAGAGGACGAGAGCCCGGTTCGACAACGACCACTCGATCAGGCCGGACAGCACTCGCCCACCCCCCTTGCCGCGCCCACAGGGTCGTTCCCACCCCGCGGGGTCGTTCAGTCGTCCTTCTCGAGCAGCAGCTCGCTCTTCAGCACGAAGCCGCCGGCGATGACCACCGGCTGGCCCGCGTCGAGACCGGAGACGATCTCCACGTCGTCGCCCGTCTCGATGCCGGTGGTGACGTCGATCCTCCGGTACCGGTTGTCGCCGAGGGGGGCGAAGACGAAGGTCCGCCCCTCGTGGCGCATCACGGCGGCCGCGGGCACCACGAGCGCGTCGCGGACCGCTCCCTGGGGGAGATCGACCCACACGAACATCCCCGGCTTGAGATGGGCGTCCTCGTCGGCGTTCGACAATTCGGCCACCAGAGGGACGCTCCGCGAATCGGCCTCCACCGTCGCGCCGACATGGTGCACCCTGGCCACCGCCTCGTGGCGCTCCGCACCCGGCACCACCACGTCGATCTCCTGGCCCACCGCCACCTCGACGGCGGTCCACTCGCGCTCGTGGATCTGGGCGCGGACCCAGAGACGCCGCGTGTCGGCGACGACGAACATCGGATCGCCCGCCTGGACCCGCTCCCCGCGGGACACGAACACGTCCTCGACGACGCCGTCGAACGGCGTCTTGAGGACGAGCGTCGACAGCGACGACGAGTCGCCGGGGCTGCCCTCGCCGTTCTCGCCGGCGTCGAGCAGCGCCGTCGCCTCGGCCCCCAGCCGGCTGCCGACCAGCGTGCGCAGGTACTCGCGCGACACCTCCACGAGACGGTCCGCCGAGGCGAGCGAGGCCCTCGTCCGGTCGCGCTCCTGGCGTGTCTCGAACCGCGACTCCTCGCAGGCCGCGGCGAAGTTGGCCCGCGCCACCTCGAGGTTGCTCGTCCGCTCCTCCACCAGCCGGGCCGACACGGCCCCCTCCCCCAGCGACCTGGTGCCGACGATCACCTTCTCCACGAACACCAGCCGCGAATAGGCGGCGAGGAGCTTCTCCCGGTATTGCCCCAGGACGCGGTCCTTGAATCCCTCCTCCACCTCCGCGAGGAGAGGGCGGGCCGCGAGCGTCTCCACGAGCGCGTCGACGTTGTCGGACACCGTGGTGGCCCATTCGGCCGCCTTGCGGGCGATGGCCCGCTCGTCCTCCCGCCGCCGGATCTCGTCGCGCGCCATGCCGACCTCGGGGCTCGAGATCTCGGCGAGGGCGTCCCCCTTGGCGACACGCTGGCGGACCTGCACGAGGACCTGCGAGATGATGCCCCCCACCGGCGCGGCGTAGTCGAGTCGCAGGCGGGCGTCGTAATCGATCCTTCCCGGCACGGTGAGGTGGTCGCGGAGCGGCCGACGGACCACCGGCGCGGTCTCGATGCCCGCGGCCGCCACGGCCACGGGAGGGATGCCGACCTCCTCCGCGAGACCCTCCGCCCCGCGATCCCCCCGCGGTGTCGCAGCCGGGTGGGCGTCGGCGCCGGTGAAGTGGTGGGTCGCCAGCCACCACCAGGCGAGGCCCCCGAGGGCGAAGAGCAGGCCGGCGACGAGCGAACGACGCAGCCGCTCGCCCGCACCGGCCGCGCCCTGCCGCCCTGGTCGGACGACGCCGGTGGGGCGCGGCTCTGCGGCGGTGGTTGACATGACGGCATCCGGAGGAACGGGGGGCCGGGAATGCCCCGAAAGCGATTCTACACAACCGTTCGCCCGCCCCTATACTGACCGGTTTGCTCGGAACGCGACGCCGCCCCGGCGGCATCGATGCGATCGCCCCGCCCTGCCCTGCCCCGTCCGCCGTGCCGAGGCCGGGGCGGGCTCCTTCCCCTCCCGATCCACCATGACGACCGCGCGCCCCATCCGCATCTTCGACACCACGCTCCGCGACGGAGAGCAGTCGCCGGGCGCGAGCATGAACCTCACGGAGAAGATGGAGATCGCGCAGGCCCTCCTCCAGCTCGGCGTCGACGTCATCGAGGCCGGGTTCCCCGTCGCCTCGCCCGGCGATTTCGCCAGCGTGCGGGAGATCGCCTCGAGCATCCGCGGGGCGGTCGTGTGCGGGCTCGCGCGCTGCAACGACGGCGACATCGACCGGGCCTGGGAGGCGCTGCGGGTCGCGGAGCGCCCGCGGATCCACGTCTTCCTGGCCACCAGCGCGATCCACCGCGAGTTCAAGCTGCGCATGACGGAGGACGAGGTGGTGGCCCGGGCGGTCGCCGGGGTGAGGCGTGCCCGGGCCCTCTGCCCGGACGTCGAGTTCTCCCCGGAGGACGCCGCCCGGACGGAGTTGGCCTTCCTCTGCCGCGTCGTCGAGGCGGCGGTCGACGCCGGTGCCACCACCGTCAACATCCCCGACACCGTCGGCTACGCCACCCCGGATCAGATGCACCGCGTCATCCGCACGCTGCGCGAGCGCGTCCGGGGAATCGACCGTGCGGTGATCAGCGTCCACTGCCACGACGATCTGGGACTGGCCGTCGCCAACAGCCTCGCGGCCGTCGAGGCGGGGGCGGGCCAGGTGGAGTGCACGATCAACGGACTGGGCGAGCGGGCGGGCAACTGTTCGCTCGAGGAGGTGGTGATGGCGCTGCGGACACGGCGCGACCACTTCGGCTGCGAGACGCGGATCGTGACCCAGAAGCTCGTCCCCACCAGCCGGCTGGTGGCCACGATCACCGGTATCCAGGTGCCGCGTAACAAGGCCATCGTCGGCCGCAACGCCTTCGCGCACGAGTCGGGGATCCACCAGGACGGCATGCTCAAGGAGCGGAGCACCTACGAGATCATGCGACCGGAGGACGTGGGGCTCGAACGCACCGACCTCGTCCTCGGCAAGCACAGCGGCCGCGCCGCCCTCGCCGACAGGGCCAAGGCGCTCGGCTACCAGCTCACCGCGGAGCAGCTGCAGACGCTCTTCGACCGCTTCAAGGTGCTCGCCGACCGGAAGAAGGAAGTGTACGACGGCGACATCGCGGCCTTGTGCGAGGATCAGTTCGCCGAGTTGCCCGAGCGCTTCACCTTCTGCGGGTACGACATCGTCTGCTCGAGCGGGAAGTCGCCCCGCGTCGTCCTCACGGTGGCCCACGGGGGCGAGGCGCGGAGCGTGGAGGTGAACGAGGGGGACGGCCCCATCGACGGCATTTTCCTGGCGATCGAGAAGCTCACCGGCATCACCACCGTCTGCCGCGACTTCCGTGTCCAGGCGGTGACGGTGGGGAAGGACGCCCAGGCCGAGGTCACCGTCGAGTTGCAGCCGGCCGGCGCCGAGACCGGCAGCCAGACCTTCCGCGGCCGCGGCGTGTCGACCGATTCGCTCGAGGCGTCGGCGAAAGCGTTCCTGGCGGCGGTCAACCGCGTGGCCCTCGGGTCCCCGTCGCGGCTCCATCCGCACGCCGGATGAGCGGCGCCGATCGCCGGGGGCGTCAGGCGACGCTGCGTCCCCCGGGTCGGATCCGCGCCGGCGAGGCCCCCGCGGCGCCGACCGAACGCGCCGCCCCGGCGGCGTCCTCTTTGCCGGCCGAGGTGAGCGTGTCTGTCGATGGGATCTCCCCCGCGCCCGGCAGGGCCTCCGGTCGGGTGTCCGCGGCCACCGACGCCGCCCCCGGCGGCTTGGGGAGGTGGACGCGGCGCAGGAGCGGGATCGCCAGGACGCGCAGCAGGGCGGAGACGGCGAAGACGGTGAAGTAGGCGGTGCGATCCTCCCCCATGCTCCGCAGCAGCATGCCGCCGCAGGCCGCCCCGGCGACCCAGGCGGTGGCGTGGCCGAGGTTGTAGACGGTCACCACGCCGGTGCGCTCGCGGTGGGACGCCGTCTCGAAGAAGAGCAGCACCACCGCCAGTTCGTAGGCGGCCCACGACGCGCCTGCCAGGCACTGGATGCCGACGAGCCAGCGCAGGTCGGCCGACACGAGCCAGAAGAGCGTCAGCGGCGCGATCGCCAGGCCCCCCAGCCAGAGCAGGCCCAGGCTGCCGATGCGGCTGCCGAGCCGGCCCAGTGCCGGCAGGACGATCGCCCGGGCGAGGAAGTTCACCGACACCACGAGCATGTAGGAGAGGTAGGTGAAGCCCCGGTCCTCGAGCATGTAGGGGGTGAAGTAGGCGGCCGAGAACTGGCAGGCGAACGTGATCGACCACAGGTAGGTGACCAGGGTGCCCGCCGGTGTGCCGGCGACGGAGCGGAGTTTCGTCCATCCCGCGGCGAGCGTGTCGGCGACCGAGCGATGCTCCCGGGCGAGCCGCGCGGAGGGACCGGTCTCGGGCCGTTTCAATTCCCGGCACGCGGCGAGGCAGAGCGTGGAGACGACGCGGCAGGCCGCGGCCACCGAAAACAGGACCGCGAACATCCACAGGGCCGTCCCCGATCGCTGCCCGTGCTCGAGGGCGAGGCCGCCGGCGACGAAGCCCACCAGGACGGCCAGTTGGCTCAAGCGGCTGCGATGGGCGAAGTAGGGGGTGCGCATCCTCTCCGGCACCACCGCACCCATCCAGGCGTTCCACGCCGGGGATCCGGCCATGCCGGCGGACCAGTAGACGCTCACCGCCAGGAGCAGTTCCCAGAGCCGGGCATGACCGCGCAGCGCCCACCACACCAGCGGCACGAAACTCGCGGCCTGCACCGCCGTCGTCGCCACCACCCAGCCGCGATTCGTGCCCAGGCGGCGGACTGCGAGCGGCGTGACCAGTTGGAGCAGCGCGCCGGCGAAGAGCGGCACGGAGGCCACGAGGCCGATCGCGACCGGCCCGAACCCGAGCGCGAGCGCGAAGGCGGGGATGTAGTGCTCCCCGCAGCCGACCATCACGCTGTAGGCGGTGGCGTCGGCGGTGGAGATCCACAGATCGCGTCGGAGCCCGGCGCGCGGCGGAAGACCGCGGGCGACGAGCCCCGCGAGACGTGACGGTCGGTCCGCCGGTCGACGCGGCAGCCGATCCGCCCGGGGCGGGGAGGGCAAGGGGGGAATCCAGGGCGCGGGTGGGAGGCCGGAGGGGGGACTCGTGTTTATACTTCCCCGCCCTCGTGGAGGGCAGGTCTTTTTTCCCGACGGTCGGCGGTGCGCCGCGTCATTGCTGCGACGGAGGAGAACATGAGGGCGTTGGTCACCGGAGCGACAGGTTTCGTCGGCAGGCGGCTCCTCGAGCACCTCGACCGTCCGGTCGTGCTCACGCGCGACACCCGGCGGGCGTCGGCGACGCTCGGGGCGCGGGCCGGTCGGATCGTCGCCTGGAACCCGCTCGCCGGGCCGCCCCCCGCGGAGGCGTTCGAGGGGGTCGACGCGGTCTTCCATCTGGCGGGGGAGTCGGTCGCCGAGGCACGCTGGTCGGCGGCCCAGAAGCGTCGGATCCTCGAGAGCCGCACCGTCGGCACGCGGCATCTCGTCGCCGGGCTCTCCGCCTGTGCCGCGCGTCCCCCGGTGCTCGTGTCCGCCTCCGCGGTCGGCTTCTACGGGAACCGCGGCGACGATGAACTGACCGAGGCGGAGGGGCCCGGCCACGACTTTCTCGCCGACGTCTGCGTCGCCTGGGAAAAGGAGGCCGAAGCGGCCCGCGACCTGGGGATGCGCGTGGTCGCCGCGCGGACGGGGATCGTGCTCGGTGCGGGGGGGGGAGCGCTGCAGCGCATGCTCCTTCCCTTCAAGCTCGGCGCGGGAGGGCCGCTCGGAAGCGGCCGACAGTGGATGCCCTGGATCCACGTCACCGATCTCGCCCGGCTCTACCTCCATGCCGCCGCCACGGCCACGCTCGTCGGTCCCATGAACGCCGTCGCCCCGAACCCGGTCCGCAACGTCGAGTTCACCAAGGCGCTCGCCCGGCAACTCCACCGACCGGCGTTCCTGCCGGCCCCCTACTTCGGCCTCCGGTTGGCTTTCGGCGAGTTCGCCAAGGTGCTCTTCGATTCGCAACGCGTCGTTCCGCGGGCGGCGCTCGAGAGCGGGTTCCGCTTCCACTATCCCGATCTCGCCGGCGCGCTGGCCGACATCCTCGCCCCGGCCGCCGCCTGAACGGTCCGCCGCCCGACGACGGCGTCGCCCGCCCCGGGCGGGCCGGTCGCGCCGGCCCGGAACCGCTCACGCGTCGTGGTCTTCGTCCGGCGTCGGGCCCTGCGCCGCGGCCCGGGTGAGGCGGTCGCGGATGGCGTGCCAGGCGTCGGTTTCGGGCGGGGCATCGACGACGATGACGTCGAGCGACCGCTTGTCGACGGCGTGGAGCATGGCGTAGAGGATCGATCCCTGGGCATCCGGGTCGTCCGGCAGCGGCACGACGACCACCTCCGGGGAGCGGGCGATGCGACGGGTGCGGGCGTCGGCGCCGCGCGTCGTCAGCCAGCCCACGCGCCGCCCCTCGGCCAGGAGCGCCTCGACCCGCTCCGCGGCAGACGCCGAGACCTCGAGGGGGGTCCGCGGCGCGTAGTGGCGCGTCGCCTGTCCCGGCGAGCGCGCCGGACCATCGGCGGGCGGCGCCGCGCTGCCCAGGCCCTGCGGCGCGGCGCCCACGACCGCGGCGAGTGCCGACGCCGTGAGCGGACCCGGACGGAGGATCGTCGGCGGGGAAACGGTGCAGTCCACCACCGTCGACTCGATGCCCCGTCCGCACGGACCGGCATCCAGGATCAGGTCGACGCGGGCGCCGAGGCCCTCGAGCACGTGGGCCGCGGTCGTCGGCGAGAGACGCAGCGAGCGATTGGCGCTCGGGGCGGCCAGCGGTTGCCCCAGCCTCGTGATGAGGAGGCGGGTGATCGGCTGGTCCGGGCAGCGGATGGCGACGGTCGGTCCCGACGCCGTGACCGCGTCGGGCACGCTCGGCGCCTTCGGTACGACGACGGTCGTCGGGCCCGGCCAGCATGCCCGGGCGATCCGTTCGGCGGCGTCGGGCCACTCGGACGCCAGGGTGCGTGCCATCGCGATCCCGTCGACGTGGACGATGAGCGGGTTGGTCGTCGCTCGACCCTTGGCGAGGAAGATCCGCTCCACCGCGCCGTCCGCGAGCGCCAGCCCCGCGAGGCCGTACACGGTCTCCGTGGGGATGGCGACGAGGCCGCCGTCCCGCAGCACCGTCACGGCGCGGTCGAGCGCCGCCAGGGTGGCGGCCGGCGGGGTGGTGGTGCCGGGGGGCCAGTGCACCGGCAGGACGTCGGGCATCGCGTGATCCATCGCCATCGCCAGGTTCCTCGTCGCGCACCGCGTCCACCCGTGGACGGGCGCCTCATGGTTGTCGGGCAGCCATGCCGCCCTCGTCAAACGGGCGGCGGCGACGCGCGTTGCAAGCCGGTGCCGGTCCGCGGAAGATGGGGATCCCTCCGGAGCCCAGACCGCGTGAACCGTACGACTCCCCAAGCCGGCGGCGGTCCCCCCGCCCCGCCCGCCCCGCTCGTCGGCATCGTGATGGGGAGCCGTTCCGACTGGGTGACGCTCGAACGTGCCTCCGAGACACTCGCCCGTTTCGGCGTGCCGCACGAGTGCGAGGTGGTGTCGGCCCACCGCACCCCCGGCAAACTCGCCGCCTACGCGGCCAGCGCCGTCGGCCGCGGCCTGCGGGTGATCATCGCCGGTGCCGGCGGTGCGGCACACCTCCCCGGCATGATCGCGGCACAGACGACGCTGCCGGTGTTCGGCGTGCCGGTGGAGTCGAGCATGCTCCGCGGCGTCGACTCCCTCCTCTCGATCGTCCAGATGCCGGCCGGCATCCCGGTGGGCACGCTCGCGATCGGTCCGGCGGGCGCCACGAACGCCGCGCTCCTCGCCGTCGCCGTGCTGGCCCTGGGGAACGAGGAACTCTCCGATCGCCTCCGAGCCTTCCGCGAGGAACAGACGCAGCGCGTCCTCGCCGAGGAACTCCCCGGGGCGGCCGCTCCGGCCGCTCCCCCCCCCCCCCCCCGGGGCACCGATCGCGCGGGGCGGCGCACGAGCGCCGCCCCGCGGCCCCCATGCCCTCCCCCTCCCCTGCCCCGCGCTCCCCCTCCATCCCCCCCGGGGCGACGCTGGGCGTGCTCGGCGGCGGACAACTCGGCGCGATGTTCGCGGCGGCGGCCGGACGGATGGGCTACCGCGTCGAGGCGGTGGTCGATACCGCCGACTGCCCGGCGGCGCGCCATGCGCACCGGATCCACGTCGGCCTGCTCGAGGATCCCGACCGGCTCGTGGCAGCGGCCCGCGGTTGGTCCGCGGCGACCTACGAGTTCGAGAACGTCCCGGCGGCCGCGGTCCGGGCGCTCGGCCGCGTCGTCCCGGTCCGTCCCGGTCCGGAGGTCCTGTGGACGACGCAGGACCGGGGGCGCGAGAAGGCGTTCCTCTCGGCCCACGGCATTCCCTGCGCCCCCCACGCGCCGGTGCGCTCCGCCGACGACCTCCGCGCCGCCGCCCGCCGCGTGGGCTTCCCGGCGGTGCTCAAGACCTGCGCTTCCGGGTACGACGGCAAGGGGCAGCGTCGGGTCGACTCCGCCGCCGATCTCGACGGGGCGTGGGAGGCGCTCGGGCCGGGGGAACTGGTCCTCGAGTCCTGGGTCGACTTCCGCGGCGAGGTGTCGGTCGTCGCCGCCCGCGGTGATCGGGACGGCGACGGCGGACTCCATGCCGTGACCTGGGAACCGTCCTGGAACGTGCACCGGCGCCACATCCTCGATTGCTCGACGGTGCCTGCGGGGCTCGCGGATCCCCTCGCGGCGGAGGCCAGGGGGCTCGCGGTCCGCGTCCTCGAGGCGCTCGACGTGGTGGGGGTGGCGTGCGTCGAGTTCTTCGTCACCCGAGCCGGCGGACTGCTGGTCAACGAGATCGCGCCGCGCCCCCACAACTCCGGCCACCTGACGATCGAGGCGGCGGTGACGAGCCAGTTCGAGCAGCAGGTGCGGGCGGTGTGCGGGCTGCCGCTGGGGAGCACCGGGCTCCGGTCCGCCGCCGCGATGGTCAACCTGCTCGGCGAATGCTGGCAGCACGGCGAGCCCGACTGGGCCGCCGCGCTCGCGGTGAGCGGCGTGACGCTCCACCTCTACGGCAAGTCGGACCCGCGGTCGGGGAGGAAGATGGGGCACCTCACGGCGTTGGCGGAGACCGCCGCCGAGGCCGAGGCGGCGGCCCGTGCCGCCAGGCACGCCCTGTCCCGCGGGGCCGTGGACTGAACAAGCCCGGTCCGGCCCTCGCTTCCCCGGGTGTCCGCGCTCACTGCGGGCGGAGCGTACGGCCCCGCCAGGAGGTCGAGCCGCCCAGTTGGCGGCGTGTCAGGGCCCACCACTGGATCCCCAGGAACGTCGCCACGGCGACCGGGTGGGCGAGGGCGCTCGACGGGCTCTGGCCGAACCTCGCCACGCCGAGCCATCGCGGCACCCAGGCGAGCAGGGCCGCCGCGACCGCCGCCCCCACCCCCCACGTCGGCCAACGCTCGAAGCCGGTGGAGAGCCCGATCGCCAGGAGTGCCACCGGCAGGATGGCGCCGCCGCCGAGCAGCAGCGTGAAGGGGAGGATGCTCCGCGGTGCCGCGATCCCCTCGGTGGCGTTCTTGCCGAGGCCGCGGAGCACCTCGACGCTGGTGGCGTACATGCGGCACCGGGCCAGATCGCCGGCGTCGAACAGATCGGTCCGTAGCCCCCCCCTCCGGTACGCGCGGGGCAGCATCACGCCGTCGTGGAGCGAGGCCCGGATCGCCTCGTGTCCCCCGGCCCTCCGGTAGGCCTCCTGGCGGGTCACGAAGAGTTGACCGCACCCCGCCGCCAGACCGGGACGCGGGTCGCGGCGCGAAAGCCCGATCGGCAGATATCCGAGGAGGATGAAGTGGATCAGGGGCAGCAGCAGCCAATCGAGGAGGCAGCCGGTCTCCTGACGGGGAAAACCGCTGCCCAGATCCGCGCCGGACTCCTCGAGGAAGGCCACCGCACGTGCCAGGCCGTCGGGAGTGACGCGCACGTCGGCGTCGAGGAAGAGGAGGATGTCGTGACGGGCCGCGGCGGCCAACTGCCAGCAGGCATGCTGTTTGCCGCACCAGCCCGGCGGCAGCGGCGCCCCGCGGAGGATCCGCACGCGCCCGTCCGACGCCGCCCGGGCCGCGACGAGATCGGCGGTGCCGTCGCGGCTGTCGTCGTCCAGGACCACGAGTTCCAGATCGACCCCCGTGCTCACCAGCACCGAATCGAGCAGGCCGCCGATCGCCGCCGCCTCGTCGCGTGCCGGCACGAGCACCGACACCCGCGGGGGACGGGCGTCGGCGGGGGGATGCGGAGCCCGGCGGAAGCTCCGCAGGTTCGCCCTCGTCATCGCCGCCGGCAACGCGGCCAGGAGGATCGCGGGGAGGGTCGCCCAGGCCGCCATCGGCACCGCCCCGTCGCCCGCGAGGATCTCGGCAGGGGTCATGCATCGCCTCGGAGTCGCGGGGGACCGCCGCCGTGCGACGGATCGAAAGCCTCTCCGCGACTCCAGGCCCGCAGCCGCCGCCACACGTCGTAGACGCCGCCGACCCCGGCCTTCCCCGCGATCAGGGTGCGGAAGGGGGAAGGGTCGCGGCGGCGGGCTGCGGCGGCGAGTCGATCCTGGGTGGCCTCCAGGCGTGCGGCCAGAAGGGCGGTCCAGGACTCGGCCGTGGCCCCCCCCTCCCCGTCCCGTCCCATCGGCATCGGGTCGCCGAAGGCGACGAGCGCCTCGGGCAGCCGCTCGTTCCAGAACGGGTACTCGACCGCCACCGGCACCACGAAGCCGCTGCCGTTGGCGAGGGCGGCGTGGGCCACGCCGGGGCGGAGCACCATGGGACGCTGCCTGGGGTCGGTGAACTCGCCCTGCGCCGTCACCCAGAAGATGACGTCCCCGCGGCGTCCGGCCGCGCGGGCGGTGCGCAGGAAGCGGGCGGCGCCGCGCCGCGTGCCCGGTTCGATGCCCACCAGCCCGATCCGTTCCAGGAACCGGTACCGCCCGAGCGCCGCGGCGTCGATCGGGCCGTAGTTCATCCGCTCCGGCCAGAGCTCGTCGGCCACGGTGAAGAACACCAGCGGATCCCACCAGCCCGGATGGTTGGTGTAGAAGATGACCGGCGCGGCGCCGATCGCGGGCCAGGCACGACCGGGGCCCCGGTCGTCGAGGAGCCGGAGGGCGTGGAACTGGCGGCGGATCATCCGCCGCACCCACACCATGAACCAATGGTGGAGGGTGTGCGAGAAAGGGGGAAGTTCGTCGCTCCCCCCGCGGTCGTTCCCTTCCCGATCAGCCACGGCGCGGTTCCTGCGGACCGGTCAGGCCGGGGATCGCGACGGGCCGGACCTCTCCACGAGCCGGTCCTTGTCGACCGCGTCGCCGGCGATCCACCCCGACATGAGCACCATGGGCATCCCTGGGCCCGGATGCGCCGATCCACCCGCGAGGTAGAGCCCCTCGATGTCGGGCGAACGGTTGGAGGGCTTGAAGGCGCCGGTGAGCCGTCCGTGGCTGGCCAGGCCGTAGATCGCCCCGTCGAGGACGTGGTACCGGTCGTTGATGTCCTGGGGGGTGAGGAATCGCTCGACGACGATGTGCTTCTCGAGATCCTCGAGGCCGGCCGTCTCCACGAGCTTGTCGATGATCCGCTTCCGGTAGGGGGCGAACATCTTCGACCAGTCGTGGTGGGGGCGGAGGTAGGGGGTGTGGACGAGCACGTAGAGCGACTCGCACCCCGGCGGCGCCACCTCCGGCTCCGTCACCGAGGGAGCGCAGAGGTAGCAGGTGGGATCGGGGGCCGGTTCGCCGCGCCGGTAGATGTAGTCGAACTCCTCGTGCGGGTCGCGGGAGAAGACGAAGTCGTGGTGGAGGAGTTGCTCGTAGCGCCGGTCGAGGCCGAGATAGAGCACCACGCCCGAGCAGGCCGGCTCGTACTTCCGCCGGCGCAGGAATCGGGCGGCGGGCGCCCCGTCGACCAGCTCGCGGTGGGTCCGCACGCTGTCGGAATTGCTCACCACCGCCGCCGCCGGGATCGTCTCCCCCTGTTCGGTGAGCACCCCCCGCACGCGCCCCCCCTCGACGAGGATCCGCTTCACGGCGGTGCGGGGCCGGATCTCCACCCCGAGATCGACGGCCAGTTCCGCGAGTGCCCTGGGCACGGCGCCGGTGCCACCCTTCGGGTACCAGACGCCGTCCCGCGACTGCATGTGGGCGATGCCGCAGAGCACCGCCGGCGACGACTCGGGGCAACTCCCCACGTACTGCGTGAAATGGTCGAACATCTGCGCCGCGCGGGCGTCGGGGACGAAATCGCGGACGGTGCCGGCCACGGTGCTCCCGGGGCGCATCGAGAGCACCTCGCGGAACATGCCCAGATTGAAGCTGCGGCGGAGGTCGAACATGTCGCCGAGCCCGCCGACGGGACGCCAGAAGAAGTACTCGTCGGAGATGCGGTGGAGCCGCTTCGAGAGCTCCATGAACTTGCCATACCCCGCGCCCGCACCGCTCCCCGGGGCGTGGCGGTCGAGCCTGTCCTGCATCGCGGGGACGTCGGCCACGAGGTCGAGCACGGAGCCGTCGCTGAAGAAGCTGCGCCACTGCGGGTCGAGGCGGATCAGTTCGAGCGACGAGGAGAGGTCGCGGCCGGCCTCGCTCCAGATCCGCTCGAGCACGCCCGGGATCGTGAGGATCGTCGGCCCCATGTCGAAGCGGAAGCCCTGCTCCGAGAGGATGGCCGCCTTGCCTCCCACCCAGGGATTCTTGTCGCAGACGGTGACGGCGTAACCCCTGGCGGCGAGGGTGCAGGCGGCGGCGAGTCCGCCCAGACCGGCCCCCACCACCACCACCCGGTTGCGGACGTTTGCGACTTTCATGGACTCCTCGACGGTCTGGCTGGCTGGCTGTGGTGGTGGAAGGACGGCGACGGCCGGACGATCAGACCGGGGCCGTGGCGGGCCCCTGCGGGACGGCCCGCGGTGGGGCGACCGCGGCCTCGAGGCCGAGGTCGTCGAGGAGGAGATCGGCGGTGATCCGCGCCGAGGAGTAGATCACCGGGAGACCGCTGCCCGGATGCGTCCCGCCACCCACGAGGTACACCCTGTCCAGATCCTCGAAGCGGTTGTGCGGCCGCAGATGGAGCATCTGCCCCAGGTCGTGGGAGATGTTGAACGTGGCCCCGCGGTGGATCTCGTAGCCCTCCTCCCAGTCGTCGGGAGTCACCATCTTCTCGTAGCGGATCCGTTCCCGGAGGCCCCGGATGCCGGTCCTCTCCGCCTGGTCGATCGCCACCTCGCGGTATCCGGCCGCATCCCGCGACCAATCGACGTTGGGATGACTATGGGTGACGGGAATGAGAAGGTAGAGGGTGCTGTGGCCCGGGGGGGCCAGTGTCGGATCGGTGACGGAGGCGTTTTGGACGTACATCGACGGGTCGCGGCCGAGGGTGTGCCGGGTCTCGATGTCGGCCAGATTCTCCCGGTAGTTCTCCGAGAGGTAGATGGTGTGGTGGGGGACGTCGTAGAGGCCCTCGATCCCCAGGTAGAGCATGAAGGTCGAGCAGGAGAACCGGGTGTTGCCGATGCGCCGGTCGCTCCAGCGGCGACGGAGGCGATCGGGCACCAACCGCGTCATCGATCGGGCGAAGTCGGCATTGATGACCGTGGCGTCGGCCTCGTAGGTGCCGCGCGGGGTACGGACGGCGCGCACGGACCGCCCCCGGAACTCGAGTTCCTCGACCGCTTCCGCGTAGTGGATCTCCACCCCCATCTCCGCGGCGATCCGGGCCATGGCGGCGGAGACGGCGCCGCAGCCCCCGATCGGATGGTAGACGCCGTGCTCGTACTCCAGATAGGAGAGGATGGAGAACAGGCTCGGGCAGCGGAACGGCGACATGCCGAGGTATTTCGACTGGAACGTGAACGCCAGCCGCAATCGCTCGTCGGAGAAGAAGGAGCCGAGTTCGTCGTTGAGGCTGCGCCAGGGCTTGAGGAGCGGCATCAGCCTGACCAGATCGGGCGTGGCCAGATCGAGCCAGCTGTGGAACGGTTGCTCGAGGAACGGGGCGAAGCGGGCGAACTTCTCCCGATTGGCTGCCATGAAGCGTGTGAAGGCCCCCGCGTCCCCCGGAGAGAGTCGCGCGACCTCGGCCTCCATCCGCTCCTGATCGGGCGTGGCGAGGAGTTCGCCGCCGGCGCCGAACACGAGCCGGTATTGCGGGTCGAGTCGGACCATCTCCACCTCGCGCCGCAGATCGCGGCCGCAGGCGGCGAACACCTGCTCGAGCACGCGCGGATAGAGGAAGAAGGTCGGACCGAGGTCGAACCGGTATCCGCCGGGGGCCTCGATCGTGCTCGTCCGGCCGCCGGGGAAGGGAAGCCGTTCGAGAATCCGCACCCTCACCCCGGACGCCGCCAGGAGCATGGCACACGCCAGTCCACCCGGACCGGCGCCGATGATGTTGACCGTCCTCGCCATGCCAGCCTTTCTCGGGGAACTCCCGGGACGGGCACCGACGAGCCGCTCGGCGTCGTGCCAGCCGGAACACGGCGACACTATAGCAACGGCACCGCGGCAGGGCAGAGAGGACGGCGGGGGACGGTGCGATCCACCCCGGCGGGATCGGCTCAATACGCCGGCCAATAGGCCGCGCGAACCGGCCGCAAGCCTCCGAAAGGTCCGCGTCGATAGAGGGGCACCGCCACGGCGGCAGGGGCCATGGGCACCGCCATCGGCGCCGCCACCGCCACTGGCGCCGCCACCGTCAAGGGCGCGGCGGGGGCGTAGAACGACGTCACGGTCATGGGGGCGGCGACCGTCACCGTCTCGCCCGCCGGAACGAACGCCGAGGTCGTGGCGTAGCTGGCGGCGTACGACGGTGCGTAGGCCGCGGTCACCGGCCGGGCGACGGTCGTCATCACCGGTGCCGCGTAGCTCGTCACCGCCACGGAACTGGCCGGCACCACCGCCGCCACCGGCGTGGTGATCGCGGCCATCGGAACCGCGGCGGCCATGGGCGGAGAGAAGGCGGTCACCGCGGCGTAGTTGCCCGCCGGGGTGTAGTTGGCGACGTACGGCCCGGCCGCAGGGGCGAACCCGGTGACGATCGGCCGGTAGACGATCGTCTGGCCGAAGGCCCCCGAACCAGCCGCGACGAGCGCTGTCGCGACGAGGATCGCCGCACCGCGACCCCTGGGCATGCCTGCCCATGCCGCAGCCCGGTTCCACATCGAGCCCAGGAAGCGTGTCGGTTCGGTCATCGGTCGATCCTCACGGCGGGAAAAAGTCGACGAATCGGGCCCAACGATGATACTCCGCGGCATCTCCGAGCGGCAAACTTCTGGTATTCTTCCGCCGCTTCCCCCGGGCATCGGACCGGCCACGGGGTGGGGTGGGGGTGATCGCGCCGATTCCGCGGGCTTCGAACAGGGGGCGACCGGGGCGGCACACCGAGCCGGTCATCGGGAGCCCCGGCTGCAACGACCGGCCCGCCGTGACGATCGGCGGGCGATCTCGCCCCCGTCGTCGGCGGCCGTCGCCGAACGGCGGACCGATCCCCTGCCCCGGAGAGGACGATGGAACGCATGTCGCACAAGGCGTCGGCCGGGGTGGAAGCCGTCGCCGACGGGCGCGGGTTCCTCCCGCTCCTGGCCGTCCGCGGATTGACGCTCGTCAACGACCACGCCCTCAAATGGCTGGCGATCGGGCTGGGCAAGCGGCTCGTCGAGGAAGGGCGGGCCTCGCTCGTCCTCACGATCGGACTGGTGGGCCTCTCGCTGCCCTACGTCCTCTTTTCATGGCTCGCCGGGTCGCTCGCCGACCGCCGATCGAAGACGGTGGTGGTGCGTTGGTGCAAGGTCGCGGAGGTGGCGATCGCCGCCGCGGCGACGGCCGTCGTCGCCCTCGGCATGGGTCAGGGGAGCGGATGGCTCGGCCTCCCGCTGGGCCTTTGGTTGCTCCTGGCGGCGGTCATGGCGATCGGATTGCAGGCGGCGATCATGACCCCGTCGATCGTCGGCGCGATCCCGGAACTGGTGCCGTCGTCACGGTTGGCGTCCGCCAACGGGCTCTTCGCGCTGGTGTCGCTCGTCGCCGTGCTCGCCGGCACCGCCGCCGGCAACTGGGTGGCCGATGCCACACCCCTGTCGGCCGCGGCGACCGCCGTCGCCCGCGGGTTTCCGGCGGGATCGTTGCTCCTCGGCACGGCGCTCGCGGGCGTCGTGGCCGCGGCGAGTCTGCCGCGGTTGGCCGCCGCGGCGCCGGACGCTCCCCCGGCATGGAATGCCCTGGCGCGCACCTGGACAGACCTCCGCGTGCTCGTCCGGCAGCCGGAATTGGCCGCCGCGGCCGCCGGCATCGTCTTCTTCTGGGCCATCGGTGCCGTCGCCCAGGCCAACGTCGACCAGTACGCCGACGAGGCGGGCGCCACCTCGCAGGGGCAGGTTGTTCCCCTCCTCGTGGCCCTCGTCGCCGGCATCGGCGCCGGGAGCGTCGTGACCGGGAAGCTGGCGACCAGACCCGCCGGTGCCGACCCCAGGGTCGATCTCGGATTCGTCCCGCTCGGCGGGGTGATCATGACGGTCGCCTTCCTGGCGCTTTCCGCGATCGGGGGACGGTTCGTCGAGGCTGGCGGCGTCGCGGCGTGGATCCCGCTTGTGTGGCTCGTCGTCCTCGGCTTCGGGGCCGGCATGTTCGACGTGCCGCTCGAGACGTACCTGCAGGAGAAGAGCCCGCCCGATCGTCTCGGCGGCGTGCTCGCCGCCACGAACCTGCTCCTGTTCGGTGGGATGTTCCTGGCGTCGCTCGCGTACGGCGGCCTGCGGGCGCCGTCCGGGCCGGCCGGCGCGCCGCTGCTGTCGGCCCGCGCGATCTTCGCCCTCTTCGCGCTCCTGTCGCTCGGGGCGGTGGCGGTGGCGGTGTGGTGCGCACCCCGGGCGACGCTGCGACTCTTCGTCGCCACGATCGTCCATGCCGGCTGGCGTTTCCGGGTCCGCGGCACCGACAACCTGCCCGCCGCCGGTCCGGTCGTCGTGGCCGGCAACCACCTCTCCTGGCTCGACGGCTTCCTCCTTCCGCTCGCCTCGCCGCGGCCGCTGCGCATGGTCGTCTACGGGCCGAACATCCGCGGCCGCTTTCTCCGCATGCTCGCCGACCAGTGGCGGTTCATCCTCTTCGAGCCGAGCCCGAAGTCGATCGCCCGGGCGCTCAAGACGCTGCAGTCGGGGCTCGCCGCGGGGGACGCGGTGGGGATCTTTCCCGAGGGGGGGATCTCGCGCACCGGCCAGTTGCTCGGCTTCAAACGCGGGCTCGACTGGGTGCTCGAGCGGATCGCGGCACCGATCGTGCCGGCCCATGTCGACGGCATGTGGGGGAGCACCCTCTCGCATTCCGAGGGACGGTTCTTCTCCAAGTGGCCGCGTCCGGCGGGCGGCCGGCGACGCGCGATCACGCTCTGGTTCGGCGAACCACTCCCCCCCGGAACGCCCCCCCGGACCGCGCGGATCGCCCTCCAGGAACTCTCGGCGCGGGCCGTGCGGGAGCGTTCGCTCGACGAGCGCGATGCGGAGCGCGACCTCGCCGCGTGGTCGCGGCGTTTCCGGCGCGGTTCGTCCGCCGTCGACGTCATCAACGCCGGTCACCCCCTCGACGCTCGCGGGGAGGCCGTGCCCGGCCCCGCGGACCGTGGAAGGGGGAGGGCGATCGTCGTCGGCGAAGGAGGGCTCCGGCTCGACTGGGGGACGCTCGCCGCCACGGCCGAGGCGTTCGACGGCTGCTGCCAGGTGCGCCGGGACGACCGGCTGGTCAGTTCGCTCGCCCCCGGCGATCCGCTCTTCGCCCACCTGGGGCTCCTCGGCGGGCCCCTCCTGGGGATCGACGCCTCGAGCGTCGCACCCGATGCCGGGGGCGTTTCGATCCTGCGCCAGGTCGCGGCGCGGGGGGCCACGCTCTGGCTCGCCCCGGTCGGGCAGGTGGCGGCTGCGGCGCGGGAAGGGGCCTTGGAGGGGGCCCTGCCGCAGGTCGTCGTGATGCCGATCGCCGCGGCCGGAGAACTCCGGGCGGCACGCGCCGCCGCGGCGGCCTTCCTGGCGGCGCACGGCGTCGAGCCGGTGGTGGCCTTCGCTCCCGGTCCGCTCGGGGGGCTCGTCGCGATGAACGCACCGCCGTCCCGGTCGGCGGCGCACGAGACCACCTGTCGCGGCGACAGTCTCGGCCGGGTCGTCAACGGGGTCGCCGTCTGGGCCGACGCCGCAGACCGATCGAGGGCGGGACTGCGGACCCTGCCGGAGGCGCTGCGAAACGATCCGGTCCCCCCCCCTGCCCCGGCCGCCGGAGGGCCCGGCATCGTCGTGGCGGCGACGGCGCCACGGCGCGGCGACGACCCGGCCACGCTCCGGGAAGCGGTTTGGTTCACCCTCGGCGACGCGGTCACCGTCGATGGGGAGGGCTTCCTCGTCCCCGACGGAATGGGCGATGGCGGTTCCCCGGGCTCCGCTGACGCGCGGCCCGGTGGGGGCGGTTCGGCCGGGCGCGACGACGGCGAACTTGGTTGAACGGTCGGGATGCGGTATCCTTCCCCATGTGCTCGGCACGGGCACCCCTAGCTCAATTGGATAGAGCATCGGTCTACGGAACCGAAGGTTGCAGGTTCGAGCCCTGCGGGGTGTATTTCTCTTCCACCGCAAGTGCCCTTGGGTCGGTGCGGCGGCGGGCGGTACCCTTCTCCGGATGCCGCGTCCCACCGAATCCGCCGATCCTCCTGCCGGGGCGCATGGAGTCCCCGTCGGTGGCGCCTGGCACCGCGTGGTCGGCTTCGATCCCGGTCTGAACACCACCGGCTACGGCGTGATCGAGTGCCGTGGCCACGCGGTGCGCCTCGTCGAGGCCGGCACCGTCCGTTCCCGCGGAGACTCCCTCGAGACCCGTCTGGCGACGATCCACGAAGGGGTGCGCGAGGTGCTCGACTCCCTCCGTCCGGCGGCGATGGCGATCGAGCAGGTCTTCGTCCATGCCCGGTTCCCGCGGACGGCGATCCTGATGGGGCATGCACGGGGCGTGATCTGCCTGGCCGCGGCCCAGTGCGGGCTCACGGTCAACGATTATCCACCGGCCCGGGTGAAGAGCCTGCTGACGGGCAGCGGCCAGGCCGCCAAGGAACAGATGCAGGCCGCGGTGCAGCGGGAACTCGGCCTCTCCACGCGCCCCGAGCCGGCGGACGCCGCCGACGCCCTCGCGGTCGCCCTCGCCGACTGGCACCTGCGCGTCCGTCAGGGAGGCATCGCCCTCCGCCGCCCGCCGCGCAGGGCGACGCGACCCGCGCTGGCCCCACCGGAGGAGTCGGAGCGATGATCAAGCGGATCACCGGAACGCTCGGTGTCGTCGAGCCGGGATCGATCGAGGTGGTGGTCGGTCCGCTCGTGCACGAGGTGCTCGTGCCGGAACTCGTCCGCCGCGACCTGCAGACGAAGTCGGGGCAGACGGTCACCCTGCACACGCTCCAGTTCCTCGAGGGGACGCCCGGCCGCGGCAATCTCGTCCCCCGGGTCGTCGGCTTCCTCTCCGAGGTGGAGCGCGAGTTCTTCGACCTGTTCTGCGAGGTCGACGGCGTCGGGGTGCGCAAGGCGCTCCGCGCCATGGTCCGCCCCGTGGGCGAGATCGCCCGGGCGATCGAGGAGCAGGATGCCGCGGCGCTGGCGACGCTCCCTGGCATCGGTGCGGCCACCGCCGAGCGGATGATCGCCAAGTTGCGGCGCCGGATGCCGAAGTTCGCCCTCCTGGTGGCACGCGAGGCGCCCGGGGAGACGGTCGCCGGCGACGTCCTCTCGGAGACCTTCGAGGTCCTCCGCTCGCTCGGCCACTCCGACTCCGACGCTAGGCGGCTGTGCGACGCCCTGCGCGGCGAGAAGAAGAAGCCGCGCGACGTGCAGGAGGCCCTCGAGGCGATCTACCGCACCCTGCACAAGCCGCGTTGAAGCCCGGCGTTCCGACCCCGTGCCCCTGGCGCGACGGGGCGTGGTAGGCTGTCCGCACACCGGCGAGGACTGGACGCATGAGCAGCTACCGTGAGCCGACGATCCATGGCGACGACGAGGCGCCGGGCGGGGAGGACCGGGCCCTGCGCCCGCAGCGCCTCGACGAGATGGTCGGCCAGCGCGACGTCTACGAACGGCTGCTCATCGCCGTCGACTCCGCGCGCAAGCGTGGCGACGTCCTCGGCCACATCCTCCTCGACGGCCCCCCCGGCCTGGGCAAGACGACCTTCGCCACCTGCATCCCGCGCGAGATGGGAACCACGCTCCAGATCGCCAGCGGGGCGGCGCTGGCGGCGCCCAAGGACCTGCTCCCCTACCTGAGCAACGCGGCCGAGGGGTCGGTGCTGTTCATCGACGAGATCCACCGGCTGCCGATCGCCGTGGAGGAGTTCCTCTACCCCGCGATGGAGGATTTCCGCATCGACATCACCCTGGGAGAGGGTGTGGCGGCGCGGACGATCAACATGCCGCTGCGTCCCTTCACCCTCATCGGGGCCACCACCCGGCCCGGGCTCATCTCCAAGCCGATGCGCGACCGCTTCGCGGTGCGGGAGCACCTCGACTACTACCCCGTCGAGGACCTCGCCGAGATCGTGCGACGCTCGGCGGTGAAGCTCGACATGCCGATGGACGACGGGACCGCCGCCGAGATCGCCCGCCGCAGCCGGGGCACGCCGCGGCTGGCGAACAACCGGCTCCGCTGGATCCGCGACTATTCCACCAGCCGCGCCGAGGGCCGGATCGACCCGGACATCGCCCGGACGGCGCTCGAGATGCAGGGCATCGACGAACTCGGCCTCGACGGCTTCGACCGTCGCTACCTGGAGACGATCCGCCGGGTGTTCGGCGGCGGACCGGTGGGGGTCGAGGCGATCGCACACACGATGTCGAGCGCCCCGGACACGCTCGAGGACGACGTCGAGCCCTACCTGCTGCGCTGCGAATTGGTGATCCGGACCCCGCGTGGAAGAAGGCTCACCCCGCGGGGGGAGGAGCACCTGGGGGGGCTGCCGGGGGGCGGGGCGCAGAGAAAACTGTTCTAGTCCAGGGGGCCACCCGGGCCCATCGGG
>CAZMOU010000024.1:0-3995 GCA_964567835.1 uncultured Chitinophaga sp. | reverse complement strand
GGGCCGCCGGCAAAGCGACTGTCAGGTGTCGATTGACCGGCGGGGGGCGGTGCGGCTAGATTTTCGGGCTCGATTCGTCCCGCTCCAAGGTGATCCCATGGCCGTTCCCAAACGCCGCCAGTCGAACCAGAAGACCCGATCCCGTCGGGCCCACGATTTCCTCACGCCGCGGCAACTGACCTTCTGCTCGAACTGCGGCAAGGCCGTCCCCACGCATCACATCTGCGGGACCTGTGGTCACTACATGGGTCGGCCGGTCCTCAAGACCGAGGAATGACCGTTGGCGGCCGCTGCGGATGATGACGCAGGGGTTGGAAGCGCCGGGGCGTCGGGCCCGCAGGCCGATTCCCCGCCCGTCCCGCGTACCGCCCTGCTGTTCCCCGGCCAGGGCGCCCAATCGGTCGGCATGGTCGGTGCCTGGGTCGAGGGTCATCCCTCCGCCGCGCGTCTCTTCGACCGGGCCTCGTCGATCCTCGGCTACGATCTGGCCGCGGTCTGCCGCGACGGTCCGTCCGCCCGCCTCGACACCACCGCCGTGAGCCAACCGGCGATCCTCGTCACCAGCCTCGCGCTCCTCGAGGTGCTGCGTGGGGGGCCGGACGGGGCCGCGGCCGACGGGGCCGTCGTCACCGCCGGCCTGTCGCTCGGCGAGTACACCGCGCTCGTCTTCGCCGGCGCCCTCGACTTCGACGACGCCGTCCGGCTCGTGCAGGTGCGCGGGAGGGCGATGCAGTCCTGTGCCGAGTCGAGTCCCGGCGCGATGCTCGCCGTGCTCGGACTGGAGCGCGAACGGGTCGCCGCATTGTGCGACGAGGTCCGCGGCGCCGACGTGCTGGAGGTGGCCAACGTCCTCTGTCCCGGAAACATCGTCGCCTCCGGCACCGCCGCCGCCTGCGAGCGGCTCCGCGCGGCCGCCACCGCCGCCGGGGCGCTCAAGTGCGTCGTTCTCGGGGTCGCGGGGGCCTTCCACACCCGGCTCATGGGGGACGCGGTCGCCGAACTCTCCGCGGTGCTCGCCGGGACGCGGCTGCGACCGCCCCGGATCCCGGTCGTGACCAACGTCGATGCCGCCCCCCACTCCGACCCCGACGAGATCCGCCGACTGCTGGCGCGCCAGGTGGTGGGGGTGGTGGAGTTCCAGGCGTCGATGGAACGCCTCATCGCCCCCCCCGCCGCCGGCGGATTCGGGGTGACGAGGGTCTGGGAGGTCGGTCCCGGACGCGTCCTCCGCGGCCTCCTCAAGCGGATCGACAGAAAGCTTCCCTGTGCCGGCGTGATCGACTGACGGCACCCGCCCCGGCGACGCGGGGCCCTCGAACCGACCACTCTCACCGCCCCGGAGACCAGCCATGAGCGCCCCTTCCGAAGCCGCCGCAACCGGCCCCGCGCGCCTCCGCGTCGACCTCTCCGGTCAGGTGGCGGTCGTCACCGGGGCGTCGCAGGGGATCGGTCGCGCGATCGCCGAGACCCTCGCCGCCAACGGTGCCACGGTGGCCCTCGTGGCCCGGAGCGTCGCCAAGCTCGACGACGTCGCCGCCGCCATCCGCGCCGCCGGCGGGAGGGCGGAGACGTTCCCCTGCGACGTCTCCAAGGCGGAGACCGTGGCCGCGGTCGTCGAGGCGATCGTGGCGAAACTCGGCCGTGTCGACATCCTCGTCAACAACGCCGGCGTGACGCGCGACACGCTCCTCCCCAGGATGAGCGACGAGGAGTGGGACGAGGTCATCTCCACCAATCTCCGCGGCCCGTTCCTCTTCATGCGTGCCGTCAGCCGTCCGATGATGCAGCAGCGCTACGGCCGGATCGTCAACGTGGCGAGCGTCTCCGGACTGATCGGGAATCCGGGCCAGGCGAACTACTCCGCGTCGAAGGCCGGGCTCGTCGGCCTCACGCGCACCGTCGCCAAGGAATTGGCGGGGCGGAAGGTGACCGTGAACGCCGTCGCTCCGGGATTCATCGCCAGCGACATGACCGCGGCCCTGGGGCCGCTGCTCATGGACGAGGTCAAGAAGCGGGTGCCGGCCAAGCGTCTCGGCGAGGCCTGGGAGATCGCCGACGCGGTCCTGTTCCTCGTCGCCCCCTCCTCCGGCTACCTCACCGCGCAGGTGGTCACCGTGGACGGCGGCCTCATCGGCTGACGCCGGGAGCGAACCCCCGGGGCGGTTTCCCGGGCTCACAGCCCTCCGGCCCGCCGCCGCGACCGATTTCGCGGTCTGGAAGGATGGGGGGATTCGAACGATCGATCGGTCTGGACAGTCTGGGGTTGGAGCGGGTATATCTTCGCCACGCGACGGGATTCCAGTGTCCGGGGTCCTCCGCCCGAAACTCTCCGTTGTCGGCTCGTGCCCGGTCAGGACCGGCAGTCGGTCGTCCCGGCCCCACGAGCGTCGTCCGAACCAGCGTCCGATTCGTCCCGTGCCGTCGTGCCGATCCGCGTGGTCGTCCACGTCAGGAGGATTCAAAAGGTGTCTTCCGTTCTCGAACGCGTGAAAGAGATCGTCTCGTCGCAACTCGGGGTCAGCAAGGACCAGATCACCCCCGAGACGTCGTTCATCAACGACCTCGGAGCCGACTCGCTCGACACCGTCGAGCTCGTCATGGAGCTGGAGGAGGAGTTCGAGATCAACATCCCGGACGATGCCGCCGAGAAAATCCAGACGGTGGGCCAGGCGGTCGAGTTCATCGAGAAGCACCAGTCCTGACGGGGCGGTCCATGAAACGCCGTGTGGCGATCACCGGCCTGGGGGTCGTCACGCCCCTGGGACGCCGGCTCGACTCCGTCTGGGATCGGCTCGTCCAAGGGGAGAGCGGCGTCGGGCCGATCACCCTTTTCGACGTTGCCGGCTACCGGGTGCAATTCGGCGGGCAGGTGCCCTGGGTGCCCGAGAACGAGGACATCGCCAATCCGAAGGAGTTGAAGCGTCTCGATCGCTTCACGCAGTTCGCGATGGCGGCGGCGAAGGATGCCGTCTCCGATTCCGGGATCGACTTCTCCGCGGAGGAGCCGTTCCGCTGCGGCGTCGTCATCGGATCGGGCATCGGCGGATTGTGGGAGTTCGAGACGCAGGAGGAGCGTCTCCTCCACAAGGGGATCGACAAGGTCTCGCCGTTCACGATCCCGAAGCTGATCGTCAATTCGGCCAGCGGTCACGTCTCGAGCCTGTACGGCATCAAGGGACCGAACTTCGCCGTCGCGACGGCCTGCGCGAGCGCCGCGAACTCGATCGGCAGCGCTCTGCGCGCGATCCAGTACGGCGACGCCGACGTGATGGTGACCGGCGCCAGCGAGGCGGCGCTCACGCCGATCGGGCTCGCGGGATTCCAGAACATGCGGGCCCTGTCGTTCCGCTCCGACGATCCGGCCCGGGCCAGTCGTCCCTTCGACGCCGACCGCGACGGATTCGTCCTCTCCGAGGGGGCCGGCGTCGTGGTGCTCGAGGAACTCGAGCACGCGCGGCGCCGGGGCGCGAGGGTCTACGCGGAACTGCGCGGGTATGGCGCCAGCGGCGACGCCGGCCACATCACCCAGCCCGACGAGGAGGGACGGGGCGCTGCCCGGGCGATGGCGATGGCCCTCGAGGACGCGGCGATCGCGGCCGAGAAGGTGGATTACATCAACGCCCACGGCACGAGCACCCCGCTGGGCGATCAGGCCGAGACCCGCGCCGTGAAGCGCGTCTTCGGCGACCATGCCCGGCGGGTGGCGATCTCCAGCACGAAGAGCCAGATCGGGCACACGCTCGGGGCCAGCGGCGGCATCGAACTGGTGGTGTGTGCCCTGACGATGGCACGGGGGGTGATCGCCCCGACGATCAACCTCGACACCCCCGATCCCGAATGCGATCTCGATTACGTCCCACGGGTGGCGCGGCAGAGCCGGGTCGACGTGGCGATGAGCAACAGCTTCGGCTTCGGCGGCCACAACGCCTCCCTCGTCCTCGCCCGCGTCTGCCGCCCTGGGTCCGGCGCCCTGGGTCAGGCGCCCCGGGTCAGGC
>CAZMOU010000023.1:0-38623 GCA_964567835.1 uncultured Chitinophaga sp. | reverse complement strand
GACGGGTTCGCCGACGTCGCGGGACGCAACCGCATCAACGGCCGACCGGGGCTCGTCGTGTCCATCGACCGCAGTTCGGGGGAGGACCTCCTGGCGATGGTGCAGGCGGTGAAGGGGTACGTGGCCGGGAACCGGGTCCCGCAGGGGTACGACCTCGTCACCTGGGCGGACGCCTCGAAGGACGTGAAGGAGCGGCTCGACATGCTCCTCTCCAACGGCACGCAGGGGCTGGCGATCGTGTTCCTGCTCCTGGCGCTGTTCTTCGACCTGAAGATCGGTTTCTGGGTGGCGATGGGGGTTCCGGTGTCGATGCTCGGCACCGGGGCGCTCATGTTCGCGGGCGACCAGACGCTGAACATGCTCTCGATGTTCGCCTTCCTCATGGCGGTCGGGATCGACGTCGACGACGCGATCGTGGTCAGCGACAACGTCGAGCGCCACCGCAAGATGGGCAAGGGACCGGTGCAGGCGGCGATCGACGGCACGGCCGAGGTGGTTCCCTCGGTGGTGAGCGGCGTGATGACGACGGTGCTGACGTTCCTCCCGCTCCTTTTCGTGTCGGGCGTGATGGGGAAGTTCATCGCGGTCATGCCCTACGCCTTCATCTCCTGCCTGATCGTGTCGCTCGCGGAGGCGATCCTCATCCTGCCCGGGCATCTGGCCCACGACGACGCCGCCATCCTCCGCCTCTTCCGCTTCGTGACCTGGCCCCTGCATCCGATCCTCCCGGTGGTGCAACGGGTGCAGCGCTTCTGCGACGATTCCCTCAAGTGGTTCGTGAAGAACGCCTACGCCCCCTTCCTCGAGGTGGCGATCGGCAACAGGTGGCTCTTCCTCTCCGGCGCGGTCGGCATCCTGGTGCTCGCCGCGGGGATGATCCGCAGCGGGATCACCCCCTTCTCGCTCTTCCCCAAGGTCGATTCGATGCGCGTGCAGGCGCGGATCATGTTCCCCGACGGCACTCCGGCCAGCGTCACCGAGGAGGCGGTGGTCCACCTCGAGCGTGCCCTGGAGGAGACGGCGGCGAGACTCGGAGCCGGCGGACCGCCGCTGGTGACGCTGGTCCACTCCTCCATCGGGGCGATCCAGATGCAGGGGAAGCCCGGTGTGCAGTCGACGTCGAGTGGCTCGAACCTCGGCGCCGTGAGCGTGGAACTGGAGGAGTCGACGAGGAGGAAGGTGACCAGCGAGGTGATCCTCGACGAGTGGCGGCGCACCGCGGGGTCGATCCCCGGCGCCGACAGCCTCGTCTTCGCCTCCGAGAACATCGGCCCGGCGGGGAAGGCGATCGAGTTCAAGCTCCTCGCGCCCTCGAGCGAGAAGGGGGCACGCGATCTCGAGGAGGCGGTGGAGCGCACCAAGGCCTTCCTGGCCGAGTACCGCGGCGTGATCGACATCGACGACGACTCCCGCCCGGGCAAGTGGGAGTACCGGATGAAGGTCAAGCCGAGGGCGGAGGCGATGGGGGTGTCGCTCGGTGACGTGGCCTCCACGATCCGGGCGAGCTTCTACGGCGAGGAGGTGATGCGGCTGCAGCGCGGGCGTCACGAGGTGAAGCTCATGGTCGCCTACCCGCGCGAGGAGCGTCGCTCCGCGGCCGTGCTCGACGACGTCCGCGTCAAGAGCGCCGACGGCGTCTCCCGCCCGCTCACCGAGCTCGCCGAGATCGACGTCGATCGTGGCTACGCCGAGATCAACCGGCTCGGGCAGAAGCGATCGATCACCATCACCGCCGACCTCGAGCAGGGTTCGGGGCTGACGAGCACGCAGGTGACGAAGGACATCGAGGCGCGGCTCATGCCCGCGCTTCTCGCGGACTACCCCGATCTCCGCGTCCGCTGGGAGGGGGAACAGGAGCAGACGAAGGAATCGCTCGACAGTCTGTGGCTCGGATTCAAGGTGTCGCTTTTCGCGATGTTCGTGCTCCTGACCATCGAGTTCCGGTCCTACCTGCAGCCGCTGCTGATCCTCACGGCGATCCCCTTCGGCGCCGCGGGGGCGGTGTTCGGCCATGCCATCATGGGGATGCCGCTGTCGCTGTTCACGATGTTCGGCGTCGTCGCCCTCTCGGGAATCGTGGTCAACGACTCGATCGTGCTCATCGACTTCATCAACCAGCGCGTCCGCGAGGGACGGCCGATGAAGGTGGCGCTCCGCGAGGCGGGGTGCCTCCGCTTCCGTCCGGTGTTCCTCACGAGCGTGACGACCGTCGGCGGCCTCCTGCCGCTCCTTTTCGACAAGAGCTTCCAGGCGCAGTTCCTCATCCCGATGGCGACGGCGATGGTGTTCGGCGAGATGGTGACGACGGTGCTGATCCTCGTGCTGCTCCCGGTGGCGTATTCCTTCATCGGCGGCGCCGGGCCGGTCGAGGAGGAGGAGATGATCCCGCAGGAGTCCCTGGCGAACCCCGACGAGGGGGACGAGGAGTGGCTCCCCGAGAACCTCAAGGTGGCCGGCAAGGCGGGTGCCGCGCGGCACTGACGCCGTGCGGTCGTCGGGACGGCGGCGGGCGTCAGCCGCCGAGCGCGATCGGTCGCCCCTCGCCCAGGGTGGCCAGCAGCGAGCGGGGCAGCCCCTCGACGAGCCGGACCTGCGCCGGATCGACGAGCGCGTCGAGCACGGTGGCGACGAGGTCCGGGATCGTCACCGCATCCCCCGAAGGCTGGCCACCGTCGCGGGTCGAGCGGCCATGGACGATCCCCCGGCCGAGTCCCCCGCCGTAGAGCAGGAGCGGCGCGAGTCCCCCCCAGTGGTCGCGGCCGCCGGCGGCGTTGAGCGCCGGGGTGCGCCCCATCTCGCCGCAACAGACCAGGAGGATCCTGTCGGAGAGCCCGCGCGATTCGCAATCGTCGATGAAGGCGGCGACGGCGTGGTCGAAGGGGGCCCCGACGTATCCCATGCCCTCCGGCATGGGCGCGTTGTTGATGTCGGCGTGCATGTCCCAGACGAAGCTCGTCGTCACGGTGACGAAACCGGCTCCGCGCTCGCACAGCCGCCGAGCCAGGAGGAGGAGCTTGCCGATGCTCTGGCCGTGGTCGGTGTAGTGCTTCCAGTTGTTCCACTTCCGGTCGATCGACCCGGGGCGCACGAGCCCCGCGGTGTCGTAGGCGGCGACGGTGCGCGGGTCCTCGCGGCCGAGGTCGAAGGCGTCGGAGACCCCGTGGAGCAGGGCGTCGAAGGCCGAATCGTGGATCGTGGCGGCCCCGCGGACGGCCAGCGCGTCGCGCCAGCGCTTGCCGCGATCGAGCTCGGCCAGGAGGCCGCGCCGGTCGCCGAGGCGGGCCTGCGGGACATGGAGCTTCATGTCGTCCTGGAAACCCCCGCCGGCACCGGGGATCACCGGGGCGAAGACGGGGCCGAGGTCGCCGGTGGCGGCGAAGTCGCCGAATTGCGTGATCGGCGGGCCGGCCTCGCCGTAGACCGCATGGGGGAAGAGGGCGAGGTTCGTCGGCATCGCGCTGGCGGCGCGCGTGGCTCCGGCGACGCGGGCGTAGAGCGAGCCGAGGTTGGCCCGTTTCGTGGCCGAGCCCACGACCGGCTTGATGTCGTGGTTGCCATCCCCCGTGACGAACGATCGGACGACGTTGAAGAGGTGGGCCCGGGCCGCCAGCCGGTGGAAGGTCGAGCCGAAGGCGACGCCGGGGATCGTCGTGGGGACGACGCCGGTCTGGCTGTGGACGTTCGACGGACCTTCCGTCTTCGGGTCGAAGGTCTCGAACTGCGAAGGCCCACCGTGCATGAACAGGAAGATCACCGATCGGTCGCGCAGCCAGGCGGGGGCGGCCTGGGGGGGCGCCTCGGCGGCCCCGGCCGTCGGCCGCATGCCGACCGACGCCGCCAGATGGGCGAGCCCCCCGGAGATTCCCGCGAGGCCGGCGCCGCCGACGCGGAGGAACGACCGGCGCGCGATCCCGCCTCCGGTGCGCACCGAATCGCCGATCTCGATCATGGCACGGTCCTCCCCGGGCCCAAAGTCTACATTGACGGGGTGGAGGGCAGCCAGACGACCGTTCCCGCCGTCGTAGTCCGGAGATCCCCGATGTCCGCCCGTTGTCGCTTTCCCGTCGTGCCGGTGCTCGTGGCCCTGCTCGGGTTCCCCCTGGCCGCGCCGCACGCCGTCGCCGGATCCTTCCGAGCGGGGGCCGCTACGGTCGACGTCACACCGCGCGACCTTTCCCCCGAGCGGCCGGCGATCGTCGCCGGAGGGTTCCTCGAGGGGCGGGCCGAGCGCGTCCACGATCCGCTCCTCGTGCGGGCGATCGTCCTCGACGACGGTGGCGGCCCGGAGGGGGCGGAGGCGGTGCGGCTGGCGCTCGTGGTCGTCGACTCGTGCATGATGCCGCGCGCGCTCCTCGACGAGGCGAAGCGCCTGGCGGCGGAGCGCACCGGCATCGCGCCCGAGCGGATGATGATCTCCGCGACCCACACCCACTCGGCCCCGGCGGCCATGGGCTGCCTGGGAACGCGCGTCGACGCCGGGTATGCGGCGCGGCTCCCGGCGGCGATCGCCGGGGCGATCGCCGCAGCGAACGACCGCCTCGAGCCGGCGGCGATCGGCGTCGCGGCCGTGGACGACTGGGGCCACACCCACAACCGCCGCTGGATCCGCCGCCCGGAGACGCGCGTCGTCGATCCCTTCGGCAATCCGACGGGACTCGCGCACATGCACCCGGGCCATCTCTCCAAGGAGGTGATCGGTCCGTCGGGGCCGGTCGATCCCCAGCTCTCGGTCGTCTCCGTGCGTGCCGCCTCCGGCAGGCCGCTCGCCGTCCTCGCCAACTACTCCCAGCACTACTTCGGCTCGCCCGCCGTCTCCGCCGACTACTTCGGCCATTTCTGCCGCGCGGTGGCCGGCATCGTGGGCGAGCCGGGGGAGGGGAACGACCCCTTCGTGTGCGCGCTTTCCCAGGGCACGAGCGGGGACCTGATGTGGATGGATTACGGCGCCGCGCCGGCCGCGCTCCCCATCCACGAGTACGCCGCCGCGGTGGCCGCGCGTGCCGGCGAGGCGCTCGCGCGGATCGAGTACCGCGACGACGCCACACTGGCCTGCGCCCAGCGGGAACTCGATCTCGCCTACCGGACCCCCGACGCGGCGAGGCTGGCCTGGGCGACGCCGATCGCCGCGGGGATCCCCGACGACCTGCCGCGCAGCATCCCCGAGGTCTACGCGCGCGAGGCGCTCATCCTCCACGAGCGGAAGCGCACGAAGCTCCTCGTCCAGGCGATCCGCATCGGCGATGCGACGATCGCTGCGCTGCCCAACGAGGTCTACGCGCTCACGGGACTGAAGCTCCGCGCCCGCTCGCCGGCCCGGCTCCACTTCAACGTCGAACTCGCCAACGGCGCCGAGGGCTACATCCCGCCGCCGGAGCAGCACGTCCTCGGGGGGTACACCACCTGGCCCGCCCGGACCGCCGGCCTCGAGGTGGAGGCGGAGCCGAAGATCGTCGAGGCGCTCGCAAGCGCGCTCGAGGAGGTGACCGGCAGGCCCCGTCGGGCGCCGTCCCACCCGGCCGGACCGGCGGCCGAGGCGGTGCTCGCGGAGAAACCGGCCGGATATTGGCGCTGTGACGAGGACGAGGGGGCGCTGCTCGGTCCCGTGCGGTCGGAGGGGACGCCCGCGCGGCTCACCCCCGGCTTCGCGCGGTACCTCCCCGGCGTGGGAGCGGGGAGCGGCGTCGGCGCGGAGAGCCGGCTGCGCGCGGGGGGCTTCGCCGCTCCGGGGACGATCAACCGAGCGGTGCATCTCGCCGGCGGATCGGTCGAACTCCCCGGCGCCGCCCCGCGGGGAGACGCCACGCTCGTCTGCTGGATCTGGCTCGGCGAGCCCTCCGGGGCCTCCGAGCGCCGCGGCACGGTCTGCACCGGGCTCTCGGCCGACCCGCTCGTCGCCAGCCAGGACGCGTCGCACGCGCTGGTCCTCTCCCTCGGCGGGCAGCGAGCCGACCTTCCGCTCCGGGCCGACGACTGGCACCAGATCGCGCTGGTGCGCCGCGGCGATCGCGTGGAGGTGGCGATCGACGGCGTCGTGGCCGCGGGGCTCAATGGCCGAGCGACCGGCGCCGCCGGCCCGATCGTGCTCGGTGCGGGGCTGCAGGGGAAGATCGACGAGATCGCGCTTTTCGAGCGGGCGCTCGACGCCTCCGCCATCCGCGCCCTGTGGGACGCGTCGGGCGTGGGGGCGGAACGGGCGACACGCGAGGCCCGGAGCCGGGCCGAGGCGGCGCGCGAGGCCCGGCGCGCGGGGGTCCCCGGGTTTCCCGCGGACCATGCCGCGCGGGTGGCCGCACTCGGCCCCACGCGCACCTGGACGCTCGCCGGACAGCCCGGCGACCTGGCGGCACGCGGCGGCGTCACCTTCCATCCGCAGGCCCGCGCCGCCCTCCGCGGCGGGCACCTCGCCGGCCGCGACGCCATCCTCGACGCCGATTGGAGCGTGGCCTTCTGGTTCAGGAGCGACCTGCCCGCCGAGGCGCGTCCGGTGGCGGCCTACCTCTTCTCGCGCGGGCCCGAGGGGGCCGCCGGCGCTCCCGGTGACCATCTCGGGATCGCGGGCAGCGCCGTGCCCGACGGCGCCGGCAAGCTGATCCTCTTCGACGGCAACGAGCGAAACGCGCTCCTCGTGGGGCGCACCGTCATCCCTCCCCGCACCTGGAACCATGTCGTCGTCGCCCGCCGCGGCGAGGAGGCGACGGTGTGGCTCAACGGCGTGGAGGAGCCGGAGATCGACGGGACGCTCGAGGTGACGGCCGCGGATTCGCGGGAGTTCCGCCTCGGGGCGCGGAACGACGACTTCGCCCCGCTCTCCGGCGGCCTCGCGGAAGTGGCGATCTTCGACCGGCCGCTCGGAGCGGCGGAGGCCGCGGCCCTGTTCGCGGCGTCGGGGCAGGCCGCGGGTCGCCCCGTGCCGGTGCCGGAAGCCGACGAGGGACCGCGGAGCCCCGAGGAGACCCGCGTCGGCATCCGCGTGCCTCCCGGCTACCGCGTGGAACTCGTGGCCAGCGAACCGGACGTCCTCGATCCGGTGGCCTTCGACTGGGACTCGGCCGGCCGGCTGTGGGTCGTGGAGATGGCCGACTATCCATCCGGCATGGATGGAAACGGCGCCCCCGGCGGCCGCGTCCGCCGCCTCGAGGACGCCGATGGAGACGGCCGCTACGAATCGAGCCGGCTCTTCGCCGACGGTCTCTCCTTTCCCAACGGAATCGCCGTGTGGCGCGACGGCGTGATCGTCACCGCCGCGCCGCAGATCCTCTTCCTCCGCGACACCGACGACGACGGGGTCTGCGACGCCCGCGAGGTCCTCCTCGACGGCTTCATGGAGGGGAACCAGCAGCTCCGCGTCAACGGTCTCCGCCTCGGCCTCGACGGACTGCTCTGGTGCGCCAGCGGCGGCCATCACCCGGGCCATGGCACGCAGACGGTGATCACGTCCCGTCGGGACGGCAGGCAGTACCCCCTCGGGAGCCACGACTTCCGCTTCGACCCCGATTCCGGTGCGGTGTGGATCGAGTCGGGGCCGTCGCAGTTCGGCCGCAACCGCGATCCCTTCGGCCACTGGTTCGGGACGCAGAACGCGAATCCCCTCTGGCAGTGGGTGATCCCGGAGGCGGCCGCGGCCAGGAACCCCGCGGTCGCGCCCGAACGGACGACCCGACACGTCCTGGGGGCCTCGAGTCCGCCGGTGCGACCGGCGAGCACGCCCGAGAAGCGGTTCCATTCGTTCGGGGAAGCGGGGCGTTTCACGAGCGCCTGCGGGGCCACGGTCGATCCCGCGCGCGGCCTGTTCCCCGGCGACCCCGCGCGGGACGTGCTCCACGCCTTCGTCTGCGAGCCGTTCCACAACCTCGTGCAGCACGCCGAAGTCACCGACGACGGTCCGGGGTTCACGTCGCGCTGGCCGGAGGAGGAGGGCCCCACCGACTTCTTCGCCTCCGACGACCGCTGGTGCCGACCGGTGATGACCCGGATCGGGCCCGACGGCGCCCTGTGGGTCGCCGACATGTACCGGGCCATGATCGAGCATCCCGACTGGCTGCCGCCGGAGGGGCGTGCCGAGATGCTGCCGAAATACCGGCTCGGCGACGACCGTGGCCGGATCTGGCGCGTCGTCCGCGACGACGCCCCCCCGGCGCGCTTCCCCGCGGCCGCGGTGGCGGCGCGGACGACGGAGGAACTCGTGGCGCTGCTCGACAGCGACGTCACCTGGCAGCGCGACCATGCCGTGCGTCGCATCCTCCACGATTCCGCGGACGCGGCCCGGGCGGACGCGGCCAGGCGTCTCGGGGAGATCGTCCGCTCCTCGCCGCGGCCGGAGACCCGGGCCCAGGCGCTCGCGGCGCTGTCGCGGCTGGACCCGCCCACCGACGGACCGCTGCTGGCGGCGCTCGCCGACGGGCATCCCCGCGTCCGCGAGGTGGCGGTGACGGTGGCGGCGGTGAAGGACCGATCGCCGGAGGTCCGCAGGGCGGTGACCGCCCTCGCCGCCGATGCCGACGCGAAGGTGCGCCTCCAGGTGGCGCTCGCCTGCGGGGCCTGGCCCGACGCGGAGGCGGGGGAGGCGCTCGTGAGGATCGCGATCGCCGAGGCCGCCGATCCGCTCTTCCGCACGGCGGTGATGACCTCCGCGGTGCCGCACGCACGCGTCCTGTGGCGGGCGATCGCCGCGGCCGACCCGGCGGTGGCCGACGTCTACCGGGAGTCGATCCTGCCGATGGCGGTGGCCCGGGGCGACGGGACGATCGTGACGGCGCTCCTGGACGGGGCGCTCGCCGTCCCGGAGGGGATCCGCGCGGGCTGGCTCGATCCGCTGCTGGCCGACATGCAGCGGGCGGGGGCCGATCCGTGGGCGATGCAGGTGGCACCGGCCACGCTTCGTGGGCTCGAAGGCGAGCTCGCCCGGGCCGAGCGCCTCGCGGCCGACGCGGGCGCGAGCCCCGAACGCCGTCTGGCCGCCGCAAGGCTCCTCGCGCGGACCGCGCGGACGCGCGACCGTGCCGTCGGCCTCCTCGGAGAGTGGCTCGTGCCGCAGGTGGAGCCCGAGATCCAGGCCGCCACTCTCCGCGCGCTCGCCCAATCGGGGGCGGAAGGCGTGCCGGACGCGTTCGCACGCGCGTGGCCCGGTCTCGGGCCCGCCTCCCGCTCGAGGGCGATCGACGAGTGGCTCTCGCGGCCGGAGTGGACCGCCGACCTCCTCGGCCGGATCGAGTCGGGCCTGCTCGCCCCCGGGAGCCTCACGCTGCCGCAGCGCGACCGGCTGCTCGGGCACCCCGACGCGAGCATCGCCGCGCGGGCCCGCGATCTCCTCGCCGGGGGAGCGACGGCCGCCCGGCGCGACGTCGTCGCCGCGTACGCCGCGGCGCTCGAAGGGAACGGGGACGCCGCGAAAGGCCGCGACGTTTTCCTTCGCGTCTGTGCCGCGTGCCACCGTCGCGGGCCCTACGGCCACGACGTCGGTCCGAACCTCGCCACGGTGATCGAGCACGCCCCACGGCGGCTTCTCGCCAACATCCTCGACCCGAGCGCCGACATCCAGCCGGGCTACCAGGGCTCGACCTGCGTCCTCTCGAGCGGCGAGGTGATCGCGGGGATCGTCGCCGCCGAGGCGGGGGGGAGCGTGACGATGAAGCTCGCCGACGGCACGACGCGGAACATCGCCCGCGACGAGATCGAGGAACTCGTCACCTCCAACCGCTCCTTCATGCCGGAGGGGGTGGAGGAGACGGTGTCGGTCGACCAGATGCGCGACCTGCTCGCGTTCCTCCGCGGGGGACTGTGAGCGGGAAGTCGAAGCGACGTCGATGCCATACGAAGCGCAGCAGCGGTGCCTCTGCCGCGACCATGCCGCGCCGTTCCTTCCGCCGCGACCGGGATCGAAGGTCGGGATCGCATTCCAGACGATCGGCCGGTTTCCGATCCACGGCGTAGGGGTGCGGCCGACGGGGACCGCGAACGGATGGTTCATCCATGCCGGCGACGAGTCGTCCGACGCCGAGGATTCCCACCAGCCGCTCCGCGTCGAGCACCCGGAAAGGCACTGCCCGGGTTTCTCGCCCTGCCCGCGGGATGGCGGGTCATGAGCGACGGACGGGGGGGCGACGATGTCTGGCACGAGGCGCCATCCGGCCGATTCGACTGACGCCTGCGGCTCTCCCGCTCACCGATTGAAGAGGAAGTGGCAGATGTCGCCGTCCTGCATGACGTACTCCTTCCCCTCGACGCGGAGCTTGCCGGCGGCACGGATCTCCTTCTCGCTCTTGTACTGCTCGAGATCGGGAAGGGAATAGATCTCGGCCCGGATGAAGCCCTTCTCGAAATCGGTGTGGATCACGCCGGCCGCCTGCGGGGCGGTGGCCCCCACGGGAATCGTCCAGGCCCGCACCTCCTTCTCGCCGGCGGTGAAGTAGCTCTGCAGGCCGAGCGTCTTGTAGGTGGCCCGGGCGAGCACCGCGAGCGCGGGCTCCGTGAGGCCCGCCCCCGCGAGCATCTCGGCCCGGTCGGCCGGGTCGAGCTCGGCGATCTCCGCCTCGAGCTTCGCACACACCGGCACGACGTCGGCGCCGGCCCGTGCGGCGGCCGCCCTGACCCTCGTCACGAGGTCCCCCGAGCCGGCGAGATCCCCCTCGTCGACGTTGGCCACGTAGAGGATCGGTTTGGCGGAGAGGAGGCCGATCTCGCGCACCGCCGCCTTCTCCGCCGCGTCGAGGGCCAGCGTCCGCACCGGCTGCTCGCCCGAGAGGTGGGCGAGGCACTTCTTCATCACGTCGACCTTGAGCTTCGCCTCCTTGTCGGCCCCCTTCGCGGCGCGCTCCGCCTTGGGGAGGAGGTTCTCGAGGTGCTGGATGTCGGCCAGTTCCAGCTCGAGCTCGATCGTCTCCATGTCGGAGACCGGATCGACCTTGCCGGCGACATGGATCACGTCCGGGTCCTCGAAGCAGCGCACCACCTGGAGGATGGCGTCGACCTCACGGATGTGGGCGAGGAACTTGTTGCCGAGCCCCTGGCCCTCGCTCGCCCCCTTCACGATCCCCGCGATGTCGACGAGCTTGAGCGCGGCGGGGATCACCTTCTGCGGGGGGATGTGCTTGGTGATCCGGTTCAGGCGGTCGTCCGGCACGCTCACCATCCCCTCGTTGGGCTCGATCGTGCAGAAGGGGTAATTGGCGCTCTGCGCGGCCTTCGACATCGTGAGGGCGTTGAAGAGGGTGCTCTTGCCGACGTTGGGAAGACCGACGATGCCTGCTTCCATGGTGGGACGGGATCTCGGGGCGGGGCGGGGGGGAAGTGGCTCGGGCACGCTTGCCGAACCGGCGGGACGGGAGCATCATGCCCGATCGTCCCCGCCGCTCCCAGGGGAGAGCCCACCCGTGCCGCGAGTCCGCCCGTCATCCGTCGGCCAACCGGCACCGGTCGTCACGGGGACGCCGCTCGGGCCCGATTTTTTCCGCCGTCCCGCCGATCGGGTGGCACGGGAACTGCTCGGGGCGAGCCTCGCCGTGCGCCGGACCGACGGCGGCGTGAGCCGGCTCCCGCTCACCGAGGTGGAGGCGTATCTGGGGGCCCACGATCTCGCCTGCCACGGCCGCACCGGCCCCACGCGGCGCAACGCCACGATGTTCGGCCCCGCCGGACGCTGGTACGTCTACCTCTGCTACGGCATCCACTGGATGCTCAACATCGTCACCGGGGAGGTCGGCGAGCCGGCGGCGGTGCTCGTGCGGGGGGCCGGGGAACTCGTCGGTCCCGGACGGGTCACCCGGGGGCTCGGCATCGATCGGACCACCGACGGCATCCCGGCCGATCCGGCGGCGGGCCTGTGGATCGAGCGCCCTCCCGAGGGGGCGTTCGCCTGGCCGCTGCCACCCCGGTGGTACCGGCGGACGCCGCGGATCGGCGTCGATTACGCCGGGGCATGGGCGGCGAAACCGCTCCGATTTGTCGTCGGTCCCCGGCGGCTTCCTACAATGGTCGGGTCGCAGGTCGCCCCCGCGACCGCCGGTCCCACGCCAAGGAGCCCGTGATGCCCGATCGTCCCACTCCACGCGGCCGTGCCGTGCACCGCCCGATCGCCGCGGCCCTCTGGTCCGTGTTCGTCCTCGCTGGAGCCGCTTCCATGTCGCCCGACCCCCTCCAGGCGGCCGATGCCGCCGGCACGAAGAAGGCGACGTTCGCCGGCGGCTGCTTCTGGTGCACCGAGGCGGTCTACAAGGAGATCAAGGGGGTGAAGGAGGTCACCAGCGGCTACATCGGCGGCAAGGTGCCGAACCCGACCTACAAGCAGGTCTGCACCGGACTCACCGGCCACGCCGAGGCGGTGGAGATCGAGTACGACCCCGCGCAGGTGCCGTTCGAGAAGCTCCTGGAGATCTTCTTCGCCACCCACGACCCGACCACGCTCAACCGGCAGGGGCCCGACGTCGGCACGCAGTACCGCTCCGGCGTCTTCTACCACGACGAGGAGCAGAAGGCGGCCGCCGAGAAGGTGATCGCCGCCCTCGACGCGGCGAAGGTCTTCCCCAAGGCGATCGTCACGGAGGTCACCGAGGCGTCGAAGTTCTATCCGGCGGAGGACTACCACCAGGACTATTACGAGAACAATCCCTTCCAGCCCTACTGCCAGGGGGCGGTGGCGCCCAAGGTGGCCAAGGTCCGCAAGGTCTTCAAGGATCTGCTGAAGGAATGAGGCGGACCGCGGGAGGGTGACGTGGTGGCCGGACGGCGCTCGGATCGATCGTCGCGGAGGGGTGCCCGGTGCGCCGCGCTCCTCGCCCTCCTTCTCCCGGCGGCGGTGAGCGGATGCGGGGGTGGGGCGACGCGGCCTTCGGCCGTGGCGATCGGCGCGACCCCGGCGGTTTCCCGGTCGTCAGCGGGCACGCCTGCCCGACCGCCGTCCGCCCCCGAACCGCTCTCCCCGCGGGCCCGGGAGCGGGTGGAGCGATTCTGCAGCGCTTGTCACCCGCTGCCGCGGTCGGAGAACTTTCCCCGGGATCAGTGGCCGGCGGAGGTCCGGCTCGGTCTCGATCTCTACCGGGCGAGCCTCCGCACCGACCTGCCCGAGCCGCCGGAGGCGGAAGCGATCCGGTACTTCCAGGAGCGGGCCCCGGAGTCGCTGGCCATCACCAAGGCGGAGGAACGCATCGACGAGCCGGCCGCCGTGCGGTTCCAGAGGGCCGAGGTCAGCGGGATTCCCCTCCAGGCTGGTCCGGCGATCGCCCAGGTGCTCGTGACACGGTCGTCGGAATCCCCCGCCGGAGGGGCCACGCTCCTCACCACCGACATGCGGTCGGGGGAGATCCGGCGCTGGCGACTGGAGGGGGAACGCGCCGCCTGCGGACTCCTGGCCCGGACCGGCCACCCCTGCCGGCTCACCCCCGTCCCCGGCCGGTCGGACGGATGGTTCGTGGGGGACCTCGGCTCGTACATGCCTGAGGATCACGATCGCGGCGGTGTCAGCGTGCTCACCCGGGGGGGCGAGGCTGGCGGGGACGGGGAACGGGAAGAGGCGGGCATGGTCTCGCCCCTCCGCACCGGTCTTTCCCGCGTGGTGGAGGCGATTCCCTGCGATGCCGACGGCCGGGACGCCCCCGACCTGCTCGTGCTCGAGTTCGGGTGGCGGCGCACCGGGGCATTGCGGTTGCTCCTCGGGGCGGGGCAGGGGGGGACGCCCACCGGTCAGCAGGTGCTCGATCCGCGGCACGGCTGCCTCGCGGCCCGCGTCGCCGACCTCGACGGCGACGGACTCGACGACGTCGTCGCCGCCTTCGCCCAGGAACATGAGACGGTCGACGTCTGGTACCGGCAGGGATCGGGGGGGTACGAGCATCGACAGATCCACCGCCTCCCCGACCCGTCCTGGGGATCGAGCGGGCTCGAACTGGCGGATCTCGACGGCGACGGCGATTCCGACATCCTCCACTTCAACGGCGACACCATGGACAGCGGGCTGGCCCGCCCCACCCACGGCATCCGCGTGCTCTGGAACGAGGGGAAGAACGCCTTCCGTCCGGAGGAGATCGTCGTGATGCCGGGCGTTTCCCAGGTTGCCGCCGCCGACGTCGATCGCGACGGGGATCTCGATCTCGTGGCCTGTGCGCTGCTGCCGTCCGGCGGGGGGCGCCCCTCCGGCACGTTCGACGCGCTCCTCTGGGTGGAGCAGGTTCCCGGGGGGTGGAGGCCCCACTCGATCGAGCATGACGCCTGCGACCATGCGGCGCTGGCGGTGACCGACGTCGATGGCGACGGGGGCCCGGACATCGTCGCCGGCACCTTCGTCTCCAACGGCTCCGGCCCTCCCGAACCGCTGCTGCGGGTCTGGCTCAATCGACCCGCCGCACGCTGAGCCACCGCCGCGCCGGCGGCGGGGGGGAAACGCGCACCGCCACTTGCATCGGTCCGCGGCCGATTGTTAGATTCCGGGTTGTCTGGGAGGGGAAGTGCCACGGCTCGGGGACCGATGTCCCAGTCAGTCGGATGCTTTCCGTCGGGGGGCCGCTCCGGTCGATCGATCGGGGATCACGGTGCCGCGACGGGGGTGGAAGACGGCCCTTTCGGGGGGAGCCTTGGTCGGGTTTCGCACCCATCCCGTCGTCGGACATCCACCACGAACCGCACACGTCCGCACGTTCATCGGTCAGCCCATTCCATTCCATTCATCCGCTCGTTCCTCCTTCGCTCTGGAGTGCTTCCCATGTCGAAGGTATTTCTGCCCGCCCGTCGGGCGTTCACGCTCGTCGAATTGCTGGTGGTGATCGCGATCATCGGCACGCTCGTCGGCCTCCTCCTTCCCGCCGTCCAGGCGGCTCGCGAGAGCGCCCGTCGCAGCAGTTGCACCAACAACCTGAAACAGTACGGCCTGGCCCTCCACAACCACCACGACACGATGCAGTACATCCCCTCGGGCGCCCCCGCGAACCCGTGGGGCGCGCCGGCGGTGTCGTGGCACGCCTACGTGCTGCCGTTCATGGAGCAGCAGAGCGTGGCCACGAAGGTCAAGCTCAACAGCGGCGCCGACGAACGCTTCCGCGACATCGGCAGCGGATTGCAGCTGCGGAATCTCAAGCTGCCACTGGCGAGCTGCCCCTCCAACGACAGCATCAAGGACCAGGACGGCTGGTTCCAGTCGAGCTATTCCGGCAGCCTCGGCTCGCAGCGCACCCCGTCGAACGACGGCAGTTGCAACCAGTACCTCGGCTTCGCCGCCGTGGATGGGGGGGCCGACCATGGCAACGCCTGGAACTTCAAGGACATCTCCGGCGTCTTCTCCCGTCTGGTGACGGAGCAGAAGGGGGTGTCGTTCAACATGGTGTCGGACGGCTTGAGCAAGACGATCTTCATGGGCGAGATCCTCGCCGACTGCAACGATCACCGTGAGGGTCTGTGGGGCTTCAACGGTATGGGTAACGCCCACGCCTCGACGACGGTGCCGATCAACACCATGACCACCTGCTTCGATTCGCAGGCGGAGGCCACCGCCCGCCGGGTGCCGAATCCGCAGTGCTTCGCCAAGAGCAACTGGAACTACTCCTGGGGCTTCCGCTCGAAGCACCCGGGCGGTGCCAACTTCCTCTTCGGCGACGGGTCGGTGCGTTACCTGCCCGAGACGATCGACCACACCACCTACCAGCGGCTCGGTGGTCGCAAGGACGGCGGGGCGATCGCGCTCGAAGACTGATCGCCCGGGGCGTCCCGTCAGGTTTTGCCCTTCAGGGTCGTGCGCCGGCCCCTCCGCCCGCCGGAGGGGCCGGCGCCGCCCGCGGTGGGCGTGGCGGAGAGGTTTCCGATGGGTGGCAGGTCCGCAACATGACATTGGGGACGACGACGTGACGTCACGACCGATCGCTCGAAGCTGCTTCGTGATGGCAGTCGCCTTGGCTCTGGCCGGATGTGGCGGCGGGCCGAAGCGACCCAAGACCTATCCGGCCACCGGCACGGTGACGCTCGACGGTCAGCCGCTCGCCGATGCGACGGTGAGCTTCGTGCCGGCGGTCGGGCCGCCGAGCGACGGGAAGACCGACGCGTCGGGGAAGTTCGTGATCATGACCTCGGGCCAGCCCGGCGCCCCGGTCGGCGCGAACAAGGTCACGGTGTCGAAGTTCACCGGCTCGGCCACCATGCCGATGGCGGGCGGGACTCCCGACGACATGAAGAAGATGTACGAGAAGATGTACGACAAGAGCAAGAAGACCACCGGCGACAAGGGGGAACTGCCGGCCAAGTACGGCCGCCCCGACACCAGCGGGCTCTCCGCCGAGGTGACCGCCGACGGCGCGAAGAACGTCTTCACGTTCGAACTCTCCAGCAAGTGACGCATCCCCGGAGTCCGTGACCGTCCTGCCGCGGTCCGGAAGAGCATGGTCGGCGAGGGTCGTCCCCGGCGCTGGCGCCGGAATCTGCTGGTGGGATGCCTCGCGGTCCTGCTCGTGATCGCCGTGGTGTGGGGCGGAACGCTCCGCGACGCGGCCGATCTCTCCGCCGCCCGTGCCGCGGTGGCCGCCCGCGACTGGCCCCGGGCCGAAGCGCTCCTCCGTGCCGGGCTCGGTGCGGGCAGGACGCGGTCGGGCGACGCGGAACGGCACTTCCTCCTCGGTCGGTCGCTCCGTCGGCAACGGCGCTTCGCCGAGGCGGAAAGGGAGTTCGCCGCCGCCGTCGGCGCGGGGTGGCCGGCCGGGGCCGTGGAGCGCCAGCGGCTCCTCGCGCGCGCCCAGGGTGGTGAGGTGCACCGGGTGGAGGAGCCGATCGTGCGGTCGATGGGCGAGGCCGAGGACGACGCCTACGCCGAAGACTGCTACGAGGCACTCGCCGAGGGATTCGTCGCCGCCTACCGCATGCCTGACGCGCGGAAATGCATCGGCTTCTGGTCGCAGTGGCGACCGGACGACCCGCTCCCCGCCTACTGGAGCGGCGTCGTCGAGGAACGCTTCCTCCACCCCGTCCAGGCCCTCGAACAGTACCACCGCGCCCTGGAACTGGACCCCGGTCTCCAGACCGCGCGGCTGGCCGCGGCCCGCCTGGAACTCGACACCGGGCGGCTCGAGGAGGCGCGGCGGCACTTCGGGGAGTATCTCGACGTGCGACCCGACGAGCCGGCCGCGGTGATGGGGCTGGCCGATTGTCTGGTCCGGCTCGGTGAACCGGCACGGGCCCGCGGGCGCTATCTCGACGCGCTGACGACCGATGTCACTCCGGAGCAGGCCTCCGCGGCGCTCACCGAATTGGCCCAGATGGCGCTCGGGGACGGGGAGGAGAAGCGGGCCGGCATGCTCCTCGAGGAGGCGGTGGCGGTCGACCCGCGCGGCACCCGGGCCCGGCTCTCCTACGCCGCGGTCCTGGCCCGCGTCGGAGACCGGGAGGGAGCGGAGCGGGAGCGTGCGGAGGCGGAGCGGATGGCGGCGTTGCAGCGCCGCCTCGCCGAGATCACCCACGACCTCCTCGGCTCGCCCGACGACGTCGGCGCCCGGGCGGAGGCCGGGGCGATCTTCCTCGAGGAGGGCTTCGAGCGCGAGGGGCTCCAGTGGCTCGAGAGCGCCCTGGCCTACGACCCCGATCATGGTCCCACGCACCGGGTCCTCGCCGACTGGTACGAGTCCCGCGGCGAGGACGGCCCCGCCGCCGAACACCGCCGCCGTGCCGGCGCCGCCGAGCGTCCCGGCCGCCGCCCGTCCCGGGGCGACGCCCCCGCCGCGGCCACCGAGCGGGGAGGTGGCGCATGAGCGGGCGGGCAGGACGGTGCGCGGCCCTGGTGCTCCTGGCCGCCTGGGTCGGCTGCGGGCGGACCGCCCCCGCTCCGCCCCGCACGGCCCCCGGCGCGGATTCCGCGGCGCCGTCGCCTCCGCAGCCCCTGGTCGCCCTCGAGGACCGGGCGGCCGCGCTGGGGATCGACGCCACCTACTCCAACGGCGGTGAGGCAGGGCACTGCACGATCCTCGAGTCGCTCGGTGGCGGCGTCGGCTGGCTCGATTACGACCGTGACGGCTGGCTCGACCTGGTCGCCCCGGGCGGCGGGGGATTCACGCCGGACGAGCGGATCACGGGGGCGGCGACGGTGCTGTGCCGCAGCCGGCTCGGCACGTCGTTCGCCGACGTGTCGGTCCCGGCCGGGATCGTCGACGACGGGCTCTACAGCCATGGCGTCGCCGTCGGTGACCTCGACAACGACGGCTTCCCCGACCTCCTCGTCACCGGGTACGGCGTGCCGCAACTGTGGCGCAACATGGGGGACGGCACCTTCACGCGGGCCCCGTCCCCCGCCGGCGAAGACGGTCGCTGGAGTTCGAGCGCCGGATGGGCCGATCTCGACGGCGACGGCGTCCTCGACCTCTACCTGGCGCGTTACGTCGACTGGTCGTTCGCCAACCATCCCTTCTGCGGCGTCAACGCGTCGACCCGGGACATCTGCCCCCCGCGTTCGTTCGCCGGGCTCCCCGACTCGCTCTACCTCGGGGATGGCGAGGGGGGATTCCGCGAGGCCTCGGTGGCGGCCGGGCTGCGGCCCGACGGCAAGGGGCTGGGCGTGCTCCTGGCCGACGTCGACGACGACGGCGACGTCGACGTGTACGTGGCCAACGACACCGTCGACAACTTCCTCTATCTGAACGACGGCCGGGCCCGCTTCGAGGAGGTCGGTCTGGTGAGCGGCACCGCCCTCGACGACCAGGGGGTGCCCAACGGGAGCATGGGGATCGATCTCTGCGACTTCAACCGCGACGGCCTCCCCGACCTGTGGGTGACCAACTACGAACGGGAGTGGTTCGCGCTCTACCGCAACGAGGGCCGCGGCAACTTCCTCCATGTCAGCCGCCGGTACGGCATCACCGACATCGGGGGCATGTTCGTCGGCTTCGGGACCGCCTGCGGCGACTTCGACACCGACGGACTGGTGGACGTGGTCGTCGCCGACGGCCACGTCATCAAGTACCCCGACGCCTCGCCGCTGCGTCAGCAGCCGCTCTATCTGCGATTCGACGGCGAGCGCTTCCGGCGCGGGGCGGCCGAGCCCGGGTCCTACTTCGACGCCGTCCACATGGGACGCGGATTGGCGGCGGGCGACTACGACGGTGACGGCGACCTCGACATCGCCATCGCGCACACCGGCGAGCCGCTCGCGCTGCTCGAGAACCGCTTCCCCCGCTCCGCGCGACCGGTGTTCGTGCGGCTCGTGGGCACCGTCTCCAACCGCGACGCCGTGGGGGCGCGGGTGTCGATGGTCGGCGTCGAGCCGTCTCCCGCACTGCAGGTGACCGGAGGGGGGAGCTATCTGTCGCATTCCGACCGGCGGATCCACGTCGTCTGGCCGGCGGGGGCCGAGGCGGAGGGACGGTTGCGGGTCCACTGGCCGGCCGGGGGTGTCGAGGAGGTGGTGGTGCCGGCCGACGTCGTCGAGTGGACGGTCGTCGAGGGGAAGTCGACCGCGGCGGCGGCGGCGCCGGCGGCCGCCGGACCGGTGGCGGGCACGGCGGCGCGGGGGGGCGCACGATGAAGCGGGCACGGTGCCGACCGACGTCGCCGCGCTACCGGCTCGGCCCGGTCGCGATCGCGGCGGCCCTCATGCTCACCGGGTGCGGCAGGGAGCCGGAAGGCCCGCCGGCGGACGCGGCGGCGCTCCTCCGCGAGGGCTGGGATGCGGTCGACCGGGACGACGCCGCCGGGGCCCGGCGGGCGATCCGCGGGTGAGGGGAGCTGGGCCGGGAGGACCGGGCCGCATTGGTCCAGGCGCGGGTCCTCGTCGCCGACGCGCTCGCCGCGGCGGCGCTCGACATCCTCGCCGGCCCGGAAGGACGGCAGGGGATCGAGGAGGGGCAGGAGACCGGGTGGCTCGTGCGGCTGGTGCGCGCCGAGATCGCCTACCGCACGCGCCGTTACCGGGAGGCGGAGCGCGACCTCGTGGCGGTGCTCGCCGCCGACCCCGATGCCGTCGACGCCCATCGACTCCTCGCCGCGATGTACTACGACGCCGGGGCGATCCCGCAGGCGATCCGTCATCTCGAGGAGACCGCGCGGCTCGCCCCGTCCGACCCGCGCCCCGTGCGGCTGCTCGGGGTGATGCATGCCGACTACGAACGCTACGACGACGCCGTCGCGCGGTACGTCGAATCGTTGGCGCGGGGGCCGGACCAACCCGACCGCGAGGTGGTGCTGCGGGAGATGGCCGCCTGCGAGATCAAGCTGCGCCGCCACCGCGAGGCGCTCGCGACCCTCGATCGGCTCGCCGAGCCGACGCCCGCCGCCGAGATGCTGCGGGCGGAATGCCTCCTGGCGATCGGGGACCGGGCGGCGGCGCGGCGCATCGTCGATCGGGTGCGGGCCGCCGACCCGGACGACCTCGAAGCCCTCGTCCTCGACGGCACGATCCTCCTCGAGGACGGCGACGCCGCCGCGGCGGTGACCCCGCTCGCCCGCGCGGTCGCCGCCCATCCCCACGAGTACCTGGCCCGATTCCGGCTCGCGCAGGCGTGCGACGGGGCGGGGCGGGAGGCCGACGCGGCACGCGAGTACGCGGAGGCGGAGCGCATCCGGAAGACGCGGAAGGAGTTCTCCGAACTCCACCAGGCGGCGTGGGACGCCCCGGGTGACGCGGCGGTGCGCAGGCGGCTCGCCGCGGTGGCGGCGTCGCTGGGGCGACCAGACCTCGAGGCCGTCTGGCTCGACGCCGCGCGGGCGATCGACGCCGGGGAAGACTGACCGCCGCCGCGGTCGGCTCAGCCGTCGGCGTAGCGGACGACCAGTTCCCCCGCCTCGACCGGCGTCCCTGGACTGACGAGCACCTCCGCCACCGTGCCGTCCCGCTCCGCGTAGACGGTGGTCTCCATCTTCATCGCCTCGAGCGAGAGGAGCTTTTGGCCGCGCGTCACGACGTCGCCCGGCTGGACGGCCACGGTGACGATGAGACCGGGCATCGGTGCACCGACCTCGCGGGCGTCGCCCACCACCGCCTTGGGGCGCCGCTGGACCTTGGCCTCGAGGCCGCGGTCCGAAACCGACACGCTCCGCGGCTGGCCGTTGAGCTCGAAGAACACCGTCCGTGTGCCGTCGGCATGCGGCTCACCCACCGTGAGGAGGCGGATGACGAGCGTCTTCCCCGGCTCGATGTCGACGGTCAGCTCCTCGCCCGGCTTGGGACCCTCGAGGAAGGCCGGCGTGGGGAGCACGCTGACGTCGCCGTGGCGGGCACGGTGCTGGGCGAAGTCCTGGAAGACACGCGGATAGAGGAGCCACGAGAGCACGTCCCGGTGCGTCGCCGGGCCCCCGGTGATCGCCGACACCTTCTTCTCGGCCGCCGCGAAATCGGCCGGCGGGAGCGACTCCCCGGGCCGACCGGTCACCAACTCGCCCGGGCGCACGATGCGGCGCACCACCTCCGCCGGGAAGCCTCCCGGCGGCTGGCCCATCCGGCCGGAGAGGAGATCGACGACCGACTCGGGGAACGCCAGCTCGCGCGAGTCGGAGAGGAGATCGGAGGCGTGGAGGCCGTTGGTGACCAGGAGGAGGGCGAGATCGCCCACGGCCTTGCTCGTCGGCGTCACCTTGACGATGTCGCCGAGGAGCGCGTTCACGTCGGCGTACGCCCGGCAGACCTCCTCCCACCGGTCGGCGAGTCCCAGGGCCCGGGCCTGCTCGAGGAGGTTGGTGAATTGACCCCCGGGCATCTCGTGGAGGTAGAGGTCGGCGTCGGGGGCCTTCATGCCGCATTCGAAGGCGGTGTAGTGGTCGCGGACGGCCGCCCAGTAGCGGGCGAGGTGACGGAGCGGCTCCGGGTCGAGGCCGGTGTCGCGCGGCGTGTGACGGGTCGCCTCGACGAGGGCGTTGAGGTTCGGCTGGCTCGTCAGCCCGGCGAACGGGGCGAAGGCCGCGTCGACGACGCTCGCCCCGGCCCCGGCCGCCTCCAACTCGCTGGCGAGCGCCGAGGCGGAGGTGTCGTGGGTGTGGAAGTGGATCGGAAGTCCCACCTCCTCGTGCAGCGCCTTGACGAGCGCCGCGGCGGCGTAGGGCTTGCACAGACCGGCCATGTCCTTGACCGCCAGCATGTGGGCGCCGCGCTTCTCCAGTTCCTTGGCGAGGTCGACGTAGTAGGCGAGCGAATACTTCGTCCGCCCGGGGTCGAGCACGTCGCCGGTGTAGCAGATGGCGGCCTCGCAGATGCCGCCGGCGTCGCGCACGGCGTCGAGGGCCACCTGCATGTTCGGCACCCAGTTGAGCGGATCGAAGACCCGGAACAGATCGACCCCCGCGGCCGCCGATTCCTTCACGAAGGCGGCGACGACGTTGTCGGGGTAGTTGGTGTACCCGACGGCGTTGCTCGCCCGGAGGAGCATCTGGAAGAGGATGTTGGGGATCCGTTCGCGGAGCCGGGAGAGGCGTTCCCAGGGGCATTCCTTCAGGAACCGCATCGCCGTGTCGAAGGTGGCGCCGCCCCACATCTCGAGCGAGAACAGGCCGGGTGCCAGCCGCGCGTAGGCGTCGGCCACGGCCGCCATGTCGAAGGTGCGCATCCGCGTGGCCAGGAGCGACTGGTGGGCGTCGCGCATCGTCGTGTCGGTGACCATCAGCGGCTTGCGGCCGCGGACCCAGGCGGCGAACTTCTCCGGGCCGAGCTCCAGGAGCCGCGTCCGCGTGCCCGGGGGGGGCGCCGAGAGCCGGTCGTAGGCCGGCAGCGGCGCCGGTGCCCGCCGTGCCGCGGCGGGCCTCCCCTTGACGAGCGGATTGCCGTTCACGAGCGTGTCGGCGAGGTGTTCGAGGAGCCGCGTGGCGCGGTCGCGGCGGACGGGGAAGTCGAACAGCGCCGGCGTCTCGTCGATGAACCGTGTCGTGCATCGTCCCGCGAGGAACTCGGGATGGGTGACGAGGTTCACGAGGAAGGGGATGTTCGTCTTCACGCCGCGGACGCGGAACTCCTGCAGGCAGCGTTCGATGTGGCCGGCCGCCTCCTCGAGCGAGAGCCCGCGGGCGGTGACCTTCACGAGGAGGGAGTCGAAGTAGGGCGTGACGACGGCGCCGGAGAAGGCCGTGCCCGCGTCGAGGCGGATCCCCATCCCGCTGGCGGAGCGGTACGCGGTCATCCTCCCGTAGTCGGGCAGGAAGCGGTTCTCCGGATCCTCGGTCGTGACCCGGCACTGCACGGCGGTGCCCATCGAACGAATCGCCGCCTGATCCCCCAGGCCGATCTGCGGGTCGGAGAGGGTGTAACCCTCGGCGACGCGGATCTGGCGACGCACGATGTCGATCCCGGTGATCTCCTCGGTGACCGTGTGCTCGACCTGGATGCGCGGATTGACCTCGATGAAGTAGAAGCGGTCGGTGTCGGCGTCGAGGAGGAACTCGACGGTGCCGGCGTTCTCGTACCGCGCCATGCGGCCGATCGCCAGCGCCGCGTCGCAGATCGCCTGCCTTTTCTCCGCGGAGAGATTCGGGGCCGGGGCCACCTCCACGACCTTCTGATGCCGGCGCTGGACCGAGCAGTCGCGCTCGAAGAGGTGGACGAGCCCGCCGTGCATGTCGCCGAGGAGCTGGACCTCGATGTGGCGGGCACGCTGGATGAACTTCTCCACGAACACCTTCGCGCTGCCGAAGGCGGTCTGGCTCTCGCGCTGGGCGCTCTCCAGGGCCACCGCCAGCTCGTCCTCCCCGTGGACGACGCGCATCCCGCGGCCGCCGCCGCCATGGGCCGCCTTGAGGATCACCGGCCAACCGAGGCCGCGGGCGATGGAGAGGGCCTCGGCCTGGCTCGTCACCGGATCGGAACTGCCGGCCAGGATCGGCACGCCGGCGCGCTTGGCGAGGTTCCGCGCGGCGGTCTTGTCGCCGAGCGTGCGGAGCAGTTCGACCCGCGGACCGACGAACGTGATCCCCGCCTCGGCGCAGGCGGCGGCGAAATCGGGATTCTCGGAGAGGAAGCCGTAGCCGGGATGGATGGCGTCGACGCCGTGCTCCTTGGCCAGTGCCACGATCCCCGCGATGTCGAGGTAGGAGCGGATCGGTTCGCCCGGCCGCCCGACGAGATAGGCCTCGTCGGCCTTGAAGCGATGGAGCGCGAAACGGTCCTCGTGGGCGTAGATGGCCACCGTGCGGATGCCGAGTTCGTGAGCCGAGCGGAAGACTCGGATCGCGATCTCGGAACGGTTGGCGACGAGGAGTTTCTTGACGGGACGAACCATGGTCGATTCCTGCGGTCGGGGCCGGCGGGGCCGCCGCGCGGGAGGCCCCCGGACCGGGTCGGAGGTTCCGCGTTCACGGGTGCCGGAACCGCAGACTCTACGTCCCCCGTGCGGTCAGCGGGAAGAGTGGGGGGAGTTTTCCTGCACGTAGCTGGGCCGGCTGTAGTCCGGCACGAGGGTGGCGGGATCGACGCAGGCGCCCGCCTCCGCCAGTCGGAGGCCGAGGCGCACGGCGTCGACGGCGGTCGGTCGGCGGAACGCCGCGGCGACCGGGAGGAGGTCGGCGCGTCGGGAGAGCGCCGCGGCGACGGCCGGGGTGTCGAGCGCGGGGCCGGAGAGCGTCGCGCCCCCCGGGAGGCGCTCGATCCACGCGTCGGCGGCGACGATCCCCTCGGCGGCGGTCCTCCACCCCGCCGGCTCGTCCGCGGCGGGGATCACGAGCGCCGCATGGACGTCGCCGCGGCCGGCATCGTAGGCCACGTGGACCGCCTCCCCCCCGGCGCCTGCCGCCTCGGCGAGAAGGTGGAATCCGGACACCGCCGCGAGGGGAATCCGGCCCGCCCAGGCGATCCCCTTGGCGGCGGAGATCCCCACCCGCAACCCGGTGAAGGATCCCGGTCCACGGACCACCGCCACGAGTTGGGCGTCCGCCACGCGCCAGCCCAACGCCGCGGCCGCCTCGGCGAGCGCCGAGACGATCCGGCGGGCATGTTCGGCGGCGGGCGAGAAAGCGATCCGGAAGACCCTCTCCCCCTCGGCGGCCACCACGGAGCCTTCGGTGAGACCGGTATCGATGCCGAGCGTCTTCATCATCGCACCGTCCCCTGGCAGCCGTTTCCCGGCCCGGTCGCTTGACCCTTTTCCGCCCCACCCGTACCCTCAAATCGATTATCGACCGCGTTTCCCGGTGACCGTGACCGCGCCGCCGGCGTTGCACAGATCGATTTCCTACCTTCGGAGCGGGGCCTCGCTCGGTCACGGGACCTCCGCCGGGGGCGGCGCACGCGCGGCGACGGGGACGACACAGGCGTGAAGCGGGCCATCATCAGCGACATCCACGGGAATCTGGAAGCCCTCCAGGCGGTCCTCGCCGACATCGACCGGCAGAAGGTCGATTCGCTCGCCTGCCTCGGCGACATCGTCGGCTACGGTCCCAACCCGTGCGAGTGCCTCAAACTCGTCCGCGACCGCTGTGCGTTCGTGCTCCTGGGAAACCACGACCAGGGAGCGCTGTTCGACCCCGACGGCTTCAACGTGGGGGCCGAGCGCGCGATCCGCTGGACGAGGGCCCAGATCGAGCGTCACGACGCCAGTCCGAAGCACGGGGCCGACCAACTCATGGATTGGCTCGGCGAACTGCCGCGGACCCATTCCGAGGGGGGGCACCTCCTCTTCGTCCACGGCTCCGCGCGCCGGCCGATCGACGAGTATGTCTTTCCCGAGGACATCTACAACCCGCTGAAGATGGAGCATGTCTTCGAACTGGTGCCCCGGTACTGCTTCCAGGGGCACACGCACATCCCCGGAGTCTTCACCACAGCCCCCGACTTCGAGTCGCCGGTGATCGCCCCCGGCGCGGAGGAGTGGCGGCGGACGCTCCCGGATCCGAAGGCGATGGTGAACGTCGGGTCGGTGGGACAACCGCGCGACGGCGACTGCCGGGCCAGCTACGCGATCGTGGAGAGCGGGACCCCGGACGACGAGGTCGTGGTGCGCTTCCGCCGCATCCCGTATCCGGCCGACGTCACCTGCCGCAAGATCCACTCCATCGCCGACCTCGACGACTATCTCGGCGACCGCCTCCTCCTCGGCCGCTGACCCCGCCCGATCCGATCCGTTGGACCCGCCCGGAACCGGGGAACCTCCCCGTGCATCGTGGAACGACGCCACGTCCAATTCGCCCTCTTCGCCTTCGCCATCCTTCTCGGCACGCAGATCCTGCAGGCCCGCTTCTTCCCCCGGCCGCAGCCGGGAGCGGGTGAGCCTCCGGCGGTCGGGGCCGACGTCCCGGCGACGGAGCCGGTGGCCTCCGCACCGACGCCCCCCGATCCGGCCGCGGCCGCCGACGGCGCCGGGGCCGCCGACGCCACCGAGGCCGTCGACGAAACGCCGGTCCCGCGGACGCGCCACTCGTTGGGGTCGATCGACCCCCGTGGTTCGGCGGGCATCCTCTTCACGCTCACCAGCCGCGGCGGCGCCGTGGAGCGGATCGAACTGGCCGGGGAGCAGTACCACGATCAGGACGATCGCCGCGGATGGATGGGGCACCTGGCCCCGGAAGCGGTGGCGGGTGGCTGCCGATTGGGCGTGGTGGGGGCGGGGACGCCCGCCGAGGTGGCCGGGCTCCGGGCGGGGGACGTCGTCGAGTCGATCGCCGGCGCCGCGGTGACCGACGCCCAGGCCTTCGACAAGGCGCTCGACGGCACGCGACCGGGGGGCACGATCGCCGTCGAGTACCGCCGTGACGGTGCCACCGCCCGGGCGGAGGTCCGGCTCGACCGCCGTCCGCTCGAGGTGGTGCGACCCGAGTATCATGCCGAACCGGTGGAGCAACCCGACGCGGCGCTCGCCGATCCGCTCTCCTTCCGACTGTCGATCGAGTCGCTCGACGGCCGCGCACGGCGCGAACCGCTCGACGAGTTGCCCGGCCTGGGGCTCTGGGAGCGCGACTGGCGGGCCGAGCCGATCGCGGGTGGGGAAGGGGTGCGCTTCTCGACGACCCTCCCCGGCGGCCTGCGCGTCGCGAAGGAGTACCGTCTCGTCCCCGGTGCCGAAGGGTCGACCGCGACGGTCGACCTGGTCGTCGAGTTCGCCGCCGACCGCGCCGCCACGGTGGCCTACGCCCTCGACGGCCCCACCGGCCTGCCCACCGAGGGCTGGTGGTACACGTCGCGCGTCGCCCGCGACTGGAGCACGCTCGCGGTCCGCGACGTGGCGATGCGATTCGCCGGCGAGCGGTCGGCCCTCGTGAGCGGGATGAAGATCGCCGACAAGAAACTCGACCATCCCGCCACCGCGGTGCGGGACGGCAAGCCACTGTCGTTCGCAGGCGTCGACGCCCTCTACTTCGCCAGTGCCCTGATCCCCGCGACGACCGACGAGGTCCCCGATCTGGCCGAGGTGCGGCCGATCGCCGTCGGCGACCCGACGCCCCCCGGGGCCTCCTCGGCGGCGGCCCGCAAGAAACTCGTCGACGTCACGGCGCGGCTCGTGTCGAGGCCGGTGGCCCTCGAGCCGGGGAGGGTGGTCCGCCACCGCTACTCCGTCTTCGCCGGACCCAAGAAGCCCGATCTCCTCGCCCGGCACGGGGCCGCGGGGGCGGCGATGGACGACCTCGTCTACTACGGCTGGTTCGGCTGGGTGGCGCGCCCGATGATCGCCATCCTCCACGCCCTCCACGCCGTCATCGGCAACTACGGGATCGCGATCCTCCTGCTCGCGGTGATGGTCCGCGGGGCGATGTATCCGGTGAGCCGCAAGCAGGCGCTGGCATCGCAGAAGATGCAGGTCCTGCAGCCGGAGATGAAGGCGATCGCCGAGAAATACAAGGACGATCCCGCCAAACGCACCCAGGCCACCCAGGAACTCTGGAAGAAGCACGACTACAACCCGGCGGGCGGGTGTGGGCTCGTGTTCCTGCAGATCCCCGTCTTCATGGGGCTCTACCGGTCGCTCGCCACCGACGTCGAACTGCGGCAGGCCCCCCTCTTCAGCTCCGCGATCCGCTGGTGCTCGAACCTCGCCGCCCCGGACATGCTCTGGGACTGGTCGAACGCCCTCCCGGCGTTCCTCACCGCGCCGGAGGGCTACCTGGGGCCCTTCCTCAACCTCTTCCCGCTGGTGACGATCGGGCTCTTCCTCTGGCAGCAGCACCTGTTCATGCCGCCGGCCGTCGACGAACAGGCGAAGATCCAGCAGCAGGTGATGAACTACATGATGTTCTTCATGGCGCTGATGTTCTTCAAGGTGCCGTGCGGGCTCTGCCTCTACTTCATCGCCTCGAGCCTGTGGGGCATCGCGGAACGCCTTCTCCTCTCCCCCGTCCCCGCGTCCGCCGTCGCCGGCGGGTCACCCGGCAAGCGCGTGATCGACGTGCCGTTCTTCACGGGCGGCAGGTCGGCCGGCGCGAAGAACGGCGAGGCCAACGGCGTCCATGGCGGTGAGGCGGAACGCCGCAGGCGGCAGGCCCGGAAGAAGCGGTGACGGGCCCGCGTTCCCCAGGCTGCGCGGCCCGCCAGATGCGTCGGGCGCGTGCGACGGGCCGGCGATCGGTGCGGTGATGGACCTTCCCGACGAACTGATCGTGGCCCCCGCGACGGTGAGCGGCCCGGGCGTGCGGGCCATCGTCCGCGTCGCCGGCGCGGGACTCGACCGGGCGCTCGAGCGGCTCTTCACCCTCCCCGCGGCGCTTCCCGCCGTTCCGGCCGCGGTGGCCGCCACGTTCCGACCCGACCGGCTCGGCGTCGAATGGGGTGCGGTGCCGGTGACGATCCTCCGTTGGCCGGGTCCGTCCGGCCCGGTGGGAGGGCCGCTCGCCGAGATCCAACTCCCCGCCTCGGCGGCGCTCGTCGACGCCGTCGTCGCCGAGATCTGCCTGGGGGGCGCGAGGGTCGCGCGCGGGGGGGAGTTCACGCTGCGTGCCTTCCTCTCCGGCAGGATCGACCTGCTGCAGGCGGAGTCGGTCGTGGCGGTCGTCGACGCGCGGACCCCCGCCGAGCTCTCCATGGCGCTCGACCGGATGGCCGGGGGCGCCGGCCGCGAACTGTCGGGGCTGCGCGACGCGATCCTCGACCTCGCCGCCGACGTGGAGGCGGCGATCGACTTCGCCGACGAGCAGGGGACCGGCCACGAGGGGGCGGAACGGTTCTGGGGCGGGCTGGCCGACCGGCTCGACCGTCTCTCGGCGGCCGCGGACCGGATCGCGGCGACGGTGGAGGCGCGCGACGCTTCCGCGCGGGCGGGGCTGGCCCGCGTGGTGATCACCGGCCCGCCGAACGTCGGAAAGAGCAGCCTGTTCAACGCCCTCGCGGGGCGGGGCGTGGCGCTCGTGGCGGACGAACGCGGGACGACGCGCGACTGGCTGGAGACGCCGGTGCGTCTCGCCCGAGGGGGGGGCGAGGTGGAGTGGATCCTGGTCGACACCGCCGGAATCGGCTCGGGAGGGGGGACGCCCGGCGACGATCCGGGCGCGGCGGCGGAGGCCAGGGCGGCGGAAGAGTTGCTCCGTGCGGACGTCGTCGTGCGTTGCCGGGACGCCGGCGGACCCCCCGCGGAGGCGGCGGCGGCCGTGGCGCCGGGTACGACGGTGGTCGACGTCCTCACCCGCTGCGACCGCGTGGCCGGGCCGATCGTCGGGGGCACGGCGATCGCGACGAGCGTGCGCACCGGCGCTGGGATCGGCCCCCTCGCCGAACGCGTCGCCGCGGCGGTGGCGGAGTTGCCGCGCCGTGCCGCGGGCGAGCGGATGCGCGCGGGCGTGGCGGGCTGTAGGGCCGCGCTCGTGGAGGCGGGGGCGATGGCGGCGGCAGCGCTCGCCGGGGCCGGCGGCGACGAGACGCTCGTGGCCGCCGCGCTCGTCGCGGCCGTGGGGGCGATCGACGACGTCACCGGGGCCGCCATGGGCAACGACCTCCTCGACCGGATATTCTCCCGGCACTGCATCGGGAAGTGACCTGCGGCGCACGGGACCGTTTCCCGTGAACGCGGTCGGCGGCAGTGAGGTGCGGCGTGGTGCACGACGAACTCTCCGGCCTGCTCGCCGCGCTCGAGGCGGGTGCCGCTCGGTTCGGGGGCGGCGAACCCGGTTCCCGTGCCGACCTAGCCAGACGCACGGCGCTGTCGGTCGCCCGGGCGGCCGACGAGTGGGCCGCGGCGGCGGTGGCCATGAAACGTGGCGCCGACGGCGCGGCGGCCGAGGAGTTGGCCACCGGTCCGCTCGCCACGATGCGCTCGGCACTCCTCCATGCCCGCGCCTGGGGCGACATCGCGCGCGGGGGGGTGCCCCGCGGTGGCGGGCCGCCGCGCATCACGCACGCCGGGGGGGCCGGCACCACCCGGCCACCGCTCGTGGAGGTCGACGTCCTCCCCGCGGCGGGGCCGACGGGGACGCTCCACGACGGGACGATCTACGCCGGTCTGCGGGCCACGGTGCGCTGCCACGATCCGGGCGGGACCGAGGCGTTCGCCCGGACGTGGCGCCGCGAGGCGGAGGAACGGCCACGGTCCGGCGGCGTGGTGGTGGTGCTCGGTGCCGGAAACGTCACCGGGCTCGGCGCCGCCGACGTGTTGTCGCAGGTCTTCGAGCATGGCCGGGCGGCGCTGCTCAAGCTCCATCCGGTCCAGGCGTCGCTCGCCGGGCCGCTGCGCCGGGCGCTCGAGCCGCTGGTGGAGGCGGGGCTCGTGGCGATCGTGACCGGGACGGCCGACACCGCCCGGGCGGCGATCGCCGCGCCGGAAACGACGCACGTCCACCTCACGGGCGGGAGGGGAGCCTTCGACGCGATCGTCTGGGGAGGTCCCCGGCCGGCCGATCCGGCCGCGCTGCCCGTGCTGTCGAAGGGGATCACCTGCGAACTCGGCAACGTCACGCCATGGTTCGTGCTCCCGGGGCGGTATCCCGCGGCGGTCCTCGCCTTCCAGGCCGAGCAGATCGCCGCCTCGATCGTCAACAACGGCTCCTTCAACTGCATCGCCACCAAGGTGGTCGTCACCTGCCGCTCGTGGGACCAGCGGGGGGAGTTCCTCCGGCTGGTGCGGCGGCGGCTGGCATCGTCGCCGGCACGCCCGGGCTGGTATCCCGGCGCGGCGGCGGTGTGGGAGGAGGCCGCCGGAAGGGCGGCCCCGTCCGACGGCACGCTGCCCTGGGTGTTCGAGGAGGGGATCGATCCGCGGCGCGAGCGGCGTCTGGTGGAGCGCGAGTGGTTCGCGCCGGTGGCATGCGAGGCACCGCTCGAGGCGGGGGATCTGCCCGGTTGGTGCGGCCGGGCGCTCGAGTTCGCCCACGGTCTCCCCGGGTCGCTCGCGGCGAGCGTGACGCTGCCTCCCGGGCTCGACGCGGGGGCCGCGCGGCACGCGGAGTCGCTCGTCGACCATCTCGCCTTCGGCGTCGTGGCGGTGAACACCTGGTCGGCGCTCGCCTACGCGGTCGGTGCGGTGCCCTGGGGAGGGTTCCCCGGGGGCACCCTCGCCGATCCGCGGAGCGGCATCGGCTTCGTGCACGACCCGCTCCTCCTCCCGCTGGTGCACAACTCGGTGGTGCGCGGCCCGGCCCGGCCGTCGTTGCGCCCCGCCTGGTTCCCCTGGCACCGCTCCGGCGCGAAGCTCGCCCGCGGCGTCGTGGAACTCTACGCCCGGCGCGCCGAGGGGCGCGAGGGGCTGTCGACGATCCTGGGCATGCTCCCGGCGGTGCTCCGCGGGTAGCGGGCATGACGGGGAGAACGATTCACGTGCGAATCCTCGGATCACCGACAGGAAGGGAAGCCCGGCCCGATGCCGGCCGGTCGCGGGGCAGCCGGCGGAGGCGCGCGCGATGGACCGTCCGTTGACCGGTTCGATGTCGAGACCCTTCACCGCGATCATCTGCACCGGGGGCCCCGACGCGCCGGAGTCGGTCCAGAATTGGAGGCTCGCGCGGGCCCTCGCGGAACGCGGCCACGCCGTCACCCTGGTGTGCGACCGCGGTCGCCGGGATCTCGTCGGGCGTCACGACGGGTTCGAGGTGGAGACCTGGCCGTCGCCGGTTCCGGGGAGTCTCCGCGACTTCCGGTTCTTCCGCCGCCTCGTCCGTCGGGTGGCCCCCGATCTGGTCATCGGCAATTTCCAGAGCGTGAACGTGGCCATCCCGACCGGCCGGGTCATGGGGGTTCCGTACCGGATCGCGTGGCACCGGTCGCTGTCGACGCAGACGCCGCTCGACTATCCCCGCGGGCGCGCCCTGCAGTGGGTCCATGACCGGCTCAAGGCACAGGTGCTCGCCTGCGCCACGCACGTCGTCCCCGTGTCCCCCGCGGGCCGGAGCGACGCGATGGACACCTACCGCGTCCCCGCCGACCGCTGTGGCGTGGTGTTCCACACCTGCCGTCCCGATCCCCGGTCGCTCGTCGACGAGGCGCCGCGGCCCGACCCGCGGCATCGAAGGGTCGCCTCCTTAGGGCGGGTGGTTCCCAGCAAGGGCATCGACGTGCTGCTGCGGGCGATGCGGCGCCTGCGGGACCGTGAGCCGGGATGGCCGCTGGTGCTGGACGTCGTCGGCGACGGAACCGCCCGCGGCGCGCTTGCGGACCTCGCCCGGAGCCTGGAGATCGAGGGCCTCGTCCGCTGGCACGGCAGGCTGGGGCACTCCGAGGCCTTCCGCATCCTCTCCGCCGCCCACGTGATGGCGCTGCCGATCCGGTCCGATCCGGGCCCCGGCGTCGTGCCCGAGGGACTCGGGTTGGGGTTGCCACTGGTCGTGTCGCGGGTCGGCGGGATGGCCGACCTGCTCGCGGACGTCGGGGGCGCGATCCTCTTCGACGTCGACGACGACCGGCAACTGGCGGGTCATCTGCACGCGATCCTCGCCGATGAGGCCCTCCGCGGCCGCCTCTCCACGGCCGCCCGTCAGGCCTATCTCGACCGGTTCCGTCTCGACGATTGGGTGGCGCGTGTGGTCGATTGGCTCGAATCGACGGTCGTTTCCCCGCCGCCGCCCGGACACCCCCGACCGCAACGGAGGACCCCGCCTTGATCGTCGTCATCCCGTCCAACAGGTCCGTCGACCTCGGGTACCTCGCGCCGCTGATCGACTCGGGGGCGCGCTTCGTCGTCGTGGACGATTCCGAGGGATCGATCCGCATCGATCACCCTCGGTTCCGGGTCTTCGATTGGGGGGACCGGCGCCGCCTCCTCGGCGACCACGAGCGGGCCATCCCCCGGCGCAACGGCGCCTGCCGCGACCTCGGGTTCGTCGTGGCCTGGAAGGAAGCGGACGACGACGAGATCATCGTCGCCCTGGACGACGACTGCGTGGTGGAGGAGGCCGACTTCGCCGCGCGGGTCGAACGCGTGCTGAGCCGCGACCCCCGTCCCGAGGCCCGCGTGGACGGCGTGCACCTCAACATCATCGACTGCTACCGCAACGTGCCCGATCGGGTGTTTCCCCGGGGGTTCCCCTATTCGGCCCGGCCTGGCTACACGCGGTGCCGATTCGTGCCCGGCGCCGTGGGCGACGTCGCCTTCTCCCTCGGGCTGTGGCGGGAGGTCTTCGACGTCAACGCGATCGACAAGATCCAGGGGCCCGGCTTCTCCTTCCCGGACGCCGCCTTGCACTTCGAAAGCGTGCTCGTTCCCCCCGGCAAGCTCGTCTCGGTGTGCTCGATGAACATGCACTTCCGGCGCTCGGTGATCCCGGCGGTGTACCAGTTGCCGATGCACGTGGAGGTGATGCCGAACTGGGTCATCGATCGCTACGGCGACATCTGGGGCGGGTTCATCCTCAAGACCCTCCTGGACAAGCGCGGTGAGTCGATGGCGGCCGGGGGGCCGATGATCCGCCACCTGAAGGACGGGAACGTGCAGCGCAACACCTGGCAAGAGCACCTCTGCCATCTGGTCAACGACGAGTTCGTCGACCTCCTGCGGGAATCGGCCGAGCGCTTCGGGCCGGCCAGCCACGTCGACATGATGGCGGCCCTCACCGAGGAGTTCGCGCGGCGCGCGGAGGACGCCAGTCCGATCCTCGGGCCCTATCTGGTCCACCTCGCCGACGCCATGCGGTCCTGGGTGGCGGTGCTCTCGTAGCGGAGGGCGACGTGATCCGCCGCTGGATGCGGCGCCGGACACCCCGGGAAAACCCCCGATGTTTCGGGGGTGCCCGTCGTGGAGAACGGTCATGGATGACCGTTTGCACGGACATCGAGTCGCCGTGCCGCGTCAGCGGCGGCCGCGCGGGCGGCCGCCGCGCTTGGCGGGGCCGCCGCCGGGGGGCGGGGCCGGAGCCTCCTCCTGGAACTTCTCCGCCTGGCCGGTCAACTCGTAGAGGAAGCGGCTCGGGCGGCAGGGGCGGCTCTTGCCCCACTTCATCCGCGTCAGGCACATCGAGATCACGAGCCTCTTCCGCGCCCGCGTCACCCCCACGTAGGCCAGTCGCCGCTCCTCGTCGATCGACTGGATGCCGTCGGCGAGGGCGCGGTGGTGCGGGAGGATCCCCTCCTCGACGCCCGCCATCCAGACGTTGTCGAACTCGAGACCCTTGGCGGCATGGAGCGTCATCAGGCGCAGGCTCCGGGCCTTCGGCTCCCCGTCCTTGTGACGCTCCGACTCCTTGACGTCGAGGACCAGATCGTCGAGGTAGTCGCGCACGAGCCGGGCGGGGTCCTGGACGCCGGGGTGGTCGCGCCGGTGCTCGGCGAGGCCGTTGGCCACCTGCTCCACGCTCGCCCAGCGGGCCTCGAACTCCGCCGCGTCCTCGTATTCCTTCTCCAGGAACCTCCGGTAGCCGGCCCGCTCGAGGAGGTGGCGCAGGGCCACCGCCGGGTCGGGCGATCCCGCCTCCCGGCCGAGCGCCACGAGCCCCTCGAGCTCCGCGAGTCCCTTGAGGGCCGCCGCCCCGAGGCCGCCCTCGGACCGCCTCGAGAGCAACTCGCGCCACAGGCTCGTCCCGGCCGACTGCGCGGCGGTGCGCGCGGCGAGCACCACCGCCGGCGAGAGTCCGCGCGGGGGCACGTTGGCGATCCGCGAGAGGGCCATGTCGTCGTCGGGATCGACGAGCAGGCGGAGGAAGGCCATCGTGTCCTTCACCTCGCGGCGATCGAAGAACGAGCGGCTGCCGACGAGTTCGTAGGGGATGCCGCGACGGCGCAGCTCCTGCTCGAAGACGCGCGTCTGCTCCCCGGTGCGGAGGAGGATCACCGCCTCGGGCGGATCGACGAGGCCGTCGCGGATCCTCGACTCGACGTCGGCGACGACGCGGCGCGCCTCGTCGACGTCGTCCTGCGCCTGGAGGATGGCCGGCGGCGGGCCGGATGGGGCGTGGGAGACGAGCGTCTTGCCGTGCCGCCGCGTGTTGCAGGCGATGAGCGTGTTGGCCGCGTGGATGATCTCCGGGGTGGAACGGTAGTTCTCCTCGAGACGGACCGTCACCGCCCCGGGCCAGCGTCGGGGGAACTCGAGGATGTGGGAGATCTGCGCTCCCCGCCACGCGTAGATCGACTGGTCGTCGTCCCCCACCACGCACAGGCTGCGGTGGTCGCGGGCGAGGCAGCTGAGGATCCGCTCCTGGATGGCGCTCGTGTCCTGGTACTCGTCGACGAGGAGGTGATCGAAGCGGGCGGCCTCGGCCCGGCGCACCTCCTCGTGGGCGGTGAACAACTCCTCGACGAGGAGGAGGAGGTCGTCGAAGTCGACCGCCCCGGCCGTGCGCAGGGCGCGTTGGTAACGGCGGTAGCCGGCGGCGGCGAGCGTCCAGTGCTCCGGCGCGTCGGCCGCCAGGGTCGCCGGCGCGTCGTCGGGACGCACCGCGGCGCTTTTCCAGCGACTGACGCGATCGACGAGGTCGCCCGGGGAGAGCGTGGTGTCGGGGACCTTGAGTTCCTTGAGCACCTGCCGTGCCGCCGCTTCCTGCTCGCCGCGGTCGATGATCGCGAATCGTTCCGGATACCCGAGACGCGGGGCGTGGCGGCGCAGGATGCGGACGCAGAGGGAGTGGATCGTGGAGATCTCGGGCAGTTCCTCCCTGCCGTCGCCGCCGCGCCTCGGCTTGAGCTGCACCTTCGCCCGGGAGAGCATCTCGCGGGCGGCCTTGTTGGTGAAGGTGACGGCGAGGATCCGCGATGGACGGGTCCCGAGCCAGACGAGGTGGCCGATCCGGGCGATGACGACGCGCGTCTTGCCGGTGCCGGCGCCGGCGAGGACCAGCAGCGGACCGATCGGTGCCTGGACGGCGCGACGCTGCGCGTCGTTGAGACCGCTGCCGCCGCGCGTGGGAGCGCGCGGGCCGGGCGCCGGGGGGCGCTGCGGTACCGTCGGGGCGGGGGCCTCGGGGCCGGACGCTCCGCCCGGCCGGCCTTCACCCGTTGGTTCGGCGTGGGGATCGTGCGCGTCGCGAGGCATCCGTGCTCCGGTGGTGCGGACAGGAGCCCCGTCGGCCCGGCGGGATCGGCCGGGCCGGGAGCGGTCCGGACCGGCGGGGGAGCCTACCACACGCCGAACACCCTCCAAGGGGCGATGCACCGCGCCCGACGCCATGGTCGGCTTGACGGCGCGCGCGGGGGTGGTTTCTACTTTTCAGTTCCCCGTTTTCCGCCAGGATTCCCATTCCCATGAAGAAACGACCGTCGCGCGCCGGCGAACGCCGCAACCACGAGCGCCGCTTCAGCGAGCGCCAGGTGGAGCGCGGAGACGACGACCAGAACCTCGCCACGCGCGAGGGGAGACCGGTCCAACTCCCGCTGGTCGACGACCCCGACGGGGCGGTCGCCGAGGAGATCGAGGGCAACGCGCTGGCGGACGGCATCGGCCGTCTCCTCGACGCGATCCAGCCGCATCTCCGGGCGATCGGCCTGGCCTTCGGCGGACTCGTGCTCGCCACCGTGGCATGGATGTGGATGAACCAGCAGCGCGGCGCCCTCGAGGAGCAGAGCTGGAACGCCTATCTCTCCGCCATCACCTCGGCCGACGACCCCGCGGCGCTGGCGAGCGTGGTGACGGGGCATCCCGGATCCGCGGCCGCCGACTGGGCCCGTCTCATCCAGGCGGAGATGGCGCTCAACGAGGGCACGCAACTGCTGTTCGTCGACCGGAACCAGGCCACGCCGAAGCTGCAGGCCGCCGCCGACGCCTACGGCGAACTGCTGGCGCGTCGCTCGAAGGACCTGCTCGCCGAGCGGGCCACGTTCGGGCTCGCCAAGGCCAACGAGAGCCTGGGACGCGTCGAGGAGGCACGGGCCGGGTACGACGCGGTCGTCTCCGACTATCCCGACGGCGTCCTCGTCGAGCCGGCCCGGCAGCGTGCCGCGGCACTCGCCGGCACCGGGGCCGCGGAATGGTACCGGTGGTTCGCCGCGCAGCGCATGACGCCCCCGCCGGCCCAGCCCGCCGATGGTCCGATTCTCGGCCTGCCCGGGGACGGTGTCCCTCCCGACGCCGGCGACGCGAATCCGCCGCCGCAGGAGTGACCGACTGGAACCGCCACGCGTCCCTCCCGGGCCGGGAGGAGAGGATCGGGACGATGTGCCTGACGACGACGTCGTCGCGGTTCCGGCACCGGTCGCCTCCGGGGACGGTCCCGTTCCCGGGGACGTGCTCGTGATCCCGGTCGGTGCCGCCGACGCTGGCACCCGCCTCGACCAGTTCGTCGTCCGTCACGCCGGGGGCGCGAGCCGGTCGGCCGTCGCCCGGGCGATCGAGGCGGGCGCCGTGCGCGTCGACGGCGTCGTCGCGAAGGCGTCGCATCGGCTCGAGCCGGGGTCGGTCGTCGCCTACACCGTGCCCGAGCCGCCGCGGGCCGGCCCTGAGGCGGAGGAGATCCCCCTCGTCTTCCTCCACGTGGACGAGGCGCTGGCGGCGGTCGACAAGCCGGCCGGGATGGTCGTCCACCCGGCGAAGGGGAATTGGAAGGGCACGCTCGCCGGGGCCCTTCTCTGGCACCTCGGCCGGGAAGGCCCGGAAGGAGCCGGTCTCTCGCGGGGCGGGGGGCCGACGCGGCCGGGCATCGTCCACCGCCTCGACCGCGACACCAGCGGCGTGATCGTCGTGGCGCGCACGGAAGCCGCCCACCAGGCGCTGGCCCGCCAATTCGAGCGTCGTACCACGGAGAAGACCTACCTGGCGGTCGTGCAGGGAGAGCCGCGCTTCGACCGCGACGAGATCGACCTCCCCATCGGCATCCACCCCTATCAGCGCGAGCGGATGGCGGTGCGTGCCGACCATTCCACGAGCCGTGACGCCGTGACCCGCTTCGAGGTCGTGGAGCGATACGGCCGGGCGGCGCTGTTGCGCGTGACGCCGAAGACCGGCCGGACCCACCAGATCCGCGTCCACCTCGCCGCCGTGGGCTGCCCGATCCTGGCCGACCCGCTCTACTCCGGGCGCGGCTCCGTCGATCGGGGCTTCCTGGGACTCCGCGGGGAGAACGGCCCGCTCCTCGGGCGGCACGCATTGCACGCCGCCGCGCTGGCGGTCGACCATCCGCTCTCCGGAGCGCGGATGCGGTTCGAGGCCCCGCTGCCGGCCGACATCGCGGCGCTCCTGGACGTCCTCCGCGGGGCCTGACGGCCGCCCGCGTTGTCGCCGCGGCGCCCCTCGCGTATCCTCGCCCACGGCCTGCGGGCCGGGGGACTGGGCGACGCGGAGGGGAGCGGTGATCGGGGTGACGAACGAGCGACGCGGCCTGGCGCCGGGACTGCTCCTCGCGGCGACGCTGGTCGCGGGCTGCGCCGAGCGGGCGCCACCCGAAGCGGCCGGGCCGGCGACGCCGAGGCCTCCCGGAGGCACTTCGC
>CAZMOU010000022.1:19573-39097 GCA_964567835.1 uncultured Chitinophaga sp. | reverse complement strand
CTCGCCCACCTCAAGCGCTGCCGCGGCGGCACGTTCGTGCCGAACGTGTTTTGAGGGGGGGAGCGAACCGCCCGCCGAGGCGATCGCTGCGGACCGGCACGTTCACCGAGGCTCAGCGTCCCGCTCCGCCTCGATCTGGTCCCAGACCTGATTCAGGCTCATCGCGGCGATCGCCGGCTTCAGGCCGAGCGGGTGGGGCTCGATGCTCACCTTCCGTCGCCGCGAGCGTCCGCGGCCGGCGGCGAGCTTGCGCTGGAGCGTCTCCTCGAGCACGGCACGAAACGGCCGCCGGGCCTCTTCGGCGATCCGCCGCAGTTCCTTCAACAACGCATCGTTGTTGTCGACCGTCGTCCTCATGAACGCATCATGATGCGTCGTCGTCGGCCGGGCAAGCGGAGCGGAAGGCGGGTTCCCCCGGGGACTCGAGCCTGGCGGAATCTCACTTCGCGCTCGACTGGCGGCATTCCTGGGACGGCTGCGCCGGCACGCTCGTGGCCGTGACGCCGGCGGGGAGCGATCACGCGCGCCGCTTCGACCACAGATACCACCACCCGTCGGAATACAGGAGCATGATCACGCCGCTGACGACGTGAATCCACGCATGGGGCAGCGGGGAGGTGAGACCGGCCCAGACCCACCCCAGGCCGGCGAGCAGGCTGCACCCGATCGCGATCCGATACCATCGCTCACGCATGGTCGACTCCCTCCTCGACGCTCACTCCGCCGCCATCGCCGCGTCGATGCGGGCCAGGATCGTGGCGAGGACCTCGCGGTCGCTCTCCGGCCGGCGCGGGGCGCCCGGGCAGGGCTCGTCGCAGCCGATCCAGCCGCGGAGGGCGAGGACCTGGGCCATCGAGTGCTTGTAGGCGGGGACGGGGGTGCGGAAGGCGAAGTCGCCGAGGGCCTGGAGGGCGTCGTCGAGTTCATCGAAGCGGGGGTCGCCGGCGGCCCACCAGGCGTCGCGGCGGGCGAAGGCGTCGGGGGCGGCGGTGGAGAGGCCGAGGAGCCAGTCGCTGCCGTAGCGCACCATGTCGATCGCCAGGTCGTTGCCGGTGTAGACGCGGAAGTCGGGCCGCTCCCGGTCGCGCAGCGCGAGCCGCTCCCACTCGAGGCGCCGCGAGAGGGAGGAGTGCTTGGCCCCGAGGCAGTTGGGGATGTGGAGGAGATCGCGGTAGGCGGGAAGTGAAAGGATCCGGCCGCTCGGCACGAAGGCGGTGGAGAGCTCGAAGCCGATGAAGGCGGGGAGCCGGGCGGCGAGACGCGCGAGCCGCGCGAGCACGTCCGCATCGCTCCCGGCGTTGAGGCCGAAGGAAGGAAAGAGCACCGGCGTGGCGCCGGCGGCGAGGATCGGCTCGCAGGCGGCGAGGTACGCCCGCTCGTCGAAGGGGTCGCCCGACGCGTCGACGACGCAGGCCCCCGCCACGAGATCGCCCGGCCGCTTGTCACCGAGGACCCCGCGGGCGATCCCGAGCAGCCGTCCGCGCGTGGCGGCGTCGAGGGCGTGGACGTAGCCGGTGTCCATGTTCACCGCCGGGACGACACTCGAGGCGGCGGTGCGGGCCACGTGCGTGGCGAAGGCCTCCTCGTCGATCGTCCCGGAGGGGGTGAAGGGGAGGAGGATGGCCGAGATCCCCTCGATGCGGCGGCACGGCCGGAGGAGCGCGATCGGATCGACGGGGGCGGGGGGGAGTGCCATGGCCAGAGCGTACCCCCGCCGATTCCCGCCGGGCCAGTCCGCCGTCGGCCTGCCAGGCCCCGCCGGAGGGAAGGAGCGGATATTCTGGGCCCATGGCATCGTTCCCCCGCATGACCCGTTTCGGCACCGCGGCGGCGCTCCGCGAGCACCTCGCGACGCTCGGTGCCCCGATCCCCCTCGACGACCGGGCCTGCTCCGCCGCCGAGGGCTCGCCGCTGGCGGCTCCGCTCCCGCTCGGCGACCGCGTCGCCGGCAACCGCTTCTGCATCCATCCCATGGAAGGCTGGGATGCCACCGAGACCGGCCTCCCCACCGACACGCTCCTGCGCCGCTGGCGGCGCTTCGGCGAGAGCGGGGCGACGCTCGTCTGGGGAGGGGAGGCGGTGGCGGTGGTGCCGGAGGGACGGGCGAACCCCCGGCAGCTCCTCGCGCCGTCACTCGGCCGGGACGGGCTCCGTCTCCTCCTCGACACCGTCCGCTCGGCCCATCGCGACGCCCACGGCGACGATCGTGCTCTCGTCGTCGCCCTCCAGCTCACCCACTCGGGGCGCTTCTCGCAGCCGCTGCCAGGGCCGCGCCAGCCGCGCGTCGCCTTCCGGCATCCGCTCCTCGACGCCCGGCATGGCGTCGCGCCCGGCGCCGACTGCGTGATCGGCGACACCGAGCTCGCGTCGCTCGTCGACGCCTACGTCGCCGCGGCCCGCGACGCCCGCGACGCCGGCTTCGACATGGTCGATCTCAAGGCCTGCCACGGTTATCTCGTCCACGAGTTCCTCGCCGCCAGACGCCGCCCGGGCCGCTATGGCGGCGACTTCGAGGGACGCACGCGACTGCTGCGCACGCTCGTGGAACGGGTTCGCACGGAGGTACCGGGGATTCTCGTCGGCGTGCGGCTCTCCCTCTTCGACACGATCCCCTGGCGGAAGGTCGACGACCGCGGTGCGCCTTGTGCCTGGCCGGCCGGCGAACCCTACGACTGCGGCTTCGGCGTCGACGAGCGCGACCCGACGCGCATCGATCTGGCCGAGCCGATCCGGCTCCTCGGAATCCTCCGCGACCTGGGGGTGGCGGCGGTGAACCTCTCCGCGGGCTGCCCGTACGCCGCCCCCCACGTCACGCGCCCCGCCGCCTACCCGCCGAGCGACGGCTATCCGCCGCCGGAGGATCCGCTCGTGGGCGTGTGGCGGCAGATCGACGCGGCGAGGGTGGCCAAGCAGGCGGTGCCGGGGCTGCCGATGATCGGCTCGGGCTACACCTATCTGCAGGAATGGCTGCCGCACGCGGCCCAGGCGGTGGTGCGTGACGGCTGGATCGACGGCGTCGGCATCGGGAGGATGGTCCTCTCCTGTCCTTCGCTCCCCGCCGACGTGCTCGCCGGCCGCCCCCCCGAGGCGAGACTCGTCTGCCGGACCTTCAGCGACTGCACGACCGCGCCCCGGCGCGGCCTGCGCAGCGGGTGTTATCCGCTCGACGGCCACTACAAGGCGCTCGAACCCGACGCCACGGCGATGCGCGGCATCCGCCGGAGCCACGGCGGCACGTCCTGAGCCCGGCGGACCGACGCATGGAATCGTTCCTGGAGAGCGTTCTGGCGTGGTGGCTGCGGCTCTGGCCGCACCTCGTCACCCTGGCGCTCCTGCTCGCCGACGTGGTCCTCTCCGCCCATGCGATCCTCACCAAGAAGGACACGCGATCGACGATCGCCTGGGTGGGGCTGATCTGGTTCTCGCCTGTGGTGGGGGCGGTCGCCTACGTCGTCTTCGGCGTCAACCGGATCCGCTCCCGCGCCAGCCGACTCCGCGCCGGCACGACGCGGGTCCGCCACGACGTCGCCGGCTGCGAGGCGACACCCGCGCGCCTCGACGCCGCCATCGGCCCCCCCGAATCCCCCCTCCGGTCGCTCGCGCACCTCGTGGAGCGGGTCACGGAGCGGCCGCTGGCCGACTGCAACTCGATCGAGCCGCTCGACGGCGGCGACGTCGCCTATCCGGCGATGCTCGAGGCGATCGCGGGGGCGGGCCGCAGCGTGGGGATCGCCTCCTACATCTTCGACAACGACCCCACCGGCCGCGAGTTCGTCGCGGCGCTCCGCGCCGCGGTCGCGCGGGGCGTGGCGGTGCGCGTCCTCGTGGACGGCATCGGATCGACCTATTCGCGCCCTCCGATCACCCGACGGCTCGCCGAGGCCGGCGTGCCGTGGGCGACCTTCCTCCCCGCGAGCGTCCCGTTTTACTTCCCCTACGCGAACCTGCGGAACCACCGCAAGATCATGGTGGTCGACGGCTCCAGGGGATTCACCGGCGGCCTCAACATCCGTGAGGGATGCCGGCTGTCGCGCGCCCCGCGCCATCCGGTGCGCGACATGCACTTCGAACTCGAGGGCCCGATCGTGGCGCAGCTCCTCGAGGTGTTCGCCGAGGACTGGCAGTTCGCCGCCGGTGAGTCGCTCGACGCCGATCCGCGCTGGCTGCCCCGGGCGGCATCCGCCGGCGCGACGCTCGCCCGGGGCATCCGTTTCGGCCCGGACGATCCCGACGTGGGGCGGATCCGCCTCGTGATCGCGGCGGCGCTCGCCTCGGCGCGCTCGACCGTGCGGATCATGACCCCCTACTTCCTCCCCGATGACTCGATCTGCCAAGCGCTCGACGTGGCGGCGATGCGCGGCGTCGAGGTCGACATCGTCATCCCGGAGGAGAACAACCTGTCCCTCGTGCAATGGGCCACCCCGTGCATGCCCTGGCAGCGCCTGCGACGCGGGCGCAGAGTCTGGGCGTCGCCGCCCCCCTTCGACCACACGAAGCTCCTGGTGGTCGACGGGGCGTGGGCGATGTTCGGCAGCGGCAACCTCGACGAGCGCAGCCTGCGGCTCAATTTCGAGTTCAACGTCGAGGCCTACGATCGCCCCCTCTGCCGTCGCCTCGACGACCACGTGCGGGGCGTGATGGCCCGTTCGCGGGCGATCACCCTCGAGGAGGTCGACGGACGCAGCCTGCCGGTGCGGCTGCGCGACGGCGTCGCCCGCCTCTTCTCCCCCTATCTCTGACCAGGGATCCCCATGCCAGGCCCGTTCACACGGTCGATCCGCCGCGCGAGCCCCGTGGTCACGCTCCTCGCCGTGGCGTGCGCCGTCGCGCCAGCGCGGGGGGCCGATCGCCCCGTCCTCGAGATCACGGCCGACACCGTCCTCGACCCGGCGATCGAGTACGGCGGTCTCGTCATCCGGGCCTCCGACGTCACCGTCGACGGGGCGGGCGCGCTCGTCCTCGGTGCCGATGGTGGCGATCCGAAGGGGTTCACCGGCACCGGGATCCGGGCCGAGGGGGTGACCGGGGTGCGGTTGAAGAACGTCCGCGTCCGCGGCTTCGAGCGTGGCCTCCATGTCAGCGACGCCGAGGGACTCTCGGTCGAGGGCTGCGACTTCTCCGACAACTTCCACGACCCGGGCTTCGGGTGGGGGGAACAGGGGCGCCGCGGCGGCATCCTCCTCGAGCGCGTGACCGGGAGCCGCCTGGAGAACAACCGGGCCAACCGCACCTGGGACGCCTGCACGCTCGTCGACTCCTCCGACAACGAGATCGCGGGCAACGACTTCTCCCATTCGTCGAACACCTGCCTCAAGCTCTGGACGAGCCGTGCCAACGTCGTCCGCGACAACGACCTCTCGTGGGGCATCCGCATCGATCCGGGCGAGGTCCACGCCCGCGACTCGACCTGCGTGCTCCTGGAGAGTGGCTCGAGCGACAACCGCTTCATCGGCAACGACTGCACCCACGGCGGCGACGGGATCTTCATCCGCGTCCTGAACGGCTGGGTGAGCACCGGCAACGTCTTCGAGGAGAACGATTGCTCCTTCGCCAACAACAACTGCGTCGAGGCCTGGGCGCCGCGCAACACCTGGATCCGGAACGTCGCCAACGGCGGCAGTTACGGCTTCTGGCTCGGTGCCTCCGACGGGAACGTGCTCGTGGAGAACGAGGCGTGCGGCAACGGCTCCCCCGACGGCCCCCACAACTCGCCCCATCTGCCGGGGGAGGGCCACGCGGGCATCGTCTTCATGTTCGGCCCGTCGAGCCATACGATCCTCCGCGGCAACGTCTGCCGGGGGAACAACGGCGCCGGCATCGCGGCCATCGGCGATCTGGCGAGCGCGGGGACGGCCTGGCGCGCGTTCCACTGGATCGCCGAGGACAACGTCCTCGAGGGGAACCGCTGGGGCCTCTACCTCCGCCACGCCGACATGGTCGACCTGGCCGGCAACCGCTGCGCGGACAACGCCGAGGGGGACGTCGTCGACGCCGGCGGCGTGACGGGGCTCGTGCGCCACGAGGTCACCGCGGCGACGCCGCCGCGTGCGGCGCTCTCCGGCCCGGGGCGCGCGGCCGTCGGCGAGACGGTGCGCTTCGACGCTTCCGCAAGCGCCGCCGAAGGTGGGCCGGTCGCGTTCCGCTGGCAACTCGACCGGGAGGCGGGAGGGACGGCACCGACGCTCGAGCGGGCCTTCGCCGCGCCAGGCCTGGTGCGGGTGGCGGTGACGGTCACCTCCGGCGGCCGATCCGACCTCGCCTGGCGCGACCTGTGGGTCGTCGACGAGGCCCCCGAGACCGGCACCGAACCCGCCGGCGACGGTCCGGTCACCGGGTGGCGCTGCGAGGATCCCGACTCGCGCGTGGCGTTCGCGTTCGATGACGCCGACCCGCTCTCGGGGCGGGCCGCGCTCGTGGCACGCATCGACCCCTACGCCGGCGGCCGGACGACGCTCGTCCACGACCTTCCCCGGGCGGTGCCGACGCCGGTCGGGGGTGCGCTCGTGGTCTGGATCCGGGCCCGGAATCCGCACGTGCCCGCGTGGCAGGACGGCAATCCCCTGTTCACGCTCCGGGACGCTGCCGGCAGGGAGACGATCCTCGCGCCGGAGACCGACCTGCTCGCGGCCCCCCCCTCGACCGAGGCCCGCGAGGGATGGCTGCGGATCGAGGCGCCGCTCGGCGGCGGGGAGGGCTGGAGGCGGACCGGCGAGGAGATCGCCGACGTCGCGGCCATCGGGATCGGCTTCGACTCCTGGGGCGCCCCACCCCTCGAGATCCGCCTCGACGGGCTCCACCTCGCCCCGCCGGGCGCGCCGGCCCCGTGACGGGCCGAGGGTGAATTGTCAGCCCCCGACCGCTCCCCTACAGTTGGCGTTCCGCTCCACCGAGGGAACCCCGCACCGTGCCCGCCCCAGCCCCCGCCACCTTCGATCCCGCGCACGACCCGGTCGATCAACTCCGCGCCGTCGGCCGGGAGTTCCACGCCCGCGGCTGGTCGCTGGGGACCAGCAGCAACTACAGCGTCGTCGCCACGCGCGATCCGCTGGAACTGCTGATCACCGTGAGCGGGAAGGACAAGTCCGTGCTTTCGCGCGACGACTTCGTCCGCGTCGACGCCGCCGGCCGCCCCTGCGACGGATCGGGGAGGAAGTCGTCCGCCGAGACGCTCCTCCACTGCCTCGTCGCCGAACTGCTCCCCTCCGTCGGCGCGATCCTCCACACGCACTCGGTCTGGTCGACGATCCTCTCCCGCGCCGATCTCCGCCGCGGATCGCTGCGGATCGAGGGCTTCGAGATGCTCAAGGGCCTCGACGGGATCGTGACGCACGACACGGCCGAGGAGGTGCCGATCTTCGCCAACGCCCAGGACATGACCGAACTGGCCGGGCGGATCCGCACCCGCTTCGCGGCCGCCGACTGGAGCGATCCGCGCCGACCGCCCTTCCACGGCTTCCTCCTCTCCGGCCACGGGCTCTACACCTGGGGCCGCGACCTCGCCGAGGCCCGCCGCCACATCGAGATCCACGAGTTCCTCTTCGAGGTCGTCGCCCGTTCGCGTGCGGGCGACTTCGCCGCACCGGCCTGACCTCCCGTCCCCGCACCGTCACCCCGTCGCGTCCCCTCGGAGCCCCCAGCCATGGCCATCGTCACCGTCCCCGCGGCCGCCCGCCGCATCACCGGCTTCGAGGCCGTGAAGGCGTTCCTCGCCGACCACTCCATCCACCACGAGGAGTGGCCCCTGGAGGACCGCGTCGATCCGGCGGCCCCGGCCGAGGAGATCCTCGCCGCCTACGCGCCGGAGATCGACGATCTGAAGGCCCGCGGCGGCTTCGTCACCGCCGACGTGATCGACGTCCGTCCCGAAACGCCGAACCTCGACGCGATGCTCGCCAAGTTCTCCAAGGAGCACACCCATTCCGAGGACGAGGTGCGTTTCATCCTCCAGGGCCGCGGGGTGTTCCACATCCACGCCGCCGGGCCCGACGGCGCCGACACCGTCTTCGCCATCGAGGTCGGGGCCGGCGACCTGATCAGCGTTCCCAGGGACACGAAGCACTGGTTCGACCTCTGCGACGACCGTCGCATCCGCGCCATCCGCCTCTTCCAGGACACCTCCGGATGGACCCCGCATTACGTGGAGGGGGGCGTGCACGGCGACTACATCCCCTTGTGCATGGGGCCGGCGTGGGTGCCGGCGGGCGGGGGGGCGGGCCGGTGATCCTCTTCGACGGCCGCGGCATCGTGCTCGACGTCGAGGGAACGACGTCGTCGATCTCCTTCGTCTACGACGTGCTCTTCACCTTCGCCAAGGAGCGCGTGGCGGAGTTCCTTTCGGCGCACGTGGGCGACCCGGCCGTGGCGGCCCTCCTGCCGGGCATCCTCGCCGAGGCGGGCGATCCGCCGGCCGACGGGGAGACGATCACCCCCGGGCGCGGCGCGGCGGCGGCGCTCGAACTGATGCGGCGCGACGCCAAGTTCGGTCCGCTCAAGGATCTCCAGGGGCGGATCTGGCGCAGCGGCTTCGAGTCGGGCGAACTGGTGGCCCACGTCTTCGAAGACGTGCCGGAGGCGCTCTCGGCCTGGAGCGAGTCGGGGCTCGACGTGCGGATCTACTCGTCGGGCTCGGTCGAGGCCCAGCGGTTGTTCTTCGGGCACACCGGCGCCGGCGACCTCCTCCCCTGCCTCCGGGGCCACTACGACACCGGCACCGGCCCGAAGCGCGAATCCGACAGCTACGTGCGGATCGCCGCCGACATGGGGCTCGACCCACGGCAGATCCTCTTCGTGAGCGACGTCGGCGAGGAACTCGACGCCGCCAGGCGCGCCGGGATGCAGACGGCGCTCGCCGAGCGCCCCGGCAACCGCACCGCCACGAGCGTCTTCGACCATCCGGTCGTGGCGACGTTCGCCGACATCGTCACGTGAGCCCCCGATTCCCATGAGCGTTCCCGCCCGCCCGCCGTCCCCCGACGCCGCCCCCCGGTGCGGCAGCGGCGGATCCGAACTCCCCGATCTCGAAGCGGCGATCCGCGAGGCCACGGACCGCGCCCGGAAGGGCCTCGGCGCGGACGGGGAGGCCGACCTCGGGGTGGTGTTCGTGTCGGCCGCCCACGGCGGGGCGATCCGGCCGGCCCTCGACGGGATCGCCGACTCACTCGGCCTGCGGGCGGTCGTCGCCGCGACCGCGGAGGGGGTGCTGTGCGACGCCCGCGAGCACGAGAGTGGCCCGGTGGTGGCGGTCTGGCTCGCGCGGTTGCCCGGCGCGGTGGTGGAGACGGTGGCCCTCGAATACGCGCCGGGCGCCGACGGCGGCGGATTCCTCGGCTGGCCAGGGCGTCTCGAGGGGGCCTGGCCCGAGAACGCCGGCATGGTGCTCGTCGCCGATCCCTTCTCCTTCCCGGTCGACCGTTTTCTCGCCCGGATGGAGGAGGAGCATCCCGGGATGCCGATCGTCGGCGGCATGGCCAGCGGCGGCTGGACGCCGGGTAGCAACACGCTCGTCGCCGGCAGGCACCTCTCCGATTGCGGGGCCGTGGGCGTGGTCGTCGGGGGCGCCGCCCGCATCCGTCCGGTGGTGTCGCAGGGCTGCCGTCCCGTCGGCAGGCCGATGGTGATCACGCGGGCCGAGGAGAACGTCATCGTCGAACTCGGTGGTCGCCCCGCGCTCGAGAGGCTCCGCGAGGTCTACGCGGCGATCGACGAGGCCGACCGGCAGCTCGTGCGCACGTCGCTCCACCTCGGCCGCGTGGCCAGCGAGTACCAGGAGCGCTTCGAGCGGGGCGACTTCCTCGTGCGGAACGTCGTCGGCGCCGATCCCGACACCGGCGTGATCGCCGTGGGGGACCTGATGCGCACCGGCCAGACGGTCCAGTTCCATGTCCGCGACGCGGCCACCGCGCACGAGGACCTGCTCTGCCTCCTGGCACGCGACGACGGCGCCGCGACTCCGGCAGGGGCCCTCGTCTTCACCTGCAACGGCCGCGGCACCCGGCTCTTCAGCGAGCCCGACCACGACGCCCGCTGCCTCCGCGACGCCCTCGGCGACGTGCCGGCGGCCGGTTTCTTCGCCCAGGGGGAGATCGGTCCCATCGGGCGCCGGAACTTCCTCCACGGCTTCACCGCCAGCATCGCCCTCTTCGAGCGGTCGGAAGGCTGACGGGAGCCCGCCCGGCCCGGGGTTTCGCCCGGGCCGCCCGGTCGCTATCCTCCCCGGCCCCCGCCGGGTGGCGGACCCTTCCCGGGCACCGAGCATGTCCCGTCGCACCCGCTCCTGCGCCGCATTCGGCCTGCTCTGGGCACTGGCCGGCTGCGCGAGCGACCGCGGGCAGTACGCCTACGCGCCGCCGCTGGCCCCGCCGGTCTATCCCCAGCCCGCTGGCTACGCCGCGCCTCCGCCCGCTGCCCTTCCCGGCCCCGCCGCGCCCCCGACGCTGGCGGCGGCGCCGGTCGTGGCGGGGGGAATCGTCCCCGGGGCGGTCCTGCCGGCGACGGCGGTCGACCCCTGTGCGGGCGTCGTCACCGCCGACGGGGTCGTCGTCGAGACCCCTTGCGACGAGGGCGTCGTCATGGCCGACGGCGCCGTCGTCGTCGGAGCGACCGTCGACGGCTGCTGCGGCGACACGGTGGTGCGCTAGCGTCCGCCGCCGAGCCCGTCCATGACCCTCCCGGCCGCTCGATGGCCGTCGACCCGGATCGCTCCAGGCGTCGCCGCCGGAGGACTCCCCGGCGCGGCGGCGGGACGGAGGCCGATCGCGGTGCCCCGTCGGCTACACTCTTCCTCCGGTCACCCGCCGACCCGCCCCGACTCCGGGAGCACGCAGGAGCCCCCATGATCCACCATGCCCCGATCGAGCGGCTCGTCGATCTGCTCGATCCCGCCGCCGACATCCTCCTCAACATGTCCCGGGAGGAGGCGATCGCCCGCCTGGCGTCGGGCGATCCGGCCCGCGTGCGCGGGATCGAGGGGCACTTCGCCCTCGTCCACCGCGACGGCAAGCAGATCCGCATGGCCCGATCCCTCGGCCGGCCGCTGCGTTACTTCATCGCCAAGAAGGCCGCCGGCCCGGTGCTCGTCGTCGCCGACCGCATCGACCGGATCCGCGACTGGCTCGCGGACGAGGGGCTCGCCGACCAGTTCCATCCCTCCTACACGCGGATGGTCCCGGCCCACCACCTCGTGGAGCTGGCGCTCGTCGGCTGCCCCGACCCGAACCCGGTCTGCCGCCGCTTCTTCACTCCCGAGCGCAACCGCTGGGGCACCGATCTCGACGCGATCGGGGAGCGGTACCTCGGGGCGGTGAAGGCCGCGCTCTCCGCCTGGCTCGACACCCTTCCGGCGCGCGAGCCGATCGGCGTGCTCTTCTCCGGCGGCATCGACTCGGGCTCCCTCCTCCTCCTCCTCGACACCCTCCTCCTCGAGCGCGGCGAGGCGCCGCAGCGTCTCAAGGCCTTCACCCTCGGCATCGACGGGGGAGGGGCCGATCTCGACCAGGCACGGCGCTTCCTCGCGGCCACCGGCCTCGCCCACCTCCACGAGGCGGTGGAGGTGCCGCCGGAGGAGATCGATCTCGAGGCGACGATCCGCACCATCGAGGACTACAAGCCGCTCGACGTGCAGGCCGCCGCGGCCGGCCTCGCGCTCTGCCGGGGCATCCGCCGCCGCTATCCGGAGTGGACCTGGCTCGTCGACGGCGACGGCGGCGACGAGAACCTGAAGAGCTACCCCATCGAGGACGATCCGGAGCTCACCATCCGCAGCGTCCTCAACAACCCGCTCCTCTACCACGAGGGCTGGGGGATCGAGGCCATCAAGCACTCCCTCACCTATTCCGGCGGTCAGAGCCGGGGGCACGTGCGGAGCTACGCCCCCGCCGCCGCGTGCGGCTTCCGCGGCTTCAGCCCCTACGCGCTCCCCGACGTCATCGACGTGGCCGAGGGGATCCCCTTCGTCGAACTCACCGGCTGGGACCACGATCGCCTCTACGCGCTGAAAGGCGAGGTGGTGGCACGCGGCGTGCGCCGGGTGACCGGGCGGGAGTTGCCGGTCTACCCGAAGCGCCGTTTCCAGGCGGGGATCGGCGACGGGAAGACCGACCGCTCGCTCTTTCCCGCCGACCCGCGCCACTACCGACGGATCCACGAACGGATCTGGTCCTGACCGTGCCGGCTCACTTGTCGACGGCCGTGTGGGCGAAGCGGTGCCGCGCGGCCGGATCGAGGAGCCCGGCCGGATCGAAGGGGGCGAGCCTGCCCCGCAGGCCCGTCAGCCGCCGGGGGGCTCCGGACACGACGTCGTCCCGGGCCACGGAGAGCGCCGCGCGCAGCCCGCCGTCGCGGGCCGCCAGGAATCCCTGGCTCGCGACCGATTCCCCGCGGGCGAATCCCTGCTCGAAACGGATCGTCGCCAGGAAGAAGAGCGTGCTCGCCAGACGGAAGCGGTCGAAGTCGGGGAGGACCGCGTAGCAGGCGCCGACGAGTTCGTCGATCCACCGCACCTCGTCGCGCACCGCGTCGCCGTAGGCCGCCCAGGCCTCCGCGTCGTGGGTGTCGGCGAGGAGGAGTCCGGCGATCCGCTCGACCCCGGACAGGGCGTGGGCGATGCCTGAGCTGTGGAGCGGATCGACGAACCCGGCGGTGGTCGGCAGCATCGCCCATCCCGGCCCCGACGCCCGGCTCCACAACCGGCTCATCCGCGGGAGCAACGCCACGTCGCGCGTCGGCCGCGCCGTGGCCAACAGCGCCGCCACCGACGGGTAGCGGGCGGCGAGGCCGCGCCACGCGGCGTCCCGATCGACGCCCGCCGGCCAGACGTGCGTCGGCCGCACGAAGCCGACGCTCGCCAGGTCGTCGCGGAATCGGAGCATCCACACCCAACCGTCCTCGAAGACGTGGTGCTGCGCGGCGTCGTCGGAACGGAAGGGCCACGTCGTGGAACGGTTGCCCGCCTCCTCCTGGAGACGGTCCCAGGATCCAAGTCCGCGGACGTGCGTGAAGAGGGCGCCGGTGCGGGTGGTCAGCGTGTCCCCCTCCGGCCGGAGGCCGAGGGCGGAGGCGAGCGCGGCCCCACCGCCGGTCGCGTCGACGAGGAACGGTGCCGTGAGCGTCTCGACCGGCCCGCCCCCGCGTCTCCCCCGGACGCGCCACACGCCCCCGTCCCTGTCGATCCCGTCGGCCGCGAACCCCTCGATCCCCTCCATGCCGGCCCGCGTGCCGCAGGCGAAGAGAAACGCGTCGACGTCGGCCCGGAGCCAGTGCGTGTCGCTGCCGGCGTCGGTGGCACTGGCCGCGACGAGGAGGGACGCGGCATGGTCCGGGGTGTCCTGGAACGTCTCGCCGGCCCGGTGGAGGAAGTAGGAGAAGCCACGTTTCTTGCCGCAGCCGACGTGGGGATAGGCCTCCTGCCACGAACCCCAGCGGGCGAGCGGAGCGAGCTCCGCGAGTCCGTAACGCGCCGCCAGACGGGCCAGGAGGAAGTCGGCCGCCGGCGTGCTCGACTCGCCGATGGCGAACCGCGGATGGACCAGCCGGTCGATCACCGCCACCCTCGACCCGCGCGCGGCGAGGATCCATCCGAGGAGGCTCCCCGAGAACCCGCTGCCGAGGATGACGACGTCGTGCGTCATGGTCAGTGCCCGCCGCGGGCAGGGGCCGGTGCGGCGCCCGCGCGGCGCTCGAGGAGCCGGATCTCCACCGCCCGCGAGGCGGGGGTGACCGACAGGCCGCCGAGGGCCGTGCAGCGCAGCTCGCGCGGCATCTGCTCGGACACCCGCCGGGCCGTCTCCACCACCTGGTCGAAGGGCACCACCTCGTCGAATCCGGCCAGCGCCATGTTCGCGCAGGCCAGGGCGTTCGCGGCGGCCATCACGTTCTTCCCCAGACAGGGCACCTCGACGCGGTTGCCGACCGGGTCGCAGATCAGGCCGATCATGCTCTGCATCGCCATCGCCGCGGCGGCGAGCGCGGGCACGAGCGTGCCACCGGCGAGCGTGACGATCGCCGCCGCGGCCATCGCCGCCGCCGATCCCCCCTCCGCCTGGCATCCCCCGACCTCCGCCGCGAACGACCATGGCGTGCAGATGAAGACCCCCACGAGCCCGGCGGCGAGGAGGGCCCGGGCCATCGCCTCCTCCCCGTGCCCCATCTCCTCGGCGAGCGTGATCACCGCCGCCGGGAGCGCCGCGCACGCCCCCGCCGTCGGCGCCGCCACGATCACCCCCATCGAGCTCTTCACCTCCATGAGCGCCGTCGTCGCCAGCACGATCCGGTTGAGGACGCGATCCCCCACGAGGCGGCCGCCGGCCAGCGCCGCGGCGAACCCCGGTGCCTGGGCCGGCAGCACCCGGTCGTCGTACTCGGTGCCGGCGATGCCCTCGGCGATCGAACGCCGCAGCACGCGCACGATGTCGACCATCATCGCGACCACCCGATCCTCCGGGAGTCCGCCGCGCCGCATCTCGTAGTCCACCGCATGCCGCCACAGGGGAAGTCCCCGGCCGCCGTCGGCCTCCAAGAGCGCCGCGGCCGACGAGAAGGGCACCACCACCCCGGGCGGCGTGAGCACCGGCAGCACGGGGGCGAGCCGACGGACCCGGTCGGCGTCGGCGGCGAAGGGTGCGAGGCGGGACTCGCCGAGCGCCTCCCGCGAGCGGACGCGCACCATCCTCCCCGAGGGGCCGTCGAGCGTCGTGACCGCGTCGACCGCGGAGCCGAGGGTCGCGGCGACGCGGGCGGCGAGCGCTTCCCCCCGCTCCCTGCAGTCGGCGCCGCAGATCACGAGGAGCGTCTCGTGGGCATCGCCGTGGAGAGCGAGCCCGAAGCCGTCGACGTCGATGACCTCGATCATCCCGCCCCCGGTGGAGACCGCGCGGAGGGTGTGCGCGGCGGCGCCGCGCCGCAGTGCCAGGCGGTAGGTGTTGGGGTGCGGATCGCCGCAGTCGCTCGTCACGAAACGCACCGTCGTCCCCGCCGCGGCGAGCGTCGCCGCCCCCTCGGGGAGGCGCGGGTCGGCCGCCTCCCAGCCGAGCAGGCCGCCGAAAAGCCCCATGTCGGAGCCCTGCGACTCGTGCGTCGTGGGAAGCGATCCCGCCCGATCGAACTCGACGACGACCTCGTCCGGCGTGCCGCCGACGAGATCGCGCGCGAGCAGGCCGATCCGCAGCGCCGCCGCGCAGTGCGAACTCGACGGCCCGCGCATCACCGGTCCGATCACGTCGTTGAAGATGCTCACGGGCATGGGGAGACTCCGGACAGCGGGGCAGGGGCGCGGGACGGGACGGCCGTGGCACAGCCACAGGCCGCGGCGGGGCGGTCGAGGGGACGCTGCGCGAGGTTCATGGCCGCGATCCGCGCCGCGCGCGGGGCGCGGCAGGCGTCGCACTGCCCCGCGAGGAGGGGCCAATCCCACAGGTCGAGCGTGACCAGCGACCGCGGCGACGCGGCGAGGGCCCGCTCGAGCGCCGCCTCGGCCGTCGCCGCCGCCACCGGACGGAAGCGTCCCGCGGCGGCGAGTCGATCGAGGTGGCCGTTGCCGGGGCGCGTGGGGATCAGGCTCACGTGCCGGGCACCGGCCGCGGCGGCGAAACGGACGGCGTCGAGCGCGAGATCGAGCGCGGCCGCGTCGTCGCAGTCGGGAAGCCCGACGAGGACGAACGCACGCACGTCGATGCCCTGCGCGACGAGGCGCGCGGCCGCGGAGGCGAAGTCGTCCCGCGTCATCCCCTTGCCGAGCCGGCGGAGCCGATCGGGATCGGCGGTCTCGAGCCCCATCGCCACCTCGAGCCTCCCCCCGAGCCCCGCGGCGAAACGGGGGAGCGACCCGTCCACGAGCGAGGGATGGGTCTCCACGACGACACGCTCGAAGTCAGCGACGAGGGCCGCGATCTCCGGGAGATCGTCCGAGGGCACCGCCCGCGGATCGGTGAAGTTGCTGGCGTTGTAGAGCTTGACCCACGTCGGAGGCCCGCCCGACCGCGCCGGCAGCGACAAGGCCGCGCGGAGTTGGGCGGGCAGGGCCCCCGGCGGGGTGGGCCCGTCGAGGGTGTGCCGCCACAGATCGCACATGGCGCAGGTGAAGGGGCACTCGGCACCGACGAGGAACACGACCCGCGAGCGGACCGACACCCCCGGCGCCGCGACCTCCGTCTCGTCCTCGATCCCGGCGGGCAGCGTCGGGTCGACCGACGCCTTCGGCCCGCGGGACGCACGCACCGCGGCGGCGGCTGGCGGGACGCCCGGCCCCTCCGCGCGGCGCGTCATGGCGTTGCCGTCGCCGCGGCGGGATGGGCGAGCCTCACCACCGCGTCGACGCCGACGTCCGCGTGCTCCGTCGTCGTGCCGTCCGGCCAGAGCACGGTGACGGCGACGGGGTCGGCGCTTCCGCCGAGGCCGAAGGTCACCGGCGACTCACTCTGCGACTGGTAGCCGCGCGTCGGGCTCACGCGCCGGGCGGAGACGCCGGAACGGGTCTTCACGGTGACCAGCGCCCCGATGCCGTCGCGGTTGCCCGCCGGCCCGGCGAGACGGACGCGCAGCCAGTGGTGCCCGGAGGCCTGGTCGTTGCGGAGGAGGCGCGGCCGCGAGCCGCTCGCGGTCAAAAGCAGGTCGACGTCGCCGTCGCCGTCGACGTCGGCGCCGCCCACGCTGCGGCCGACGAGCGGCGCGTGGAAATCGCTCCCCACCAGGGCGGCGGGCATCGGCCGGAACTCGGTGGCCTCGCTCGGGCCACAGTTCCAGAACAGCTCCGGCGGCTGCTCGTAGAACTGCGTCTTCTGCACCTTGTTGATGTCCTCCTCGAGATGGCCGTTGGCGGCGACGATGTCGAGCCTGCCGTCGAGGTCGACGTCCTCGAAGAGCACGCCGAAGGTCAGCTCCTGGCGCGTCTCCGGCCCGAGGCCGTTGGAGACGGCGTCGTCCTTGAACTGCATCTGGCTCCCCTGGGAGACGTAGAGGGCGTTCATCTCGTTGGCGAAGTTGCCGATGACGATGCCGATCTCGTCGTCGTTGCGGAAGCGGGCGATGTCGATGCCCATCGCCCCGCGCGCCCGCCCCTCGACGTCGTAGGCGATCCCCGCGAGGTTCCCCACCTCCTCGAACGTGCACGGGCCGGTCGCCCGGAAGAGGAAGTTCTGCACCGTGTCGTTGGCCACGACGACGTCGAGCATCCCGTCGGCGTCGAGATCGTCGAACGCCAGCCCCAGCGACTTGCCCACCGGCACCCCGGTGTTGGCGTTGGTGACGCGGATGCCCGCCGCCTCGGAGACGTCGGTGAAGCGTCCGCCGTCGTTGCGGAACAGGCGCGGGAAGGTGCCGCCGAAGTTCTGCGGACGACCGTACGCCCGCCCCCCTCCCACGAGGCGGAAATCCTGGTTGCGGTCGACGTCGCGCGACCAGACGACGTAGTTGCAGACGAAGAGATCGAGATCGCCGTCGCGGTCGGCGTCGAACCAGCCGCAGCTCGTGCCCCAGTCGGCGTCGTCGCCAGCCACTCCGGCGTCGGCCGTGACTTCGGTGAACGTCATGCCGCCGGCGTTGCGGAAGAGCCGGTCCGGCCCGACGGCGGCGACGAACAGGTCGACCCGCCCGTCGCCGTCGTGGTCACCCGCCGCCACGCCGGTGCCGTAGAAGGGGATGTCGAGCCCCGACCCGGCGGTGACGTCCCGGAACCTCCCCGTGCCGTCGTTCTCGTAGAGCTTCGACGTCGGCGCCGGGACCGGCGCCGGGCGCTCGCCCCACGGCCAGCGCGCACCCTGCACGAGGAACAGGTCCTGATCGCCGTCGCCGTCGGCGTCGAGGAAGGCGCACCCGCCACCCATCGTCTCCGGCAGGAGCTTCTCGCCGGCGGCCCCGTTCTCGTGCACGAAGTCGATCCCCGCCGCGGCCGTGACGTCGGTGAAGGGGACGGGCGGCATCTCGACGGCGGCCTTGGCACGCCCCTTGGGCAGCTCGAGGGTCGCCTCGCGTGGCGGCGGCGGCGGGGGCTTCCTGCCGGCCCCCCAAGCGGCGCCGCCGCCGAGGATGCCGAGCAGGGCGATCACCGAAAGCGACCGCCAGAAGGCGCGCCCGATGACGGCGTCGTCCCGCTCCTCCTCCTCGGCCTCCGGGGCCGGCCGCTGGGTCGCCATGTCGCCTCTCCGCTGTTCGTGTCGCCTGTCGGCCGGGATTCACGTCCCGGGCACGGTGCCCGTGGTCGCCGCCCCCACGTCACCCGTATCGGGCAGCGCCGCGCCGAGCGGGGCGTCGCCCGCGGTTCCGCCGTCCGCCGTGCGCGTCGCCTCCCCGGGGAGCTCGGGCGCCCCGGCCCTCTGCAGAGGATAGATCACGAGGGCCTCGGCGGCGAAGTTCGCCGCCGGGTACCTCGCGCGGGCCAACGACACCGCCCGGTCGGCGGCGTTGTCGTCGAGCTTGTAACGCTCGTGGAGCGTACGATGCTCCTCCGCCTTCTCCGCGTCGCCGAGCTGCCCGTGGATCAGGTGGAGATTGTAGTGGGCCGCCACGTTCTCCGAATCGAGGAGGAGCGTCATGCGGAACTGCTTGGCCGCCTCCTCGAGGACCCGCCTCCGCTCCTCCGCACCGTCGGCCCCGCGGAACTGGCTGGCACGATCGTAGAGCGTGAGGCCGAGGAGATTCCGCACCTCGTAGTCGAGGCTGAAGTCGAATCCCCGCTTCTGCATCTCCTCGGTGCGGTCCTCGAGGACCTTGCGGAAGTTCGCCTCCGCCTCCTCGAGGCGTCCCTGCTGCCGGTTGACGAGCCCCGAGAGCCAGGCGACCGTCCAGGGGGGCGCCGCCGGATCGGTGTGCGTGGCGGCACGCTCGAGCGCGGCCGCCGCCTCGTCGACGCGCCCCTCCTCGAAGTAGACCCGGGTCAGGTTCACCGGCCCGTCGAACCGTCCGAGCTTCTCCACCTCGAGGAACGCCTCCTCCGCCTGGCGCAGCTCCGCCTTCCCCTTGACGAGCAGGCCGATGCCGTAGTCGTTCCAGCGTTCCCAGGCGGGGACCTTCCGCTCGGGCGACGGTGACGGCACGGGGCCGCCGGCCACCGGGAACGTCACCTCGTCCTCGGCCATCGTCACGATCGGCAACTCGTCGACGTACGGCTCACCCGGGACATGCCCGCGGAGCGGCACGTCGCCCGGCCGCGCCTTGTCCGCCACGTAGCGCATGTACTCGGCGTCGAACTTGCGGTAGCGGAGCTTGACGTTCACCGTCACCGGATCGGAGACGTCCTCCGGGAGCGCGAACCCGTAGTGCACCGTCCAGGCCGCCCCGGGGGGGATCTGGTGGTTGTAGAGGGGGACGAAGATGTCCTGCGCGTTGCGGCGATTGATGCGGTTCCCCTCGCGGTCGAGCATGAAGACGTTCACGAAGTGGGCGTAGCGGTCCACCTCCTTGCCGGCGGCCGGGTCGAGCCCCCCGCTGCGGCCGAGGATCCGATCGCCCGAGCGGACGGTGACGTCGAGCCAGACCTCGTTGGAATCGGCGGTTCCCTGCGTGGATTCGTGGGCGAGGTCGAGCGTGCGCACGACG
>CAZMOU010000022.1:14868-19563 GCA_964567835.1 uncultured Chitinophaga sp. | reverse complement strand
GAGTTTTTTGCCAGATGGATTTCTGCGTAGGGCTGAGCGTGCGGATGACCGTCTCGAGGAGGTATTCCCTCCCCGGCTCGAGCACCGGCACCTCCGGACGCAGCGGCGCGTGGAGCCGGCCGTCGATCGTCCCCCCCTCCCGGATGCCGAAGACGTCGACGCGGGTGATGTCGGTGAGGAACTTGGCGTGGGCCTCGACGGCGTCGGGACGGTCCGCCAGCCAGGCCATCCCGGTGTTCGCCGCCGGGAAGAGGTGGTCGTGGACGGTGAGCTTGCCCGAGTCGTCGTAGAAGGCGGCGCCGAAGTCGGCGGAGGCCTTCAGCGGCATGTGGCAGGAGGCACAGCTCTCCTTCGCCTGGGGCGGGTAGTAGAAGCTGCGCGCGCCGTGACCGGAGACGCCGGAGAGCAGGAAGGGATCGTAATGATTCTGGCCGCGGAGGAAGTCCTTGTAGCCGGTGAGTTCCTTGGGGAGGTGCACCTTGTGACAGGAGGAGCAGAACTCGGCGTCGCGGTGGAAATCCTTGAGGAAGGTCTTCTTGTGCATCGCCGGCTTGGCCTTGACGAGCTGGTTGTTGACCCACTGGAGGAGCGGGTTGTCGCTCGTGGCGAAGGGGTAGTGGATCGGCTCGTCGATGGTGTAGTCGGCGTTGCCTCGCGTGCTGTTGACGTGCGTGATGGCGTGACAGACGGTGCACGTGATGCCGGCGTGGGCCGTGGGATGGTGGACGTCGTCGTAGTCCTTGTCGTCGAAGGCGCCGGAGTAGAAGGGGACGGGATCGTGGCAGCCGGCGCAGAACCGCGCCGCCTTCACGTCCCCCTGCCGCTCGAACGACACGAGCCTCGTCTCGCGCACGCTCGCCAGGTAGGCGGGGTTGTTGAAGCTCGAGAAGTGGTGGCTGCTCCCCTCCCAGCCGGCGTGGACGTCGGCGTGGCACTTCTTGCAGTAGTCGTCCATCATGAGGACGTCGGCGGGGATGTAATTTCCGGTGGCGGTGCGCGCGAGCGAGGGCTCGAAATACTGCCGCCCCTCCTCCGGCCCCACGGCGTGCCAGTGGCGCGGATCCTGGGCGTGGAGCCAGACCATGCCGCCGATCGCCGCCGCCACGACGCCGGCGTAGGCCGCCCCGAGGCGCCATTTGATCTTCGGCCCGACCAGGCGGTGCAGCCAGTAGAGCCAGGCCGCCACCAGCGGCGCCGCCACGTGCGCCCAGTAGGTGGCCCGCGTCATCGCCGGGGTGCGGGCACCGGTGCCGGTGGCGCGGAGCCAGAGGAGGAGGCCGCCGGAGACCAGGACCACGAGCGACGCGATGAACAGGGCGTACCCGACCCGCACCGCCCGCCGGTTCTTGCGGTTGGCGGTGTTGGCCATGTGGATCAGGCCGAAGACCACGAACGGGGCCACGAAGACGAACCCCAGCACCAAGTGAACGAGGAACATCCACTGGTAGAGCCAGTTCTGGTAGGTCTCCCCGGAGGCCCACTCGAGGAAGGTGATCGCCGCCAGGTAGGCCGAGTTGGCCCCGATGACGGCGAGCATCCCCAGCACCACCGTGAGGAGCACGCGGAGCCGCGGACCGATGGCCGGCACGTGCGGCCTGCGTGACGGCCGGGGGAGGGGGCGGTCGCGCGGAGGTTCCGAGGCGGCCCCGGGACCGGTGTCGGAGGGAAGCGTCCCCATGGCGGTGTCTCGCTCTCTGCTCGTTGTGGCGACGGCGTCCGCCCGGGCCCTCCGGGCGGTTCGCGCGGTGTCCCCCGACGTCGTCACCCCGCGGGCACGGGGGAAACAGGTCGGGCGGCATCCCGCTTCTCACAGTCGCCCCGACCGGGTCGGTCCGGGCGAATCGTCGGGTCACCGGTCGAGCCGTCGCGACGCCGAGGGCGGAGGGACGACAGATGCCGGCGCGTCAGGCGGGGAGAGCGTCCTGCCTGGGGGGAGGTGTGGGCACGAGGCCGGCATCGGCACCTGGATCGGCGTCCGCGACGGCGAAGCCGGGCCGTCCGACGGCCGGAAGGGGCGTGTCGCCGGGTGAGGCGAGCAGGGCCGGATCGACCGTCACCGTCACCGCCGCCCCATCGCCGGGGTGGAGGGGAAGCGAGGGGATGCCACGGCACGCCGGGCCGTCGCAGGGGAGGGGGGGGAGCGGCGGACCCGGGACCGGAGACCCCGCTTCCGAACCGCTTTCCCGAGAGGCTGGAACCCGGGCGGCGGTTCGGGCGTCCGCGGCGGGATCCCCACCGACTCCCTCCATCCGCCCATGGGCCACGAGCCAATCCCCGCAGCTCGCCTCGGCCCGTCCCCCGCCCATCGCGGCCGCCCCGGCGAGGACCGCCAGGCAGAAAAGCCAGGGGAGGGGGAAGCACGCCCGCCCGGTCCGGAGGGCCGGAGACGAGGACGGCGGGATCTGTGCGGCGTGCGGCATCGCGGGAAAACCCGGAAGAGAGGCTCCAAACCGTCTCCACCCCTTAGGCAACTCTAGACCGGTCGGTCGGGGGCGTCAACGAATCGCCCGGGGCGGACGGGGGAAAGGTCCCGGGAGCAGGTCAATCGGCAGCCTTCGCCAGCGGCGTGAGTTTTCCCTCGGCGTCCGCCTCCCAGATCGCCCGCGACTGGGGGTCGGCGACGAGCACCTTGCCGTCGCGGAGGGCGAGTCCCACCGGGCCGCGGAGCGGTTCTCCCGTCGCCCATTTCGTCGCCGTCCCGTCGGGCGTCACCTTCCAGACGGCGCGGGCGTAGTTGTCGCTCACGTAGGCGGTGCCGTCGTCGGTGACCACCACGTCGTGGGGGAACTCGAAGACGCGCTCCTTCACCACCCCCTCGACCGCCCCGTCCGCGCCGATGCGCACGAGCGGTTGCTCTCCCGAGGCGGCGACGGCCCACAGCCGCCCCTTGCCGTCGACGTGCAACCCGCGCGGGGCGGCGAGTTTCGCCACCTCCTTGGGCTCCCCCCCGGCCGCCGGCACGCGCCACACCGTCTGGGTCTCGAGGTCGGAGACGAACAGGTCGCCAGACGGATCGATCGCGATGTCGACCGGGATGCCGATCGCCCCCTTGGTGAGCGCCACCGGTTGCCCGTCGACGAACTTGTGCACGTCGCGCGTGGAGGAATCGGCCGCGTAGACGGTGCCGTCGGCCCCGACCGCCACGGCGCGCACCGCGTTCAACGGCGTGCGGAACTTCTTGCTCCCCTGGAAGCGGATCTCGGCCCGGCCCCCGTTGACCGTCCACAGTCCGGGCAACGTCCGGTCGGCGACGACGACGGCACCGTCGCCGAGGGGGGCGACCGACAGCGGGTACTGCAACTCCTCGCCGACCGCCACGCGCCGCTCCGCGGCGCCGAGGAGGCTCCCCATCCCGACGAGCCACCATGCCAACACCCGCCCCGCTCTGCCCGTCATCGTGCGTTCCTCCCCCTGCCTGGATCGTCGTCCCGCCGGCGCTCCCCGCCGCCGGGAACCAGCGTAGCAGCATCGGCGGGCCGGCGCCGGATGAGGTTCCAGTATGCCTCGTCCTGGCGCCGTGTCTGCCGGTCGCGCAGCCAGTCGGCCCGGGCCGGCGACGGGGCCGGCTCGTCGTCCGTCGCGGGCGGGTAGGACTGCATGCCGCGGAAGGGGAGCGGCTCGACCGTCTGCCCCTCGGCGGTGGCCAGATTCGCATCCTTGTCCCACCCGACGCTCTCGAGGAGGAAGTCCCGCCTCCATCCCGGCGGCGGTCCGGGGGGAACCGGGAAGGTGAGCGTCATCTCGTCCCCCTCCCCCATGACCACGAGCAGGTCGTCCTCGTCGGCGACCAGGTCGCGGACGCCGCCATGGCGGGTGAACGCGCCCCGCAGCGGCGGGAAGCGCCGCTCGAGGAGCGGGGGATCGTGGATGAAGCGCTCCGGCCCCCCCGCGTCGTCCTGTTCGATGCGCGACCGACCCCGCCAGGCGAGTCGGGCCTCGTCCGGCGGGAGCGACAGCACCTCGAGCGGTGCCTCGGTCTCGCCCGACGCCAGGAAGGCCGCGTCCCAGCGGATCTCCATGGTGGTGTCGACGCGCAGCCGCGCCGACCGCGGATCGAGCAGGCCGGAGACGTCGATCGCGATCGTCTTCGTCTTCCCGCCGGGGAAACCGGTGAAGGGGATCGCCTCGCGCCAGCCCCCGGCCCCGTCGGGCACCGACAGCGACGGCGGCCGGGGCAGGGAGAGCGACGGATCGTGCGACAGCCCGACGTTCTCGCTCACCGTGGTGGGATAGGTCCAGCCGGTGAGGAACAGCACCACGCGTCCGGCGTCAGGGATCGGGCCGAAGTCGAGTTCGAGCACGTTCGCCCTCACGAGCCCCTGGCGGAGCTTGTCCTCGACGGTGTCGGCGAACCGGCCGTCGCGGTCCCGGGCGTCGGCGAGGAGGTCACGGCCGCGGCCGTCGCGGGCCGCGCGTGGCGGGATCGGGGCGCGGACGGAGTGGATCTTGAAGGTGGCGATGTCGGGGGGACCGACCTTCTCGTTGGAGTAGATCTCGACGTCGGCCGGATGATCGACGACGACGAGTCGCAGCGCGTCGAAGTAGGCGGCCTCCCACAGTTCCTCGGTGACGCGGATCTCGTAGCTGCCCCCGCGCGGCACCATCGGCGTGTCGATCTTCAGGAACTCCCGCGCCCGTGACGGCATCAGCCTGCCCTCCGCCGCCTGGAGTCCCAGCGGCGCGCCCCAGAGCAGA
>CAZMOU010000022.1:0-14858 GCA_964567835.1 uncultured Chitinophaga sp. | reverse complement strand
CACCGATCGCATCATCATCGTCGCACTCGACCCAGGGCACGGTGGCGAAGACCCAGGCGCTGCCGTCCCAGGTGTAGAGGTAGGGGCAGGAACCGAGGAGGATCTGCTCCTCGCAGACGAGCGAATCGGCCGGGGGGCGGATCACGTTCTGCGGCACGCCGTTGATCCAGGCGACGCGGACCACGTCGGCCTCGGGAACGGGCCCGAGCCCGAAATGCGTGGTGCGACGCCGCACCGGCCGGGGCTGGTAGCGCGGGCCCGCCTTGAGTTCGAGGAGGCTGCCGAGGCCGTGGGCGTTGACGCGCCCGCTCGGCGACAGCGCCGAGCCCTTGATCTGCTGCGCCTCGAGGGCGACGTCGATCCAGTGATTGGCGTTTCCCCCCCGGTTCTCGAGCAGTTCCACGCCCCGTGCGGTCACCAGCGCGAGGTCGAGATCGCCGTCGCGGTCGATGTCGGCGGCGTCGGCCGCGGTGACCTCCCCGGCGACCGCCGCGCCGGGCGCGTCGAAGGTACCGTCGACGAGTCCCCGCCGCACGACGAGTCCCTCCGGCCCCCAGACCGCGAGGTCGGCGACGGCGTCGTTGTCGTAGTCCCAGGCGAGGATGCCGCCGGCCGGGGTGTCCACGAACGGGGCAGGGGGGGAGTCGACCGCGCGGACCACCCCCGTGGCGCCGCGCCGGCTCGGCACGAGGCCCGCGCCCCACCGCCCCGCGGCGACCAGGTCCCAGCCGCCGTCGGCGTCGGCGTCGACGACCTCGAGGGCCGCGATCCCACCCGGCACCCGCAGGCTCCCGGCGGCGGCCTCCCCGGCGCCGGTGGCGAAGGGGACGAACCGGAACTGACCGTGGAGGAGATTCTCGAGCACCCCGCCCCCCGCCTCGCTCCCCACCACGACGTCGACGTCGACGTCCCGGTCGAGGTCGAGCGACACAAGCGCCCGCACCGGCGCGCCGACGGGGAAACGGGCCCGCCCGCCCCACGGCTGGAACGTTCCCTTGCCGAGATTCCGCCACAGTCCCAGCCCCTCGTCGTCCCCGGCGACGACGTCGAGGTATCCGTCGGCGTCGAGATCGGCGACCGTCGCCGCATGCACCGGCCCCGGGCCCCCCGCTTCCGCGCCGGCGAACGGGCGCAGCGTGCGGGTGCCCGTCGCACCGTCGAGGAGATTCTCGAGCAGCACCATGCCGAACGTGCCGTGAACGACCAGATCGAGGTCGGCGGCGGGGCAGCCGAGTGCCGCACGCCCCCCGTCCGGCTCCGTCCCCGGAGGATCGGTGCCGGGGCGGACCGGGGTGCCGGGCCGCTTCGCCTCGTCGAAGTCCAGGTCGAGATCGGCCGCCACGAATCCCGTGGCCCCGGCTGGCAGCGCGGCGGCGGCGATCTCGCGCCACGAACCGGCCCCCCGCTCCAGCGCGAGGAGGTGCAGCCGCTCGCCGGCGAGCACGATCAGATCGGGCCCGCCATCGAGATCCATGTCCTCGATCGCCACCGCCGTCGGCGTCCCCTCGATCGGGGGCAGGCGGCCGAATCCGGCGGCGAAGGCGACCTCGATCGGCCGCTGCTCCGCCGACGCGTCGAGACCGGTGTCACGGTAGAAGGCCGGCTGGAACCGTTCGACGACGAACTCGAGCGGATGACGCTCGATCGACCGTCGGTCGGCCTCCGACTGGGGCACGAGCACGTTGGCCAGGCCGCGGAGCCGCCCGGCCACGCCGGCGGCGTCGCCGGCACCCGCCGCGGCGATCCCCTTGTCGAGGAGGTCGCGGATGTCGACGTTCGCGAAGGTCTTGATCGACGGGGCGAAGGGCTCCATCGCCGCCCACTTCTCCCCGAGGGAATCGGCGAGCGTCGCCGGCACCTCCGGAGGGGGCCTCCGGCCCAGGGCGAGGGCGGTCGAACGACACCACTCGATGACGAGCCAGAGATTGCGCGGATCGAGTGCGAGGGCCCGGTCGAGCGCCGCGGCGAGGTCGGCGCTCCCCTCGTCCTCGCCGCTGGCGGCCGCCTCGCGCAGGCTCCTCCAGCGTTCGTACCAGGCGGCCGCGTCGTCGGGGGCCGCGTCGACCAGCTTCGCCGTCGTCGCCGTCCACCCGGCCACGTCACGCGAGGCACGGGCGGCGTGCGCGGAGAGCCAGAGCAGGTCGGGGGTCACGCCGCCGGCGAACTTCTCCATCCCCGCGAGGGCCTCCTTCACCGCCGCCACCGCCTCCGGCGCCGGTTCGGTGCCGCCGTCGCCGAGGGCGACGGTGCGGGCCACGGCGAGGTTCCGCCAGGGGAGGGGCTCCGCCGGGACGAGCGCACGGATCTCCTCGAAGATCGGGATGCTCTCGTCGAGCGCCTGGTTCTCGAGGAGGCCGAGGGCCTCGTTGGTGACCGACACGATCCTGCGGGCCGCGGCCGCGTCGAGGGGTGCGTCGGCCCGGCCGGGCGCCGTGCCCCCGGGAGGACGCTCCCCGCGGCAACCGGCCCCTGCGGGAAGCAGGGCGCACGCCACCACCACGGCTCCCCACGGGATCCTCGCCGGATCGATCGCCGGCCCCCTTCGCGCCACGTTCGCATCTCCCGCGGAGCCGCCACCGGCGCGGCATGGAAACCCGGGCGGCGTTGTCACTATCCTGATGGCTCCGAGCCAGTTCGGCAGCCGCCTCGCCACCCTTCCCGCGGAACATCGTCGCCATGACGGCCCGGGCCCGCAACTCCGCTCTCCTCCTCGCCGGGGTCGTCACGCTCGTGGCGGCCGCCTGGGCGCTCCAGGCGCTGCGGTCGACGCCGCGCCCCGCGGCTCCCGACACGGGGGCGGCGCCGCCGCCGTTCTCCCCCGAGCCGGATCCCGCCCCCGCGGAGGCGACCGCCGTATCCCCTCCGCCCGCCCCTCCCGCGGAACCGGTCGGACCGCTTCCGCGCCCGGAAGCGCGTCCCTCCGGCTACGTCGGCTCGCAGGCCTGCACCCCCTGCCACGCCGCGATCGCCGAGCAGTTCGCCGCGCACCCCATGGGCCGGTCGATGGACACGATGCCCCCGGAACGCCCCGTGGAATCGGACGCTCCGGCGACGTTCCACGACCGGGAGCGCGAATACGCGGTCGAGTCGCGTGACGGGGTCGTCCTCCACCACGAACGCGTGCTCGGCCCCGACGGCGAGGCGATCTACGACCAGGCCCTCCCGGTGCGCTTCGCCGTCGGCTCCGGCACGCGCGGGCGATCCTACCTCGTCGATCACGACGGCCTGCTCTTCCAGTCGCCGATCGGGTGGTTCACCGCCTCGGGGAGCTTCGGGTTGTCGCCGGGCTACGAGGATGACCGGGCCCTCCGCTTCGAGCGGAGCATCGGCGACGGGTGCCTCCACTGCCACGCCGGACTCGTCGAGCATCCGGAGGGTCGCACCGACCGCTACACATCGCGAGTGTTCGCCGAGGCCTCGATCGGCTGCGAGCGCTGCCACGGCCCCGGCGCCGAGCACGTCGCGGCGATGAACGCCGCCGCGCCGGGCAGCGCCGTGGCCGACCTGCGGATCGTCGATCCCGGCGCCCTCGAACCGTCGCGGCGGGAGGCGGTCTGCAACCAGTGCCACCTCGCGGGCGAGGCGATGGTCCCGCGCTTCGGCAGGGGTTTCTCCGACTTCCGTCCGGGAGACCGGCTCGACGACACGCTCCTGGTCTTCGTGCACGACGAGAAGACGCGTGCGGCGACCGGCGAGAAACCGGTGTCGCACACCGAGCAGATGCGCCAGAGCCGCTGCTTCGAGGGGACGGCCGGGACGCTGGGATGCATCTCCTGCCACGATCCCCACGCCAAACCCGCCCCCGCCGACGCCGCCGCCTTCTACCGCACCAAGTGCGACGCCTGCCACGCCGAGAAGCCCTGCTCCCTCCCCGGCCCCGAACGCGAGGCCGCGCCGGCCTCCGGGTCGTGCATCGCCTGCCACATGCCGTCGCAGGCCCTGCGCGAGGTGGCCCACACCGCCATGACCGACCACCGCGTCCCGCGCCGGCCGGGGGAGCCGGAGGGGGGGAGGAAGGGGATATCGACCGCCGATCTCGTCGCCTTCGACGACGCCGCGGCCCACGTGCCCCCGCGCGAGCTCGAGCGGGCCCGGGGGATCGCGCTGGCCTCGCGGGCCGACCTGGCCCGCAGCACCCGGGCGACGGTCGACGCCGTGCGTGCCGTCGTTCCGCGGGGAGTCGACACGAGCGACACGCCGGCGGTACTGCGGGCGCTCGCCGGAGACGGGGAGGCGCTCCGCGGTCTGGGCTCCCTCTTCGCCCGCACCGGCCGCACCGACGCCGCCGCGGCCTGCTTCGAGGCGGCGCTCGAGGCCGACCCGCACGACGGCGAGGCCCTCGCCTACCTCGCCGTGCAGTTGCAGCGCGGGGGACGTGCGGTGGAGGCGCTCGCGGCGCTCGACCGACTCGTCGCCACGAATCCCTGGATCGCCGCGATCCACGCGCAGCGCGGCGCGCTCCTCGTGACGCTGGGGCGGGCCGATGAGGCGGTGGCGGCGGTGCGCCGGTCGGTCGAGCTCGATCCCTCGAGCCTCGCGGTGCGCTCCTTCCTGGCCGAGCTTCTCGAGCGCACCGGCCATCCCGACCTGGCCGCGGGCGAACGCCGGACGGTGTCGCGGCTCAAGGCCGTCGCGGCCTCCCCGTACCGCGCGCCGGTCGCGGCGGAGTGACGCCCGGCCTCACGGCGCCTCCGGCTCGCGCAGCACGAGGGCCTGGTCGACCGCCACTCCCTCGCGCGTCTCGACCATGCCGCCGGGCCAGCGGATCTCGAGCCGGCAGGGTCCCGAGCCCTTCCCCAGTCCGAAAGCCAGCAGCGGCTGATGCGTGCTCGCGTAGCTCGTCCCGCCGCACACTTCCGCCATCTGGCTGCGTCCGTCGGCATGGAGGATGACACGCGTGCCGATGGCGCGGCGGTTGCTGCGGGCGCCGACGAAGCGCAGCGAGAGCCAGTGGCCGCGGTCGGAGGTGTTCTCGAGGAGCGCCGTCGGCGTGTTCTGGCAGGCGACGGCGAGATCGAGGTCGCCGTCGGCGTCGTAGTCGGCGGCCGCGAGCCCCCGGCCCACGAGCCGATTCTCGAACCACGCCCCGGCCGCCGGGCTGCAGTCGTGGAAGCGTGCACCGGTCCACGAGAAGAGCTGCGGCTTCATCTTGAGCAGCGGATTGCCGGCGTAGTTCTCCACGTGCCCGTTGGCGACGACGAGCTCCTGCCGGCCATCCTGGTCGAGGTCGGCCATGACGGTGCCGAAGCCGAGTCGCGGCAGCGTCGGCTCGTGCAGCCCGACGGTGCCGGTCACGTCCTCGAAGCCGGCGGCGCCGAGGTTCCTGTAGAGGGTGTTCGATTCGTCGTAGAAGTGGGTGGAGTAGACGTCGAGCCAGCCGTTGCCGTCGTAATCGCCGATGGCGAGGCCCATGCTCGCCTGCGCCATCCCGTTGCGATCGACGGCGCACCCGAGCACCATCGCCTGCTCCTCGAAGCGCGGGGTGGCACCGGCCCCCCGATTGACGAAGAGGAAGTTCGGCGTGGTGTCGTTGGCGACGTAGACGTCGGGCAGCCCGTCGCCGGTGAAATCGGCGACCGCCACCCCGAGGGCCTTGTTGCCCGGGCCGAAGAGCCCCCACTCGCGGGACACCGCCTTGAACGTCCCGTCGCCGAGATTCTCGAAACATTCGTCGGGCCAATGCTCGACGTCGCGCGGGTGGCAGATCCGGGCCCGCCCCTTCACGTCGCGGCAGTCGAGGGGATGGAGCGGGTCGTACTGCACGTAGTTGCACAGGTAGAGGTCGAGGTCGCCGTCGACGTCGAGGTCGGCCCAGGCCGCCGACGAGCTCCACCGGGCGTCCGCGACGCCCGCGGCGGCGGTGACCTCGGCGAACGTCCCGTCCCCGCGGTTGTGGAAGAGGGTGTTCTCGCCGACGTTCGTCACGTAGACGTCGTCGAAGCCGTCACCGTCGTAGTCGCCGACCGCCACGCCCTGCCCGTAGCCGGTCTCCCGCAGCCCCGCCGCGTCGGTCACGTCGACGAACGATCCCTTCGGCTCGCCGGCCCGCGGCGGAACCTGCCGGAACAGCCGGTCCACCGGCTGCCCCGTGCGGTCGACCGCCGCCGGATCCCCCCCCTGGTTGGCGTAGAGATCGGCGGCGCCGTCGGCGTCGTAGTCGAGCCAGCCCACACCCCCGCCGATCGCCTCCACCATGAGCGAGCCCCCCTTCTCGCCGTTGTCGTAGACATGCTCGAGGCGTCGGGCCTCGTGGACGTCCTCGAAGCGCGGGCAGGACGCCTGCTCGACGGGGGGGGCATCGGGACGCCGCACCGGCTTGTCGAAGGCGAACGGCGATGGACCCTTCGCCCCGGGAGCCTCGGCCGCGGACTGCCCCTTCGGCCCCCCCGACGCCTGCGGGGTGGGCTGCGGCCGCGCACACCCCGCCGTCAGACAGAGCGCCGCCACGAGGGCCCGGACAGGGGAAGGGATGCGGCGATCGGGGGGAGAAGCCATGGCACGACCGGAACGGGGAGAACCCTTTCAAGGATACCGAGGTGAAAAAAAACGGGGCCCGCCATTTCGGCGGGCCCCGCGTGGCTCGTTCCGACATCCCGCCGCGACCGCGGCGGGAGCGGAATCACTGCTCCTGCTGTGCCTCGCGGCCGCGGGCGGTCGAGATCACGTAGCGGACCCAGTGGTCCATGTTCTCGTTGAAGTAGCTCACGCTGCCGTCCGCCCGGAGGGCATGGCCGCCGCTCGGGTGGTTGCTGCTCCAGCCACGGCACCGCTGGTCACCCGCACCCTGCTGCCAGGCGGGATTCGTGTTGTTGAGCGGCTTGAGGAGCGAATCGACCACGGCGTTGGGGTTGATCCAGGCCGCGTCGGGGAGCGAGTTGTAATCGAAGTTCGCCCCGTTGCCGCCGCGCCAGTGCATGTTCTCGAACACGGCGATCGTCCGCGAGGTGCCGTCGACGATGTCGGAGAGCTTCCGCGGGCCGACCTGCTTGAAGACGCCGTTGTAGTTGGCCTGCTCGTCCATGCACTCGCCGTTCACCCACGGCGTGCCGGCACCACCCTTGTTGAAGCGTCCCTTGTTCTCCGGGTCGGTGAAGGTGGGGACGGCGCCGCAGTCGTGCCAGCCGGCCCACACGTGACCGATGTTGCCGGTGTAGTCGGCGGCACCGAGCGTGTTCCCGCTCCAGTTGAAGTAGCTGATCGCCTGGCCGGTGCGGACCGGGTCCATGGTGGTGTTCGACGGGCAGAGCAGGTTCTTCAGCGGCTTCTGGGCCAGCGAGAGGTTGCTCGGCGTCGTCGAGGTGTCGTAGCTGTTGAGGTTGAAGTTGAACTGGTTGTAGAGGGCGTTCTCCTCCATGTAGGGCAGCGCCATCACCACCCACGACCAGGCGCCGTCGGCGGAGAGCTTGTAGGCCGCACGACCGGTGGTCGAGTTGCCGTTGCCGCAGATCGCCTGATCCTTGTTGTAGGGCAGTTCATCGTTCTTCGCGGAGGCGTGGTTCAGGAGAGCCAGGCCGACCTGCTTGAGGTTGTTGGCGCACTTGCTGCGACGGGCCGCTTCGCGGGCCGCCTGCACCGCCGGCAGGAGCAGACCGACCAGCGTGCCGATGATGGCGATGACGACGAGGAGTTCGACGAGCGTGAAGGCCGCACGATCGCGTCGCTCGAGGGTGGTCTTGGACATGACAGGATCTCCGGGGATGAAACCGAATGAAAAGGATGGTGACGGGAAGGAACCGACTCGGACTGGATCGTGACCGGAAAATGAAGGATGAACGATCTGGGAACCGGGAACGAAACGGAGTGAGCCCCGCAGGGGACGGGCTCGAGGTGTTCGAAGCGGTGATCAGAGCGCGAGGTCGAGGGAGTTCGGCCCCGCCTTGATCTCGACCTCCTTGGGACTGGTGGACGCGGAACCGTATTCCTTGGGGAAGGAAGCCGTGGGAGCCGCGGGGGCCTTGCCGCCGCCGCCCGAGTACTGCTTCATCATCTCCTCGGTCGTGCCCGCCGCACCGCCACCGGTGTTGAGGACGACCTTGTACTTGCCGGCGACGGCGCCCTTGCCGGAGGGCTTGCCGACACCCCCGCTGCTGGTGAGCGTGAACTGCCCATTGGCGTCGACGGCCCCCGACGCGATCGGACCCTTGCCGCTCACCGGGTAGAGCGACACCTGGACGTTCGGCGGGACCTTGCCGCCGATGGACAGTTTTCCGCTGACCGGATGGAACGTGAACTCCGACGACCCGCAACCGGTCATGCCGCCGAGCGCGAGGACCGCCAAGGCAACGGCGCCCCAGGCAGCGGGACGGGTGCGGAAGCCGGCGGAACGATTCGACTCGAATGCCATGGTGCGTGTGTCGCTCGGTGTGGAGGCGGATGGGTGTGGCTGGACTCGGGCTGCGCCAAACCTACGGATGGTGGAGTGGGAGGGTTCGCCCGAAGGTGCCGTGCGTGATGAAGGAATGTCTCTCGAGCCCCGATCGGAACCGCCCTCCGCCGGAGCGGCATCGACCGCCAAGACCCAGGCACCGTTCGTCGTGGGACGAACAGATCTGAAGAGCCCTGGCCAATCGTTCTGGATGGATCGTTCCCTCCGGACTGGAACGTGAGCTTTTCCGGAGTCCCCGAACAACCCAACCGTACAAAATCTAATTCGGTCTGGCGCCCGACGTCAAGGGAATTGCGCCGGTTTCCGACGCTCGGGGGGGGTCCGGGGGCCGTGCCGTCGCGGTCGGCTGCCCGGGAGCGATTTGGGCGATCCGCCTTTCGAGGCGGACGGCGATCTCGTCCTCCCCGCAGCCGCGGACGTATTCGGCCATGGAACGGAGGATGTCGGGTGGCACCGTGCGGACGTCGGGCGATTCGAGCACCCGCTTCCGGAGCGACCGACCATCCGCGGCCAGACGGGTGAGACGGGCCGCCTCGTCGGTCTGCCCCGACTTGCGCAGGACGGCGGCGAGCTGGTGCTGCGACACGAAATCGAAAGGGTCGATCTCGAGCGCCTTGCGGTAGGCGGCCACCGCCTCCGTGCCCTCCCCCCCCTGGTCGTGCACCCATCCCTTGAACCGCCAGAAGCGGTTGTCGCCCGCGGCCTCCGGGGGGGCCTGGCCGAGGAGTTCGACGACCCGCTCCAGATCGCCGCGGGTGGTCGCCTTCTGGAGGAAGTAGGCGAGCAGTTCGATGTTGCCGGGGAACCGTTCGAGGAGTTCGCGGAGGCGCCGGTCGTGCTCCGGCTCCACCGGTTCGTCCGGCGACTCCCCGGCCACGTCCGCCTCGAGGCCCGCGTTGCTCACGTATCCGCGGGCCGCCGCCACCAGGAAGGTCTCGTCGTCGGGAGCGGCCTGGAGCCAGTGGGAGTTGACGGAGAGGGTGTTGGAGAGGGTGAGCCAATAGGATCCGACCAGGTAGACGTAGGTTTCGGGCAGTTCGGCCCCCGTCTCGATCGCCCGCCGGGCCTGGGCGGCGAGTTTCCCGCGTTTGAGCGTCACCGCGTCGTAGAAACAGAGCCGGCGGTGGGCGTCGACGTTCGACGGGTCCTGGGCGAGGATCCGCTCGCAGGTCCGCGCCGCCTCGTGCGGATCCTTGAGGTCGCCGAAGAGGAGGTCGACACGGTCGCTCAAGCCGGTGATCGTGAGGGGGTCGCCGTCCGGGAGAAGGGCGAACGTGTCGGCCGCCTCCCGCTTCCGCCCTTGCCCAAGCTGGGCCTCGGCGAGGAAGAAGATGGGGGCTGCGGCCCCCGGCGCGACGCGCATCCACTCCCGTGCGACCCGCTCCTCATCGACGTAGCGTCCCGACTCGTGGGCCCGCTTGCACTCCGCCTCGAGCCTCCGGGCGCGGGCTTCGTTCCACCCCACGATCCCGCGGACGAGAAACAGCGCGATCCCCACGACACCGAGGGCCGTGAGGCCCAGTCGCAAGGGCGTCCAGCGGCGCGGAGGGGACACGCCGGGCCCGACGCGACGAGCGCCGGACGGGGCGGGAGCCTGTCGGGAACGGGCTGGACTCGGCATCGCGCGGCGGCTCGCACGGAGAAACGGGGTGGGTCTGCCCCCTGCCCGGAGAATACCAGCTGCCGCGGGGCGATGCCGGCGGCCACCTCCCCCGAACGTGGCCCCGCTCGAGCGCGGACGTGCCGCCCGGGCTGCCGCGTGGCGCTCGGGGGTGACGGGGACCTGTCCCCCTCCCACCCTTCCGGCGGCCGCTCGCCCGGCGCGTCGTCAGGGGGGGAGCGGATGGCGGCGGAAGAAGTCGAGGATCAGCGCGCTTGCGGGCAGGCCGAGCGCCGAACTGCCGAGGTAGAAGGAGTCGGGGGTGCGGCCGGGCCAGGTGTGACCGGCTCCGTCGATGCGGTAGAGCACCACCTCCGCCTCGTCGGGGCTTCCCCACGCCACCCGCTCCACCGCCATCCCCTCGTCGGTGCACGGGACGCCCACGCGCGACGGACGGGGATCGAGGCCGTTGGCCGCCACCCAGTCGAGGAGCCCCGCCACGATGCCGCGATGGTGCGTGCGGGTGACGCTCCGCCTGCCCACGCCCCCCTCCAGCGGCGTGAACTGGTCGAGCGATCCGTGGAAGCAGAGCACCGGAACCGGCCGCGAGGGGGCGATCGCGGGCAGCGCCAGCGGCCCCGCCACCGGCGCGACGGAGGCGATCAGATCGGCCATCTCCGCCGCGACCCGGTGGGCCATCATCGCGCCGTTGGACATCCCGGTGGCATGGACACGCCGACGATCGATGGGGAACGACCCGTCGAGGCGGGCCAGGAGCCGGCGGACGAAGCCGACGTCGTCCACCCCCCCCTCGAACGCCTCGCCGCAGCAGTTGCCGCCGTTCCAGGAGAGCATCCCCTCCCGGCTCCCCGTCCCGGCGGGATAGACGACGATCGCGTCCCCCGACGCCGCGAGTTCGTCGAGCCCGGAGAAGCCCCGCATCTGCTCGGGGTGGCTGCGGCCCCCGTGGAAGGCGAGCACGACCGGCCAGCCGGCGGCGGGGGGCTCACGGCGGGGAACGCACGCGATCGCCCGACGGGGAAGATCGGCGTCCGACAGGTCGATGGCGACGTCGGCGGTGGCGCCGAGGGGGGAGGGGGAGTCCGTCATGGCGTCGGGCGCGCGTCGGGGGGCGTGTGCCGCGCGGAGGCTACGGTTCGCCCCTCGCGGAGAGCCGTTTTCTACACTGTGGAAGCCCTCCCCGGTCGCCGTGCGGCGACCTGCACCCGCTCCGAGGCCACCATGCGCGCTTCACCGGTCCCACTGCCAGGGGATGTCCTTCCGCCCTCCCGGGTGGTCATCGACCGCGTCGCGCCGGAGGTGGACGGAGGGCGTTTCGCGGCCAAACGCGTGGTGGGGGAGGCGCTCGTCGTCGAGGCCGACATCGTCTGCGACGGCCACGACGTGCTCGACTGCCGGCTCCTCGCGCGTCCGGTCGGCTCGCCCCCGGGGCGCTGGACCGAGGTGGCGATGGAGTGCGTCGGCAACGACGCGTGGCACGCGGCCGTGCCGCTGGACCGGATCGGGGCGTGGGAGTTCGACGTCGTCGCCGCCGTCGATGCCTACGGAACCTGGCTCCGCGACCTCAGGTCTCGCTCGGCGGCGGGCGAGCCTGTCGGGGCGGAACGGGACGTGGGACGGGGTCTCGTCCAGGAGGCCCTGCGTCACTCCCGGGGAGACACCCGGACGGCGCTCGCCACCGTGCTCCGTCGGTTCGACGGGGACGACTGGACGACCGCCGTCGCCGCCGCCGCCGGCCTCGTGTCGGCGACGCTCTTCGAGGGCGCACGCCACGGCGAGGGGGTCGTCCGGCTGCCGGCGCCGAGAAGGGTGTGGGTCGATCGACGACGCGCCGCGGCCGGGGCGTGGTACGAGGTCTTCCCCCGCTCGTGGTCCGGCGTGGCGGGCCGCCACGGGACCTTCGCCGACCTCGCCGAACGGCTGCCGTACGTCCGCGCGATGGGTTTCGACGTCCTCTACCTGACGCCGATCCATCCCATCGGCCGCTCCCATCGCAAGGGGCGCGACAACGCCGTCGTCGCCACCCCCGGGGACGTGGGCAGCCCGTGGGCCATCGGGGCCGCGGAGGGGGGTCACACCGCCATCCACCCGGAACTGGGCGATCTCGGGGACTTCGCCCGCCTCCGGCACCGGGCCGCCGAGTCGGGTCTGGAACTGGCGCTCGATCTGGCGCTGCAGTGCGCGCCGGATCATCCCTGGGTGAGCGAGCATCCGGAGTGGTTCCGGCGGCGGCCGGACGGCTCGATCCGCCATGCGGAGAATCCCCCGAAGAAATACGAGGACATCGTCCCGTTCGACTTCGGCTGCCCGGCCTGGCGGGATCTGTGGGAGGCGATCCGTGAGGTGGTCCTGTTCTGGGTCGGGCAGGGCGTGCGGATCTTCCGCGTCGACAACCCGCACACCAAACCGTTCGCCTTCTGGGAATGGCTCATCGACGCCGTCCATGCGGACCATCCCGACGTGCTCTTCCTCTCCGAGGCGTTCACCCGGCCGAAGACGATGTTCCGGCTGGCGAAGCTCGGCTTCACCTGGTCGTACACCTACTTCACCTGGCGGACGGAGAAGGAGGAGACGGGGCTCTACCTGGAGGAAGTGACGCGACCGCCGCTGGCCGACTTCTTCCGCCCCGCGTTCTGGCCGAACACCCCCGACATCCTCCACGCCTCGCTGCAGGAGGGGGGAAGGCCGATGTTCCAGGTGCGGCTGGCGCTGGCGGCCCTGTCGGTGGGCACGTGGGGCATCTACGGACCGGCGATGGAACTCCTCGAAGCCACCCCCCGCGAGCCCGGCAGCGAGGAGTACCGGGCCTCCGAGAAGTACGAGATCAGGCACCGCGACCTCGCCGATCCACGTTCGCTCGCCCCCTTCATCGCCACGCTCAACCGCCTGCGGCGCGAGATCCCGGCGCTCGCCTGCGGGTCGCCGCCGGTGTGCTGCCCCGTCGACGATCCCCATCTCCTCGCCTGGACGCGGAGCACGGCCGAAGGGACCGACGCCGTCCTCGTGGTGGTCAATCTCTCCCCGGCGGTGGCGCGGTCCGGAACGCTCGCGCTCGAGCGGAGGGCGCTCGGCTTCGACCCGGCCGACGATCTCGTCGCCACCGACCTCCTCGGCGGTGGACCACCGCGGCGCCTTCCCGCCGACGACGTCCCGCGCGTCGCCTGCACACCGGCCAGTCCCGTGATCGTGTGGCGGCTGTCGGCCGGCGCCCGCCCCGTCGCCGCGGAGGGGAGCGAGTGAGCGACGACCCGACCGCACCGTCCGCCTGGCCGTTCCTCGCCGCGCGCGTCGCCGGCTGGCTCCCCGGCACACGCTGGTTCGGCGACAAGGGCTCCGCGGGCGGCCGACTCACGATCCTCGACTGCGCCCCTCTCCCCGCCGGCGCGGCGCTCCTGCTCGTGGCGAACGCGGCGGACGGGCGCGGGAGGCGGTGGTTCGTGCCGGTCGACCCGGCGACCGGCGCCGATGCCGGCGGGCGCGCGGACGTGGCGGCATGGCTCGTCGACGCCATGCTCGAAGGGGGGGAAGCCCCCGGGGTGCATGGGCGGTTCGTGGGGCGCGGGGTCGGGGCGCCGCACCCGGGGCGCGGATGGCACGCGGTCGGATGCCACCCCCTCGGTGCGGATGCCTCCAACACGTCGCTCCGCCTCGACCTCGGGGATGGCGGGGATGGCCGGATGGCGGTGGCGCTCAAGCTCCTCCGCCGTGCCCCCGGGGGCACGAACCCGGAAGTGGAGGTGGGGCGGTTCTTCGTGGAATCGACCGATTGGCGCGGCACGCCCCCGCTCCTCGGCCACCTCGATTACGAACCGGCCGCGGCCTTCGGGGAGGACGCGGGTCCGACCACGGTCGCCACGCTCCATCGCTTCCAACCGGGCTCGCGGAGCGCGTGGGATCACGGCCTCGACCTCGTGGGCCGGTCCGACGCCGGCGCAGGCGCGCTCCTCCCCTTCGCCGGGCTTCTCGGGAGGACGACCGCCGCAATGCACGCGGCCCTCGCCTCGCGGCCTGACATCCCCACCTTCGCGCCGCGTCGGTCGACGGCCGCCACGCGGCTCGATCGCGTCGCCTCGCTCCTCCGGCACGCGCGGCGGGCGATCGACCGGGTGGCGGCCGCCGACGTCCCCGCCGGCCTCCGCCCCCGACTCGCCTCGCTCGCGCGGCGGCAGGGCACGATCGAGGCGATCCTCCGACGCCCGGCGGAGTTCCCCAGCGGTGCCGCCGACATCCGCGTCCATGGCGACTACCACCTCGGCCAGGTGCTCGTCGACGCGGAGGGGGGGAGGGCGATGCCGATCGACTTCGAGGGGGAGCCGGCCCGTTCCCTCGCCGAACGTCGCGCCGTCACGAGCGCCGCCAAGGACGTGGCGGGCATGGGCCGATCGTTCGACTACCTGCTCCGGCAGGCGGCGCGGGGCAGGGGCGGCGTGCCCGAGGACTCCGCGCCGCTCGTGGCCGCCTTCGTCGACGCCTACCGCGAGTCCGCCGGTCGCGCGGCGTGGTGGCCGGAAGACCGCGACGAGGAGGGGGCGCTGCTCGCCGCCTTCACGCTCGACAAGGCGCTCTACGAACTGGCCTACGAGGTCGACAACCGGCCCGACTGGATCGGGGTGCCACTCGGCGCGCTCGAATCGATCCTGTCCGTCGCCGACGGCTGACGCATGCGCATCAGCCCCGCCGCGGCGCTTTCGTACCGTCGGGGTTCACGGCGACGTCGAAGATGCGCAGATTGTCGAGCCACTCGAGCATTTCGGGGTCGGTGAACAGCCTGGGGATCATGGTGCCGGCCTCGAGGTGGCCGAAGAACAGGTCCGCCTCCCCCTGGACGCGGTCCCCCACCCGGCTGGTGAC
>CAZMOU010000021.1:33450-39550 GCA_964567835.1 uncultured Chitinophaga sp. | reverse complement strand
TCGGGCCGCCCGGCCGGCGTCGCCACGCTCACTCCCCCACCCGGGGGCCCGAGCATCGCGCAATTGTGCCCGCCGGCGGCCGCCACGCAGAGGGCGCGCTTCGCGGCCTCCTGGCCGCGCACGTCGGCGAAATCGATGTCGTAGGAGGCGAACCGGTCGAACCACTCCCCCACCCGATTGGGCGACGGCGGGATGTCGAGGTCGCCGGAGAAGAATCGCACCGCTTCGGTGAGGGTCGCCACGGGGATCACCTCGATCCCCTCCACCACCGCAGCCTCGGTGGCGCTCGCGGCGGGCACGACCATGCCGCGGAGGTTGCGCTGCCGTGCCGCCGTCATCGCCATCGAGAGTGCCCCCCGCGCTGGGCGGGTCGAGCCCTCGAGCGAAAGTTCCCCCACCACCGCGTAGTCGTCGAACCGTGCCGAGGAGAACTGCCCGCTGCCGGCGAGGATCCCCAGCGTGATCGGCAGATCGAACGTGGCGGCCTGCTTGGGCAACTCGGCCGGGGCGAGATTCACCACCACCCGGTCCTGCGGGCGCTCGAAGCCGCAGTTGACCATCGCCCGCGCGACGCGGTGGGTGCTTTCGCGGATCGCCGCATCGGGCAAGCCGACGAGCACCGTCGCCGGCAGGGCACCGGTCGACACGTCCACCTCCACGTCGACCGGCACCGCGTCGATTCCCTGGAGCGAAAAGGTTTGCAATCTCGCGAGCATCGTGGCCTCCCTCGGGTCCGTGTGGGGTGTTCCCTTTCCCCCCTCATCACTCCCCGATGCCCACCGCCGCTGCGGATCGCGGGGATCGCCGAAGAGTGTACAAATGTACATGACCAGCGCCAAGCATGGTCGGAGGGGGAGTCCGGCCGGAGTCGAAAGGCTTCATCCCGGAGGGGCCGCTCGGGTACCCTGGGATCCGCTTCGCCGGGGCGTTCCGTTCACCGTCCCGGTTCTCCATCGTCCGCCCCGGATACGCGAGCCATGCCAGCATCAGCCTCCCATGTCCTCCGTCGTCGCGAGCCCGATCGTGGGGGATGCTCCCGTGGCATCGCCCCCTGCCTGATGGCGCTTGGCCTGGGCGCCTGCCTCGCCGGCCCGGCCCCGGCCGACGAGGGGATGTGGCTCTTCAACCAGCCGCCGCTGTCGCGGCTGGAGAAGGACCACGGCTTCAAGCCCACTCCCGAGTGGCTCCTCCACCTGCAGCGGTCGAGCGTCCGCTTCAATTCGGGCGGCTCCGGCTCCTTCGTCTCGGCCGACGGCCTCGTGCTCACCAACCACCACGTCGGGGCCGATTCGCTGCAGAAACTCGGCGACGACCGTCACGACTACTACCGCGACGGCTTCGCCGCGGCCGACCGCGACGGGGAGCTGCGCTGCCACGACCTCGAACTCAACGTCCTCCAGTCGATCGAGGACGTCACCGACCGGGTCAACGCCGCCGTGAAGCCGGGGATGGCGGCCGACGCCGCCGCCGCCGAGCGGCGCAAGGCGATGGCGGCGATCGAGCAGGAATCGCTCGAGAAGACCGGCTTCCGCAGCGACGTCGTCACGCTCTTCCAGGGTGGTGCCTACCACCTCTACCGCTCGAAGAAGTACACCGACGTGCGCCTCGTCTTCGCTCCGGAACGGCAGATCGCCTTCTTCGGCGGGGACGCCGACAATTTCGAGTTCCCCCGGTTCAACCTCGACATGTGCCTCTTCCGGGCCTACGAGGAGGGAAAGCCGGCGAAGATCGAGCATTTCCTCGCCTGGGGCTCCGAGCCGGTGCGCGAGGGGGAACTCGTCTTCGTCTCGGGCCATCCCGGCAACACCGACCGCGGCCACACGATGCGCGAGCTGCGCGCGATGCGCGACCGGCAGATGCCGACGGCGCTCTCGACGCTGCGCCGTCTCGAGGTGCTTTTCACCGCCTATTCCGGGCAGGGGCCGGAGGAGGCGCGGCAGGCGGCCGAGGATCTCTTCGGCGTGCAGAACAGCCGCAAGGCCCGCGTGGGGCTCCTCGGCGGGCTCCTCGATCCCCGCGTCTGGAAGAAGAAGGAGGAGGCCGAACGCCACCTCCGCGAGGAGATGGCCAAGAAGAACCCCGCCCCGGGTGAGAAGGACGCGTTCGCGCGGATCGAGGAGGCGGAGGAGGAGATCGACGCCATCGCCGTCCGCTACGCCCAGCTGGAGCAGGGACAGGCCTTCAACACGAAGTATTTCTCCACCGCGCGCACGATCCTGCGGGCCGCGGCGGAGCAGGCGAAGCCGAGCGGGGAACGCCTGCGCGAGTTCCGCGATTCGGCCCGCGAATCGCTCGAGTTCGGGCTCTTCTCGGACGAGCCGGTGTACGACGAACTCGAGACGGCGAAGCTGGCGGACTCCCTCACGAACATGGTCACCGTGCTGGGGCCCGACGACGCCACGGTGAAGGCGGTGCTCGCGGGGAAGAGCCCCCGCGACCGGGCGGCGGAACTGGTCCGCGGCACCGGCCTCGGCAAGCGGCCGCCGGCCCCCGGCGGGGGGGAGGCGCCGCGCGACACCCGCCGCGAGATCTACGACGCCGGCCTCGCCGGCGGCGCGAAGGCGGCCGAACGCGGCGGCGACCCGATGCTCGCCCTGGCGGCCGTCGTGGATGCCGAGGCCCGGACCCTGCGGAAGCGGATGGAGGCGGTGCGCGAGGTGAAGCAGCAGGCCCATGCCGAGATCACCCGGGCCCAGTACGCGCTCCTCGGCGACGCCCTCTATCCCGACGCGACCTTCACCCTCCGCCTGGCCTACGGGACGGTCAAGGGGTACGAGCAGGACGGCAGGCCGATCGGGCCGATCACCCGCTACGCCGGCCTCTTCGACCGGGCCGACGCCAAGAAGTCGACCCCCCCGTTCGATCTCCCTCCGCGCTGGACGGAGCGACGGGGCAGGCTCGAGGCGGACGAGCCCTTCCTCGCCACCCCCTTCAATTTCGTCTCCACCGCCGACATCATCGGCGGCAACTCGGGGAGCCCGGTGGTGAACCGTGCCGGCGAACTCGTCGGCCTGATCTTCGACGGCAATATCCAGTCGCTCGTCCTCGACGTGGCCTACGACGACCGCCAGGCCCGGGCGGTGTCGGTGGACGCCATGGGAATCCTCGCCGCACTGGAGAAGGTCTACGGGGCCGAAGGGCTGGTGCGCGAGTTGACGGCGGGGCGGAAAGGGGGGGGCGCGGCGAAAGCCCCGGCTTCGGCGCCGGCCGCCGACGCCTGGAAGAGCCTGTTCGACGGGGAATCGCTCGGCGGCTGGAAGAGCACCGCCTTCGGCGGGGAGGGGGACATCGCGGTCGAGGATGGCTCGATCCTCATCGGCCGCGGTTCCGACTTGAGCGGCATCACCTGGACGAAGGAGGTGCCGAGGCAGGACTACGAGATCGAACTCGAGGCCCAGCGCGTCGATGGAAACGATTTCTTCTGCGGTCTGACCTTTCCCGTCGGTGACGATCCCTGCAGCTTCATCGTCGGCGGCTGGGGCGGGGGCGTGGTGGGGCTCTCGAGCATCGACGGCCAGGATGCGGCCCACAACGCCACGACGAGCTACAAGGAGTTCAAGAGCGGCCGCTGGTACACGATCCGTGTCCGCGTGACGCCCGACAGGATCGGCTGCTGGATCGACGACGAGCAGGTGGTCGACCAGAAGCTCGCCGGCAAGATCCTCTCCATACGCAACGAGGTCTTCGCGTCGAAGCCGCTGGGGATCGCCACCTACTCGACCGTCGCCCGGGTGAAGAACATCCGCTGGAGGCCGGTGGGGAAGGGGGCCGCCAGCCGGGAGGCGGCGGTCGGCGCCGCGGCGGAATGACCCGGGAGGACCCACCCCACGACGAGGCAGCCGCGAAGGCGGAGGGGGGCGGTCCCGGGGGCGGCTCCCCGGGGGATGTCCCGCCGCCCGACAAGCTCCGGCGACGGATCGCGGGAGAGGCGGGGAGGCTGCTCGCCGACCGGGGCGGCGACTCACGCCGCGCCGGCTTCCGGGCCGCCCGGCGCGTGGGGCGTGGCTGGGTTCCCCCCTGGCACATCCCTGCTCCGGGCGAGATCCGGCGCGAGACCGAGCGGGAGCTGGTCAAGGGTTCCGATACGGAGGCGAGCAGGCTCGGCGGCGACCGCTTCGACGCGCTCGCGGAGATCGTCCGCGTGCTCGGCACCGTCAGGCGGGACCGGGTCAAATACCCGGAGGGGGACGCGCTCGAGCACACGCTGCAGGTCTTCGCACGCGTGAGCGAGGAGTGCCCCTGGGACGAGGAACTGCTCACGGCGGCCCTCGTCCACGACGTCGGCCTGGCGATCGACCGGGCCGACCCCGTCGCCGCCGCGCTCGAGGCGCTCGGTGATCTCGTCACCGAGCGGACGCGCTGGTTCGTCGAGATGCTCCCCGCGGCGACGGCGCTCCATGCCGGCACGCTCGGGCTCCGTGCCCGCCATCGGCTCGAGGCGCATCCTGACTTCGAGAGCCTCCTGCTCCTGGAGTCGGCCGACCGCCGGGGGCACGTCCGCGCGGGAGAAGCGCCGACGCTCGAGGAGGCGATCGGCGTTCTCCGTGGTCTCGAGGGGGGCGAGGCGGGGGCGTGAGCCGCGGCGGTTGCTCGTCGCGACCTTCCTGCCGCGACCTCACCCGGGAAGGAGCTTGCGCTCCCAACGCCAGCCCCGTGGCACGAGATCGTGGTGGTCGTCGACGTGCGCCTCGAGTTCGTAGAGGTCCGTCAGCTTGCGGCCGCCGTGGGCCTCGTAGCACTTGATCGTCACGGTGCTCCCGTCGAGCGTCGCCTCGAACCAGTGCTTGGGCGGGATGGCGAGACGGACGCCATGATCCTTCCGCCGATCGAGGATCACCAGTTGAAAACCGTCGCTGATCGCGACGCAGCGGTTGGCGGTGGTGAAGGAGGCCGTCCCGTTGCCCGTCTTCAAGCGACGGATCCCGGCGACGGGAGGGACGAACACGAACGTGTGCTCGTACCATCCCATGCGATATTCCTCTCCCACCTCCAGGGAGATTCCGAACTCGCCCATGGCTGCCGCGTCCATCACTGGCACCTCGGGGGGCCGCCGCCGACCGGTCCGCGTCGAAGGCCCCGTCACGCAACCGCGACTCGCGTCATCACTCCCGACACCCGGCATGCACTCCCGCGGTCGGCCCGTCCGGTTCTCCCGCGTCGCGGGAGGACGACGGCTCCCTGGTAACGGCTGTCCCCGCTCCGCGGACGAGGTTCGGACCTCGAGCAGGGGGCGGTTGGTGAAGCGGCGATGGGACTACCGTGCCAGATCCGAACCGCCTTGGCTTCCGTCTTCGCCGACCGCGAGGGACATGTGCTTCCAGTCGAACGGCACCGTCCGACGACGTGCTCGTCAGGCCTCGGCCCGGCGACGCCGGCGGAGGAACGGCACCGTGATCCCGAGACCGGCCGCCGCGAGCAGCCAGGTGGAGGGCTCCGGGACGACGACCAGGTTGCCATTGGCCGGGTCGAAGAGGAGATACTGCCCGTTGGACGTGCTGCCCGAGTACCACTTGCCATCGCCAGCACTCGTGAAGGAGAGGTTGGCATAGAGGCCCGAACCGATCGTGCTGACCGAGGCCAGACTCCCCGACGTCGACCCGAATCCGGCGAAGAGATTGAAGGTCGAGTTGTCGGCGAAGGGATTGGTGTTCGAGAAGTTGAGCTCCAGGGCTCCGCCGTAGGTGAGCGAACCACCCTGCTGGGCGAGTTGATCGTAGTTCACACCGGCCGTGCCGGGCACCGACGTCGAGCCGCTGACGACACCGACGATGTCGAGGGCGGCCTTGCCGGTGCTCTGCAGCGCGAGCGACTGCGAGGTGATCCTGCCCGCGGTGCCGGCGCCACCGGGGGCGACGGTGCCGCTCGCGGTGAGGCTCGAGCCGATGAAGCCACCCGCCCCACCGGTGGGCGAGGAGAGGGTGCCGCCGGAGGCGACCGTGACGGCGCTCGAGGAGAGCGTGCCGGTGAGGAGGAGCGAGCCGCCGCTGACCGTCGTGGCCCCGGAGAAGGTGTTGTTGCCAGGCAGCGTCAGCGTGCCACCGCCCGACTTCGTCAGGCTGCCGCCGCTGCTCGTGAGCGCCGTGCCGAAGGTGACGTCTTG
>CAZMOU010000021.1:17206-33440 GCA_964567835.1 uncultured Chitinophaga sp. | reverse complement strand
GACCGTTGGTGTCGATCGCATAGGCCTGGTTCGCGGCGGTCGAGAAGCGGCTCGAGTAGTCGGTCGTGTTGAACAGTTGGAGCGTGCCGCCACCGAAGGAGATCGTGCCACTGGTGCCGATCGCGTTCGCACTCCCGAGGGCGAGGATGCCACCGTTGATGGTGGTACCGCCGGTGTAGGTGTTGTTCGTCGTCAACGTGAGCGTGCCGGAACCCGACTTGGTGAGCGAACCGGCCCCGGAGACGGTGCCGGAGTAGGCGAGGGCGTCGGAGCGGTTGAACAGGAGATTGGCACCGGACGACACCGTGGCGTTGCCTGCGAGCGAGCCGCCCGTGCCGCCGTTACCGATCGACAGCGTGCCTGCGGAGACGGTCGTCGCTCCGGTGGAGGCGAGATCCCCGGTGACGGCCAGGGTGCCGGAGCCGAGTTTCGTGATCGTTCCCAGGCCGGAGGTCGAGCCCGAGAAGGTCGAATTGTCGGAGCGGTTGAAGGTGAGATTGGTCGCGGAGCCGATCGAGACCGCGCCGGAGAGCGTGCCGGCCGTTCCGCCGTTTCCCACGGAGATCGTGCCGGTGGTGACCGACGTCCCGCCAGCGGGATTGACGTTGCCGGTCAACTGGAGCGTGTTGCCGCCGGCCGACTTCGACATCGACCCGGCTCCCGTCACGTCGCCGGAGAACACGTACGGTCCGGTCACGGTGCGGTTGAACGCCAGGACCGCCCCGGAGTCGATCGTCACGTCGGTGTCCGCGAGCAACCCGGTCACGAGCAGGGTTCCGGACGACACCGTCGTGATGCCGGTGTAGGTGTTCGTGCCCGAGAGCGTCAAGTTGCCCGTGCCGATCTTCGTCACCGACCCGGAACCGGAGATCGTGCCCGCATGGTTCGGACTAAGCGAGCGATTGAAGGTCAGATTCGCTCCGGAGGCGATCTCGATCGCGCCGGCGAGCGGGAGTTGGCCGCCCGTGCTGCCGTTCCCCATCGAGATCGTGCCGGAGAGGATCGAAGTCGTGCCGGTGAAGGTCTGGTTCGCGGTGAGCGTCAGTGTGCTGTTCCCCGACTGCGTCAACGACCCCGCCCCGGACACGATGCCCGCGTAGGTGTAGTCCTGCGACCGGTTGAATCTCAAGGTCGTCCCAGCGGCAGCCGAGACGTTCCCCGCGATGGCTCCGAGACCGTCGACGAGGACGGTACCGGTCGTGACGGTGGTCCCGCCGGTGTAGGTGTTGCTTCCGGTCAGGGTGAGCGTGGTGTTGCCGAGTTTCGTCACGTTTCCGGTGCCAGCGATGGCGTTGGCGAAGGTGACGTCATCGGAGCGGTTGAACGTCAAGCCCGATGTGGCTCCGGTGAGAGTGACGTTGCCTGCTACCGAGCCGGTCGTGCCCCCGTTTCCGAGGGCGATCGTGCCGCTGGTGACGGTGGTCGTGCCGGAGTACGTGTTGGCGGCGGTGAACGTGAGCGTGCCCGCACCCGACTTGGCGAAGCTCCCGCCGCTGCTGGTCAAGGCGGTGGCGAACGTCAGGTTTTGACCGTTGGTATCCACCGAATACGCCTGGCTGGCGTCCTGGGAAAACCGTGAGGACAGATCGGTGGTGTCGAAGACCCGGAGCGCGCCACCGCCGAAGGCGATCGTGCCCGAACTGATCGCCCCCGCACTCCCCATCGCGAGGACGCCGGAGTTGATCGAAGTGGTGCCGGTGTACGTGTTGTTGCCCGACAACGTCACGGTGCCGGACGAGGTTTTGATCAGGTTTCCTGCACCGGTGATGACGCCGCCGTACGCCAGCGTGCCAGAGCGATTGAACTGGAGGACGGCATTCGCCGCGACCGACACCGTGCCACTGGAGATCGACCCGGTGGACGAGTTGTTGCCCACCGAGACCGTGCCTGACTGGATGTCGAACAGGCCCGTGTTGGTGCTCGCCCCGGTCAGGGACAGCATGTTCGTGTTCAGTTTCGTCAGCGTCCCGTCGCCGGTGATCACGTTGCTCGCGATCGCTGAAGCGTTGCGGTTGAAGACCAGCCCTCCGGTCGAGTCGACCTGGATCGTGCCGCTGGCGATCGAACCGTTGGTGGTGTTGTTGCCGAGGGAGAGCGTGCCCCCCGAGATCGTCGTCTGTCCGACGAAGGTGTTGTTGGAGGTGAGCGCGATCGTCGCGGTGTTGGTGCTCGAGAGGATGAACTGGCCCGCAGAGCTGCCAGCCCCACCCAGCACCGCAGAGACCACGATGGGGGTCGTGCCCGAGTTGGTGCGGTTGAAGATCAACGTGCCGTTGATCGTGGTGGCACCGTTGATGGTTCCAGCGGCATCGCTGAGGATCCACGTGGTGCCGGAGTTGATCGTTCCGCTCGTTCCGGACGAGATCACGAACGTCTGCCCCGACGCCGGGGCCAATGCCCCGATCGCCAGCGCGATCGCCGAGAACGCCCGAATCATCGTGGGAAGGAATCCGCTTCCTACACGCATGTCGAAACTCCTACGAATCCGCCACACCATGTCGAAGGCGAAAGGTCGGAAGCTGCCTTCGCCGGTCTCACCAAAATGCTGACAGTCCGTCCAGCTAGCTGGGAGATTTGTAAGGCAGCATGCTGGTACCGTCAAGTGGGGGGTGTGGATTTTTGAAAATGCTGTTTTCTGGCCGTTTTGGTGGATCATGGGGCGATCGTGGCACCCCAAAAACAGCTCTCATGGGGGGGATTGATGCCGGTCGGGGCCGCGATCGTCATCACAATTCTTGTGAGGCTTTCACCGAGTTGGTGGGGCCCCCATGGCCACGAAACCTGACGATTCGGCAGGTTTTGCGGGCTTGGCCCGAACCCTGAAGCCCGCGCCGCCGGGGTGTCGGCGGAGCGCGTCGCCGCGGGCAGGACCACCCCTGGTACCGGGGGGGCCGTTTTCGGCGCTGTCGTCCCGACGTTCCGTGAAGCCCTCGCGCGGCCGCAGAAACGGCGGTCGCCGCCATCCGAGGTGGGGGGGCACGCGAGCGCGGAATCCCGCGGATCAGTCGCGCCGGCCCGGACGCCCCTCGCGGGCGTCGAAGTCGGTGATCAGCCAGTTCCCGCCCGACTCCCGCAAATCGACGCGCAGATCGACCAGGAACGCCCCGGCACCGATGCCGCCCGCCCCCTGGAAGTCGCCGCGGGCATGGACGAGGAGATCGGCCCGCGCCGAGCGCCCGGGGCCGGTCCCCTGGAGCGCGACGTCGATGCGGGTGATCCGCACCTCCTCCGGCCGAAAATCACGGAGCGCCTGCTCCGCCGCCGCCCGCGGCGGCTCCACCGCGGGGTCGAAGGCGGCGAGGATCGTGGCCGCATCGGCACGCTCCGCCGCCGTCGCGAGGTGGTCGAACAGGTTCTCGATCGCCTCGCGGTCGGTGACCACGATCCGGTCGATCACCGCCGAAGCCCCCGCCACGACGAGGGCCACCACGGCTGCGGGAAGCAGGCCACGCGTCCCGGACTGCGACCAGAGGAGGACCAGGATCGCCGCCAGGACGCCGGCGCCGAGGACGATCGGCCAGGAATCGTGGCAGGGAACGACGGCGAGTGTCGCGACGGCCCAGTGGCTGGCAGACATCGATCCCTCCGCTCGAGGAACGGTTCCCACCCTCCCCCGAGCGTACCGCCTGATTCGGGGAAAAGTGGAGGCGGGGTTTGTCTGCGGTCTGCCGCTGGTCGATATTCCCCCCTGTTCCGGCGGCAGGGGCGACGACGTCTCGCGGCGGGAGGCGATCGACCGCGCGGGCCGAACGAGCGAGGCATACGGATGACGTCGTGGCACGGCCCCCATGGACGGCCGCCCCCCCTCCCGGCGGCGACGTTACCAGCCGACGAGGGGCCGCCGCCGCAGGGCAGCCGCGAGGCCTTCGCCCGCTACCGAGCCCGCCGCCGCGCCGCCGCACCGGCGGGCAAGCCCCCCCCGCGGCACCGATCCGTGCCCAGCCTGTTCGTCGAGCTGCTCCGCGTCCTCCGCGGAAGCATCCCGGTGGTCGTCGCCGGGATCGCGCTCGGCACCGCCTCGACGCTCCTCAAGCTCGTTCCCCCCGCGGCGACGAAGATCGCGATCGACCACGTGCTCCTCGGCCTACCGCTGCCGCGGGGGATCCCCGCCGGGTTGCCGCTCCCCTCGGCGCCGGCGGGCCGCCTGCTCCTCCTCGTGGCGGCGGCGCTGGTCGTGATCCTCGCCGGGTCGCTCTGCTCGCTCGCCGGGCGCTGGTTCGTGACGGTGACCATGAAGCGCGTGCAGGAGCGGATGCGGCGCCGCGTCTTCGCCCACGCCTCCCGGCTCCCGCTCCACCGGATCCACGACCTCCGCGCCGGCGGCGCGGGCACGCTCCTCCGGGACGACGCCGGCGGCGTGGGGGAGCTCGTGATGTCGATGCTCTTCAACCCCTGGCGGGCGGTCGTGCAATTCGTCGGCGGCCTGGTCGTACTCCTCTGGATCGACTGGCGGCTGCTCGGCTGCGCGTTGTTGCTCGTGCCGGCGATCGTCCTCTCCACGGCGCTGTGGAACCGGCGCCTGCGGCCCCTGCACCGCGACCTGCGGGCCTGGCGGGCCGACGTCGACGCGCGCACGGCGGAGGTCTTCGGCGGCATGCGCGTGGTGCGGGCCTTCGGCCGCCAGCGCCGCGAGGCCGCACGCTACGCCCGCGACAACCATTTCACCGTGCGCCTGGAGATGCTCGCCTGGTGGTGGGGGAGGATCGTCGAGGTGCTCTGGGACCTGCTCCTCCCCGGCGCGTCGGCCGTGCTCCTCCTCTACGGCGGCATGGAGGTGATCGCCGGGAGGCTGACGCCGGGCGACCTCGTCATGTTCCTCGTCTTCATGGCGATGCTCCTGGAACCGGTGGCCACGATCGCCGGCACCCTCACGCAACTGCAGTCGAACCTCGCCGGATTCGACCGCGTCCTCGATCTCCTCGCCGAGCCGCTCGACATGGCGGCGGCGGGGCGCGGCGTGCGCCTCGATCGCGACGCCGTCCGGGGGAGGATCGAGTTCGACGCCGTCGACTTCCGCTATCCCGGCGCGGAGACCGACGTCCTCCGCGGCATCTCGCTCGACGTCCGGGCCGGCGAGACGGTGGCGCTCGTGGGACGCAGCGGCGCCGGCAAAACCACGCTCACGAACCTCGTGGCACGGTTCCACGACCCTTCCGCCGGCGTCGTCCGTCTCGACGGCCGCGACATCCGCGACATCGACGTCGATTCCTACCGCGGGCTCCTCGCGGTGGTGGAGCAGGACGTCTTCCTCTTCGACGGCACCGTCGCCGACAACATCGGCTACTCGCGGCGCGGCGCCACCCGCGCCCAGATCGAGGCCGCGGCGGCCGCGGCCCACGCCGACGGATTCGTCCGCGACCTGCCTCAGGGCTACGATACCCGCATCGGCGAACGCGGCGTGCGCTTGAGCGGCGGACAGCGGCAGCGGCTCGCCATCGCCCGGGCGATCCTCGCCGACGCCCGGATCCTGGTCCTCGACGAGGCCACGAGCAATCTCGACAGCGAGAGCGAGCGGGCGATCCAGGCGAGCCTGGCCCTGCTGCTCCGCGGCCGGACGAGCTTCGTGATCGCCCACCGCCTGAGCACCGTGCGGCATGCCGACCGGATCCTCGTCATGGAGGGGGGGAGGATCGTGGAGGTCGGGAGCCACGCGGCGCTCGTCGCGCTCGGCGGCCGGTACGCGGAGATGGTGGCGCTGCAGGAGGGGGTGACATGAGGGAGCGGTGCGGCGGATTCGCCCTGATCGTGTGGATGGCGACGGGGCTCGTCGCCGCGTCTCACGGCGCCGACGCGCCGCCCGACAGGCGCCCCCCCTGGACGACGTCCCGCGTCGCCGGCACCCCCGAGCCGCCCCCGCCGTACGCCATCGAGCCGGCCTTCCCCGGACTGCGTTTCGACCGTCCGACCGATCTGGTCCGCATCCCCGGGACCGATCGCCTGCTCGTCGTGGAGGAGAAGGGGAGACTGGCGAGCTTCGCGGCGCGGCCCGACGTGGACCGGGCCGACGTCCTCCTCGACCTGTCGACAGTGGCCGGTCTCGACCATGTCTTCACCGCGACCTTCCACCCGCGATTCCCGGAGAAGCCCCAGCTCTACGTCGTGTACGCGCTCGAGCCGAAGCGCGAGGATGGCACGCGTCTCTCCCGCTTCACCGTCACCTCCCTCGATCCTCCGGTCGCCGATCCGGCGAGTGAGCAGGTGGTGCTCGAGTGGCGGTCGGGCGGACACAACGGCAGTCACGTGCAATTCGGACCGGACGGCATGCTCTACGTCTCCACCGGGGACTCGGGCGACGCCATCCCCCCCGACGCCTCCGACACCGGCCAGGCGATCGACGACCTGCTCGCCTCGGTGCTGCGGATCGACGTCGACGGTGCCGCCGAGGGGCGGCCCTACGCGATCCCCCCCGACAATCCCTTCCTCGACGTCCCGGGGGCCCGCGGCGAGGTGTGGGCCTACGGCCTGCGCAATCCCTGGCGACTCTGCTTCGACGAGCGCGGCACGCTGTGGGTGGGGGATGTCGGCTGGGAGTTGTGGGAGATGCTCCACCACGTGCGCCGCGGCGGCAACTACGGCTGGAGCGTGACGGAGGGCCCGCAGCCGGTGGCCGGGGAGCGGAGCCGCGGCTCGGAGCCGATCCAGGAGGCGGTGATCGCCCATCCGCACACCGAGGCGCGTTCGATCACCGGCGGGTACGTGTCCGCGACGCCGCGTCTCCCGGAACTCCTCGGCACCTACGTCTACGGCGACTACGTCACCGGCAGGGTGTGGGGGGCGCGGCACGACGGCGAGCGGATCACCTGGCGGGGGGAATTGGCCGACTCGCGCCTCGCCCTCTCCACCTTCGGCCTCGATCACCGCGGCGACGTGCTCCTCGTCGACTACGACACCGGCACCATCCATCGGCTCGTGCCGAGCGCCACGGAGGCCAACGCCGTCTTCCCGCGCCGTCTCTCGGAGACAGGACTCTTCGCCGACGTGGCCGGCGGCGTGCCGGCGCCGGGGGTGCTACCCTACGCGATCAACGCCGAGGCGTGGGCCGACGGCGCGACGGCCGAGCGCCTGCTCGCGTTGCCAGGCGACACGACGCTCGCCCTGGAGGACCGGCAGAACCCGCAGCAGGGCTTCATCCGCGGGAAGTTCCGCTTCCCCCGGGACGGTGTCCTGGCGAAGACGCTGTCGATCGACACAACGCCCGGCCGCCCCGGGGGAGAGCGCCGCGTCGAGACGCAACTGCTCCATTTCGACGGCTCGCAGTGGCGCGCGTACGCCTACCTCTGGAACGACGGCCAGACCGACGCCGATCTGGTCGCCGCGGAGGGGACGACGGTGCGCCTCGAGGTGGCGGACGGGGCCGATCCGACGGTCCTTCACCGGCTGACGCACCGTGTCGTCTCCCGGACGGAGTGCCTCACCTGCCATTCCTCGCGCGGCGGCACGCTGTACGGCTTCGTCCCGGCCCAGCTCCGTGGTCCGGGCGGGCCTGGCGACGGGATGGACCCGGTCGACCGGCTCGCGGGGCTCGTCGAGGCGGGTGTGCTCGCGGCGGCGCCCGACCCGCTTCCGTCCCCGTTCCCCGATCCGCACGACGACGCACTGCCGCTCGAGACCCGGGCCCGGGCCTACCTGGCGATGAACTGCTCCACCTGCCACCTGCGCGGCGGCGGCGGGGCGAGCGACTTCGACCTGCGCTTCGAGCAGTCGCTCGAGCGCACCAAACTCGTCGACGCGCCCCCCACCCACGGGACGCTCGGCCTCGACGACGCGGCGCTTCTGCGCCCGGGCGATCCGGCCCGGTCGGTCCTCTACTTCCGCATGGCCACCCTCGGGGCCGGCAGGATGCCGCACTTCGGGTCGACGGTCGTCGACGAGCGCGGGCTCGCGGTGCTGGGGGATTGGATCGAGAGCCTCGCGGCGACCGCCCCCTCGGCTCCCGACGCGATGCCCGCCGCCGCGACCCCCACGGAGGCGCTGCGGATCCTGCGCCGCGTCGAGCGGGCGGCGGCCGCCGAGCGGGAACGCCTCGTGGCCTGGGGCACCTCGCAGGCCGACCCTCGCGTCCGCGGGCTCTTCGACCGGTTCGTGCCGGAGGAGAGGCGTGCCGAACGGCTCGGCGACACGATCGACGCCGGGCGCTTGCTGGCCCTCGACGGGGACGCCGGCCGGGGGCTGCGCCTGTGGGAGTCGGCGGCCCTCTCCTGCCGTGGTTGCCACGCCCCGTCGTCGGGTGATGCGGCGTCGCCACGCGAGCCGGTGGGGCCGGACCTCGTCGGGCTCGGCACGCGAGCCACCCCGCCCGAGATCCTCGAGAGCATCCTCCATCCCTCCCGGAAGATCGATCCGAAGCATGCCGCCTGGCACGTGGAGACGGTCGACGGACGGGTGGTGACCGGGCTGCTCGTCGAACGGGGCGCCGACGCCGTCGTCATCCGCGACGAGCGCGGCATCGACCGGCGCTTCGATCGCGGCGAGATCGAAGCCCTCTCGCCGCAGCCACGCTCGTTGATGCCCGACGGGCTCCTCCGTGGACTGACGCCCGGGGAGGCGGCCGACCTGCTGGCATTCCTCCGAACGCGATGATCAATCGAAAGAGGGGTGCATCGGTCCCGGCCGCGTTCAGAGATTGTCCTCCGCACGGGGTTCCGGTAGGGTGTCCCTGAGATTGGGGAGGATCCAAAAACGCACGATCGTCGATCGGTGCGCTCCCGCCTACCCTTTTCATTCATTTTCTCTCATCCCTTCGATCCCGACTCCGGAGCCGCCTCCATGCCGCTTCATCGCCCCCCTTCGCGTTCGCGGGCTTTCACGCTCGTCGAACTGCTCGTCGTCATCGCCATCATCGGCACGCTCGTGGGCCTGCTCCTCCCCGCCGTGCAGTCGGCCCGCGAGGCGGCGCGGAGGAGTTCCTGCATCAACAACGTCAAGAACCTCGGCCTCGCGCTCATCAACTTCCACTCGGCCAACAAGGCCTTCCCGCTCGGGGGGGCGTCGGTGTCGAGCCGGGATCAGAACGCGGTGATGAACGGCGGCACGCTCGGTCCGGTGGGCAATTGCGGCGCCTTCGAGCAGGCGTCGGGCCGTTTCCGCGTCTGGTCGTTCGGGACTCCCTCCGGCGGCCTCGAGACGCAGACCGGCAGCCCGTTCTACGCGGCCGCCCCCTTCATGGAACTGTCGAGCGAGTTCAGCAACATGGCCTACGGGGCGAACATGCCGATCTTCTCCTGCCCCACGCGCGGCGGGACCGGAGCGGAGGCGGTGGGGGACGGCAACGGCAACGACAAGATCTTCACCAACCAGCCTGGCGGCAACGGGACCCTCTCCACGGCGCTCGGCTTCGCCGCCCGCTACCTCCTGCCGGCGGGCGGGAATCCCCGGGTGATGATCACCGATTACGCCACGAACCAGTCCTTGACCCCCGACCACGGCATCGCCGGCACGCAGAGCCAGTCGGGCATCGTGGCCAAGATCGCCAACCCCTCCGACATCGACTTCCGCTGGCCGCGCAACCGCGGCTATCAACGCTACGGCACCTACGACGTGAACCGTCCGGTCCGCGTCACCGACATCGGCGACGGCTCGAGCTACACGCTGCTGGTGGGCGAGATCTCGATGGACACCCGGATGTACAACTCCGGCTGCCTCTCCTACCGCGACGCCGCCTTCGCCGGCGGCGTGGAGACGACCCGGGCCCTGAGCGCCGGCGGCGTCTGTGCCACGCAGAACGTCTTCGCCGACCAGCGGTGCGACGGCATCGGCTGGACCAACTTCCGCGGCCACTGGGGCACCGGCCATCCCGGCGGCGCCACGGTCTGCATGGCCGACGGGTCGGTGACGAGCGTCACCGTGGGGACGGTGATCACCGCGATCGTCGATCCCAACGACGGCACGGTCGTTCCCGACAACGTCCTCAACCGCTGACGCGACGCTCCCCTCCTTCTCCCCGCTGGCGTCGCGGCACCCTCGACGGTGCCGCGACGCCTCGGCGTTCCCGGTCGATCCGTCCCGCCCCACCACCCATCCCGCCCCGAGGTGTCCCTTGACCGTTCGCCGCATTCTTCTCGTCGCGCTCGTGGGTCTCGTGGTCACGGGCTGCGGCAGGGCTCCGAAGGTGGTCACGGTGAAGGGACGGCTGACGAAGGGCGAAGCCCCCTGCGAGGGGGTGGGGGTCAATCTGGTGAGCGACGATCCGAAGGGGCAGTCGTACATCGGCTCGACGAACGCGGACGGCCGCTTCGAGATGTATTCCTTCTTCGGGAAGCCGGGCGTGGCCCCGGCCTCCTACTCGGTGCGGATCAACATCCCCATCGACGCCCCGGGCGGCGGCCTCGTGCCGGCGAAACTCGTGGCCAACGATTCCCCCTGGCGCGTGACGATCAGCGACAAGGGGAACGAGAACCTCCTCCTCGACATGGAGAAGGATCTCGTCGAGTGAGCCCTCCGCGGCAGGCGTTCCCCGTGCGACCGATGGCCCGTGCCGCGATCCTCGCGGCGATCCTCGCCGTCGTGGCCCTCGGGGCCCCGCGGCCGACGAGCGCGTCCGATCCGGTGACGCTCGATTCGGGCTCGATGCGCGTGACCGTGACGCCGGAGCGTGGCGGTAGCCTCCTGGCCATCGCGGTCCGTCGGGGCGATTCCTGGATCGATCTCCTCGCCGACGCCAAAGCCCCGGGCGCGCGGCCCTCGAGTTGGCTCATGCTTCCCTACTCCAACCGCATCCGCGACGGACGGTTTTCGTTCGGGGGGCGGGAATACCGGCTGGCCAACCCCGGGAACCACGCCATCCACGGCGACGTCCGCAACCGGCCCTGGCGCGTCCGCGAGCGGACCCCGACGGGCCTCGTGCTCGACTTCGATTCCCGGGTGGTGCCCGACTTCAACTGGCCCTGGCCGATCCGGGTCCGGGCGGAGATCCGCGTCGGCGGGGACGCGCTCGTGCAGTCGATCGCCCTGGAGAACCTGGGAGAGACCCCGATGCCAGCCGGCTTCGGGTGGCATCCCTACTTCCGCCGCTCCCTCACGCGTGAGGGGGAGCCGGTGGAACTCGCCTTCCGCGCCACCGGAATCCATCCCGACACGAACGCCGACGGCCTCCCCGACGGTCCGACGGTGCCGCTCCCCGAGCGCCTCGACCATTCCGTGCGGAAGCCGGTCGCGGCCGACGGCCTCGACGCCTGCTTCGCCGGCTTCGGCGGTTCGGCGGAGCTCGCCTGGCCGGAGAGCGGCGTGCGCCTCCTCTTCGAGTGCACGCCGAACGTCACGCATCTGGTCTGCTACGCGCCGGCCGACCGGCCGGTGATCGCGGTCGAGCCGGCCGCGAACGCCAACGACGGCGTCAATCTCCTCGCCGCGGGGGAGCCCGACAGCGGCGTGATCGAGCTCGCCCCGGGCGCGACGCTCGAGGCGTCGTTCACGCTCCGCGCGGCGGAATGACGCCCGGGCTCACCGCCCCCGCAGCTCGTCGAGCCGGCGTCGCATCGAGGCGGCCCGCCCGGGCTCGGCGTCCTGGAGGTCGTGGCGCTGGCCGGGGTCGGTCGCGAGGTCGTAGAGCCCGCCGCGGCGATCGGGCAGGAGCCCCTCCGCCTCGGAAAACCACTCCGGCACCTTGCTGATCGTCGCCGAGGGGGCGTCGACGAGCACCCAGCTTCCCTGGCGGAGCGCGTAGCCGTCGGCGTGCGTGTTGTGGACGAGCTCGGTGCGGGCGGATGGTCCGGCGCCGGTGACGAAGGCGAGCTGGTCGAGGCTGTCCTCGGCGGAGCCCGGGGGGATCGTCGCGCCGACCGCGGCGGCGAGCGTGGCGAAGAGATCGATCTGGGAGACGAGGCCGTCGGCGACCCTCCCCGCCGGTACCCGGCCGGGCCAGCGGACCACCATCGGGACGCGGTGGCCCCCCTCCCACAGGTCGCGCTTCACGCCCCGGAAGGGGCCCGAGCTGCGGTGGCCGGTGGCGCGCACGCGCTCGAAGGCGTAGCGCTCCGGGCCGTTGTCGGAGGTGAAGATCACGATGGTGTCGCCGGTGAAGCCGCCGTGCTCGAGCGCGGCCAGCAGCCGTCCGACGTGCGCGTCGGTCTCGGCGAGGAAGTCGCCGTAGCCACCCGCCGCCGTCTTCCCCCTCCACGCCTCCGTGGGGAGGATCGGCGCGTGGGGGGAGGTGAAGGGGAAGTAGAGGAAGAAGGGACGGTCGGCCGACTGCTCCCCGATCCAGGCCACCGCCGCGTCGGTGCAGCGCGGCTTCACCGCGTGGAAGTCCTAGTCGGGCGGCATCGGCCCCGGGCGGCACTCCCAGTTTCCCTCGGCCGGCTGGCCGCCGATCGCCATGGGAATCGTCGGGGCGAGCGGGATCCGGTCGTCCTCGAACCAGGCGTAGGGGGGGAAGTTGGGGACGTCGTCGCCGGCGTAGCGGTCGAAGCCGTGGGCGAGCGGACCGCCGGGGATGCGGCGTTTCCAGTCGAAGGCGTCGGGGGCGAAGATCCGGTCGGTCCCCTCACGGGGGCCGCTCGCCCCGGCGCGGCGGACCGTCTCCCAGTCCCAGCCGAGGTGCCACTTGCCGAAGCAGGCGGTGGCGTAGCCGCGGCCGCGGAGAAGCTCGGCGATCGTCGTCCGCCCGGCGTCGAGCACCGGCTGGTCGAAGGCATGGACGATGCCGTGGAACTTCCGCCAGTGGTAGCGCCCCTGGAGCAGCGCGTAGCGGCTCGGTGTGCAGACCCCCGACGAGCTGTGGGCGTCGGTGAAGCGCGTCCCCTCGGCGGCGAGGCGGTCGAGGTGCGGCGTGGGGATCCGCGAGTCGGGATTGTTGGCTCCGAGATCGCCGAAGCCCATGTCGTCGGCGTAGAGGATGACGACGTTGGGGGGACGCTCGGAGGCTCGGGCCGCCGCGGCGGGGAGGCACGCGACGACGAACGTGGCGACGAGGAGACGACGGGCGGACATGCGTGATTCCCTCCGGGGGCGGTGCCGGGAGGGAGTCTATCCGCCGCGGTCGGCCCGCGGGTCAGCCGGCCTTGCCGCCGAAGACCTGCCCGAGCGTGTCGCGGAGCACGCCGGCCGACTTCTGCAGCGCCTGGAGCTCCTTGGGCCAGAGCTCGATCTCGACGATCCGCTCCGCCCCGGCACGCCCGACGATCGTGGGCACCGAGATGGCCACGTCGCGGATCCCGTAGGGCACGGGGCCGCTCGAGCCGAAGACGGTCGACACCGGCAGGACACGCTTGGCGTCGAGGGCGATCGCGTGGATCACCTCGGCGATCGACACGCCGACGGCGAAGCCGGCGCCGGTCTTCTTCTTGATCATCTCGGCGCCGCTGGTCTTCGCCCGCTGGAAGACGTCCGCCCCGAGCTTCGGCGTGAAACCGGGCCACTTCTCGAGCGGCAGGCCGGCGATCGAGGCGCTGCTCCACACCGGCACCATGCTGTCGCCGTGCTCGCCGAGGATCAGGGCCTCGAGCTGCGTGGCCGGGGCGCCGAGCGCCGCGGCGAGGAGGCTGCGGAAGCGGAGCGTGTCGAGGAGGGTGCCCAGGCCGATCACCCGTCCCCTGGGGAGTCCCAGCTCCTTCTCGGCGAGGTACGTGAGGATGTCGACGGGGTTCGAGACCACCAGGACGATGGCGTCCTTCCGCATGCCCGCGGTGCCGAGCGTGGCGAGGATCGAGCGGAAGAGCTCGACGTTCCTGTTGATGAGGGCGAGCCGGCTCTCGTCCGGCTTGCGGCGCAGGCCCGCCGTGATGCAGACGACGTCGGCGTCGGCGATGTCGGCGTAGGTTCCCGCGCGGATCACCTGGTCGGCGATCGCCGCCGTGCCATGGAGCATGTCGAGCGCCTGGCCGTCGGCCAGGTCGGCGTTGGCGTCGACGAGGACGATCTCGTGGACGATCCCCCCGAGCTGCAGCGCGAAGCCGGCCGACGAACCGACGATTCCACCACCACCGACGATTCCGACCTTCATCGCTCGACTCCTCGCGTGACAATTATCTCTGGGGATGGCGGAGTCACCCGTCGCTTCGGGGTCGCCCCTGCCCTGACGCCGGACGCTCACTCCGGCCATCCATGGCCTCCGCTCGCTCGACGCGGACCGCGCGTCGCCATCAATGGCTCCGCTTGTCCACGACGCCGGCTTTCATGGCAGGGGCGACCCCTCGCCGATGCAGCCGATTGAGAGCCCGGGCAACGGACGTGCGGCGTTCAGGCCGCGCCGATGCCCAGCTCCCGGCAGACCTGCTCCGTCACCGCCTTGACCACCGCCTCGTAGTCGAGGGTGGCGGCCGCGGGGGAGACGACCGGAGCCGCCGGCTTCGGGTCCGCGCCCATCGGCGACGGGGCGTCGAAGGCCTTGCGGGTCACGCCGGTGTTGCCCCAGCTCGAACGGAAGACGTCGTTGGCGCAGATGTCGCAGTTCTCCATCCCCTTCTCGAGCCGCGGGTCGGTGTAGCCCCACTTTGATTTCAGGTCGAGGAGTTCCTTCGTCTCCTGCTTCGTGAGGTAGGTGACGCGCCCCAGGTCGCGGGAGAGCATGAGGATCCGGCAGTAGGCGTCGAGGATCTCGGTCCACCAGTAGGCCTTCTCCACCGTCTCGCCGAAGCTCACCGTGCCATGGTTGGCGAGGATCACGACGTTCGACTGCTTGACGTACGGCTTGACGGTGTCGGCGAACTTCTGGCCGCCCGGGGTCTCGTACTTCGTGATCGGGATGTCGCCGAGGAACACCTCCACCTCCGGGAGCACGCACTGTGGGATCGGCTCGCGGGCCACCGCGAAGGCGGTGGCGTGCGGCGGGTGGCAGTGGACCACCGAATTGATGTCGGGGCGCTCCTTCATGATCGTGAGGTGGAGGAGGATCTCGCTCGAGCGCTTGCGCTGGCCGGCGAGTTGGTTGCCCTCCATGTCGACGATGCACAGGTCGGAGGGCTTCATGAACCCCTTGGAGATCATCGTCGGCGTGCAGAGGACCTCGTTGGGGCCGAGGCGGAAGGAGATGTTGCCGTCGTTGCCGGCGGCGAAGCCCTTGGCGTAGATCCGGCGGCCGATGTCGCAGATCTCCTCCTTGAGCTGGGAAAGCGGCTTGTTCGTGGTCTTCGCGGCGGGTTTGGTCGCCATGGGAAGGTTCTCCGAGGTGGGGGTTCGTAAGGAGTATTCACCACGCTGCCGGTCGCGGGGGCGGTGCCGGCTGCGGAAACGTGCGGTCCTGCGGGAGGAATGCGGGCTGGAGCGGTCGTGCGGGGTGGAGGGGCGGTTCAGCGGCGCGGCGCGGCCGGGAGGTCGATCCGATCGACGATCGCCGCCACGTAGGCGTCGATCGGCTTGTCGTGCGGGCGGAAGGGCTGGGCGGCCTCCCCCCCCTCGCTGAAGGCGACGAGTTGGCCGTCGCCGCTGCCGAGGTCGTCCCAGGCGACGAGCGGTTCGGTGCCGGGCGGACTCGCCGCATCGACGCCCCGGGCGAGATCCGCGAGCGACAGCGGCACGACGACGCGGAAGACGCCGCCCCGCACCGTGGGATGGGGTTCCACGAGCGTCACGGTGCCGAGGGTGAGTCCGAGTCGCATGGCTGCTCCCGCGGGTCAATGGGTGTGGGTGCCGCACCCGCAGGCGGTCGGCGAGGGACCGCCGCACGGGCACGCGGGGTGAGGCGCCAGTTCGGCGGGCAGGGGGGCCGATCCGGCGGCGAGGGCCACCGCGACCCGCTCGAGTCCGGTTCCGGAGAAGTCGCGGGGGTGGACGACCACCACGTTCGCGGCACACTCGGCGACCGCCGCCAGGAGGGTGGCGGCATCGCGGGCGGTGACCGCTCGGACCCCGGGCGAGCGGTTGGCGAGGGCACAGGCGGCGTGGGGACGACCGGCGAGGAGGAGCCCGCGGGCCCCGTCGCGCGTCACGTGGAGGGAGAGCGCGGCGACGACGTCGGCCAGGCCCGTGGCCGGGAGTCGGGCGGCGCCGGGCACCGCGCGGACGACGCCCGACGACCGTCCGGACGCATCCCCCGGGCACTCCGTCGACCCGACGAAGAAGGGCCGGCCCGCCGACGGAGCCGACGCGTGCCCCTTCGCCGCGCGGACCAGTTCGAATCCCCCCTCCCGCGCCCGGTCGCGGGCCGACGGGGTGATCACCGCGTCGTGGCGCACCGAGACGATCCGCACCCCCCCCGGCACCGTCCCGAGCGCCGCCGCCGTGACCACCTTCTCCGGGAGCGCGCCGCCCGCCGCGGGCCCGGTGGGGGACGCCGCCGCGCCCGCGGGAGGCGGGCCGG
>CAZMOU010000021.1:12930-17196 GCA_964567835.1 uncultured Chitinophaga sp. | reverse complement strand
GACGATCCTGGAGACGTCGTCGGGCGTGAAGGTGGTCATGGTGTCAGGCCCGGGGACGGACGGGGAAGGTGACGACGTCGTCGACGAGGGCCACGACGCTCCATCGCGCCGGCGTGGCCTCGCTCGAGAGCACGTCGCGGAGGAGACGGCCGTCGCTGGTGATCATCACGAGGTCGCCGGGACCGGCGGAGACGGTGTCGATGGCCAGTTGCGGGTCGCCGTCGGGCCGCGACCGGTCCGCGAGGAGCGGTTGGACGAGCAGCAGTTTCGCGCCGGCGAGCGACGCGTGCTTGACGGTGGCGGTGGCGGTGCCGAGGACGGTGGCGATCTGCATGGTCACTCCGCGGCGCCGAGGATGCGGAGGTCGTCGACGAGCGTGCAGCGGCGCTGGCGGGTGAAGGTCAGCGGCGTCGTCACCCCCTCGCCGGTCGGGGTGGCGATCGAGAAGGAGATGTAGCCCTCGCCGCCGAGGCCGAGGCCGGCGGTGCTCGGGCCGTTCTTGACGAACAGCGTCGTGTCGAGGAGCCGGCCCATCTTCGTCATGGCGCGGACGTCGTGGGAGTGGATGATCGCGGTGTGGCGGAAGCCGTGTTCGCTCTCGTGGGCCCGGTGGATCGCCTCGTCGACGTCCTTGCAGCGGACGAAGGGGACGAAGGGCATCATCTGCTCCACCGGGACGAAGGGGTTGTCGGGGGCGGTCTCGCCGAAGAGGAGCTCGACGTCGGAGGAGACGCCGGTGCCGGCGGCGCGGGCGAGGACGGCCGCGTCCTGGCCGATGAAGTCCTTGCAGCCCACCTGGTGGCGGTGGGCACCCTCGCCGGTCCACACGATCGCCCGCGCCGTGAGGGCGTCGACCTGCGGGGCGGTGAGGCGGGCGGCGCCGGCCCGGCCCATCGCGTCCATCATCTTGTCGAAGACGGCGTCGACGACGAACACCTGCTTCTCGGCGATGCAGAGGAGGTTGTTGTCGTAGGCGGCGCCCGCGATGATCGACCGGGCCGCCCGGTCGAGGTCGGCGGTGGCGTCGACCACCACCGGCGGATTGCCCGGGCCGGCCACGATCGCCCGCTTGCTCGACTGGAGCGCCGCCCTGGCCACCGCCGGGCCGCCGGTGACGCAGATCAGCTTCACGCCGCGGTGATTGAACAGGGCCCCGGCGCTCTCGAGCGTCGGCTCGGCGACCAGCGCGATCAGGTTGTCGATGCCCAGATCGCGGTGGATCGCCTGGTTGAAACGGCGCACCCCCTCGGCGGCGACACGCTTGCCGCTGGGATGCGGGTTGACGACGACGGTGTTGCCGCCGGCGATCATGCTCACGGCGTTGCCGGTGATCGTGGGGAGGGAGTGGGTCACGGGCGTGATCGCACCGATGACGCCGAACGGGGCATGTTCGATCACCGCCAGGCCGTGGTCGCCGCTGAACACCTCGCTCCGCATGAACTCCACCCCCGGCGAACGCTCGCCGAGGATCTTGAGCTTCTCGATCTTGTGCGGCAGCCGGCCGATCTTCGTCTCCTCGAACTCCATCGTGCCGAGCTCGACCGAGTCCTCGATGGAGATCCGGCGGATGTGGGCGATGGCGCGTTTCCGCCCCTCGACGCCGAGCCGCTCGAGCTGGAGGAAGGCCTCGTGGGCGGCACGGACCGCCTCGTCGACGCTTCCGAAGATGCCGTGGCGGCCGACGAACGACTCGCCGGTCACCGGGCCGGCGACGGCCGCCGCCGGGGCGACCGGCGCGGCGGCCGGGGGCGGGGTGGCCGGGGTGGGCGCGGCGGCGCGGAGTTCGGCGATCACCTGGCGGACGATCGACTGGATGTCGGTGGAGCAGGGGGCCTGGGACATGGCGGGGATCAGCTTTCCTGGGCGTGGCGGGAGAAGACGTTCTTGCCCCCGATGCGGACGTCGTCGACGAGTCCGATGACGACGGCGTCGATCGGCAGCGACTTGGTCTCGGGGGTGAGGCGGGCGCTCGAGCCCTGGGTGACGAGGACGAACTGGCCCTCGCCGGCGCCGAGCGTGTCGACGGCGACGAAGGTGCGGCCGGTGGGCACGAGTCGGTCGCGCGACGCCTCGTCGAGGCGGTAGGGCTCGACGACGAGGAGCTTGTGTCCGGTCATCGACCCGGTCTTCTGCGTGGCGACGACCGAGCCGGTCACGACGGCGACGAACAAGGGGCACCTCCGGTGCTCGCGAGGAGATCGCGCGCCTGACGGGCGACGACGAGTTCCTCGTTGGTGGGGATGACGCGGATGGAGACGCGCGAGTCGGCCGCGTGCAGCGACCGCTCGCCGGTCCCGGGGGCGGCGTTGGCCCCCGGATCGAGCTTCACGCCGAACGCCTCGAGCCCGGCACAGACGGCCGTCCGGACCGCGGGGGAGTTCTCGCCGATGCCGCCGGCGAAGGCGAGGCAATCGAGGCCGCCGAGTTCGACCATGCCGGCACCGAGCCAGTGGCGGATGCTCGCCACGTAGACGTCGATCGCCGTCCGGGCGCGGGCGGAGCCCGCGGCGGCGGCCTCCTCGAGGTCGCGCATGTCGCCCGAAGTGCCCGACATCCCGGCCAGCCCGGCCTTGCCGGAGAGCTCGACGAGCAGATCCTCGAACGATCGCCCCGTCGCCTTCGCGACGTGGAGCAGGGCGAAGGGGTCGAGGTCGCCGGCGCGGTTGTTCTGGGGGAGACCCGACTGCGGGCTCATGCCCATCGACGTGCCGACGCTCCTGCCGTCGCGGATCCAGCAGACGCTGCTCGACCCGCCCAGGTGGCAGGAGACCGCGCGGAGCGGGCGGGACGGCTCGAGGGCCATGAGCCGCTCGGCCACCCAGCGATGGCTCGCGCCGTGGAAGCCGAAGCGCCGCACGCGGAACCTCTCCACCCACTCCGTCGGCACCGCGTAGAGCGCGTGGCGATCGGGGATCGTGGCGTGGAAGCCGGTCTCGAACGCGGCCACGAGGGGCACCCCGGGGAGCTTCTCCGCCAACAGCCGCATGGCACGGACGTAGGGCGGGTTGTGGGCCGGGGCCACCTCCCGCATCTCCTCCATGGCCGCGAGCACGTCGGGGGTGACCCGGACGACGCCGCTGACCCGCCCGCCGTGCACCGCCTTGAAGCCGACGGCCGCCACCTCGTCGATGCTCGCGAGCGGTCCGCCGTCGCCGGTGAGCTGCCCGAGCGCGGCGCGGAGAGCCACCGCGTGGTCGGGCACCGGCATCGTCGTCTCGAGCTCGGTCTTCCCCGCGCGGGCGTAGACGCGGCTCTCCAACGCACCGATCCGCTCCACGCCGCCACGTGCCAGCTCACGCTCCCCGGCGCCCCCGGACGTGCCGGGGGCGTCGGGAAGATCGTAGAGCCGGTACTTGAAGCTCGTGGAACCGAGGTTGGCGACGAGGATGATCATCGATGGGCTCCGCCCGGGGAACGATCAGGAGAAATAGGCCGCCGTGAGGCTCTCGGCGGGACGCGGGATGACGTGGCTGGCGACGAGTTCGCCGACGGCCTGGGCCGCGGCGGCTCCGGCCTCGACGGCCGCGCGGACGCTGCCGACGTCACCCTGCACGACGGTGGCCACGTAGGCGCCGCCGATGCTGACCCGCTTGAGAATCTTCACGTTGGCCGCCTTGGCCATGGCGTCCGTCGCCTCGACGAGGCCGACGAGGCCCTTGGTCTCGACCAGTCCGATCGCGGTGTTCATGAATCGTGTGTCCTGGAAAAGGGAATGGGGATGGATCGTGGATTCGGATGGAAACGGTTCACTCGACGCCGCCGCGGGCGCTGGCTGCCGAGGCGGGGAGGACGATGTCGATGTCCTCGTGCGGGCGGGCGATGACCTGCACGCTGACGACGTCGCCGACCCGGCCGCCGGCAGCGGCACCGGCGTCGATCGCCGCCTTCACCGCCGCCACGTCGCCGGAAATGAACGCCGTCACCAGGGCGCTGCCGATCTTGTCCCATCCCAGGAAGGTGACGTTCGCCGCCTTCATCATCGCGTCGGTCGCCTCGACCATCGTGACGAACCCTTTCGTCTCGATCATGCCGAGGGCTTCGATCTTCTTGGCCATCGTGAGCACTGCTCCTGTCGTTGTCCGGGCGGCCTGCCCGGACCTGCGTTCAATCATCCCGGGGCCGCCCCCGTCGATCGCGCCGGCGAGCGCCGGCTGGACGATCGGTTGAGTGGTGTCTGGGGCCGTCATGGGGAGACGCGTCTGCGTCACCCGGCGGGCCGCCTTCTTGGTCGCTTTCTTCTTCGCCACGGTCGCGTCGCCTTTCAGC
>CAZMOU010000021.1:3760-12920 GCA_964567835.1 uncultured Chitinophaga sp. | reverse complement strand
CAGCTCTGCTTGAGAAGACGCACGCCGGTGGCGTGGTCGAGGTCCGCGGCGTTGCCCTCGTCGGTGTCGATGTGCACCTCGAGTTTGCTCGCGGCGTCGGCCCGCACGAGCAGGTCGCGGAAGACGAGCCCGCAGCCGCCGTCGATCGCCAGGCTCATCCGGTCGCCGTCCCTGACGCCGAAGAACTCGGCGTCGGCGAAGTTCATGTGGACGTGCCGCTCGGCGCGGATCACCCCCTCGGCGAGTTCGACGGCACCGGCGGGGCCGACGAGGACGCAGCCGGGCGTGCCGGCGATCTTGCCGCTGGCCCGCACGGGGAGATCGATCCCCAGCGAGATGCCGTCGGTGAAGGCGAGCTCCACCTGCGAGGCCTTGCGGGTCGGTCCGAGAACGCGGACGGTGGGGAGCATCTTCCGCTTCGGCCCCACGATCATCACGGTCTCCTCGGCGGCGTAGAAGCCGTCCTGGTAGAGATCCTTGTGCGGGGTGAGGGTGCGTCCCTTGCCGAAGAGCCGCTCGACATGGTCGTCGGTGAGGTGGCAGTGGCGGGCCGAGATGCTCACCACCAGCTTCGGCTCGCTCCGCGCGGGGGCGATGCCGCCGACGAGGGCGGCGGCGGTCTCCCGGGCCACCTGCGAAGGGGGAGCGCCGCTGCCGTTGAGCACGATCTGCCTGACGATCCGCTCCACCGCCGAGCGGTCGAGGCCGGCCGGAAGGCCGAGGGGGGGGGCGGCGGGTGCGAAACCGGTGCTCATCGGCGGCGCTCGCTGGAAGGAGGGGGAACGGTCAATGCGTCGGGCGCGCCGGAGGCGACCACGAGTTCGACACCCGCCCCGGCCAGTTGGGCGCGCCAGTCGGGGGAGAGCCCGGCGTCGGAGACGAGGATGTCGATCGAGTCGAGGCCGGAGACGAACGTCAGGCTCTTGCGGCCGAACTTCGAACTGTCGGCGACGACGATCACGCGCCCGGCGGCGCGGAGCATCGCCTGCTCGGTCTCGGCGAGGAGGAGGTGGGCGTTGTAGAGCCCCTCGGCGGTGATCCCGGCGGCGGAGAGCACCGTCGTGGTGACGTGGAGCCGGCCGAGGAGTTCGTTGGCGTAGGGCCCCGGGCAGACGCCGGTCCGGGGGGAGACGTAGCCGCCGAGGAGGACCAGGTCGGCCCGCGAGGCGGAGGCGAAGAGATTCGCCACCGGAAGGCTGTTGGTGACGACCTGGATCGACCGGCCGACGAGGAGCCGGGCGACCTCGAAGGTGGTCGTGCCGCCGTCGAGGAGCACCGTCTCGCCGTCGTCGATCCGCCCGGCCGCGGCCGCGGCGATGGCCCGCTTGGCGACATGGTGCGCCGGTTGCCGCTCGTCGAACTCGGCCGGTCGGGGAAGACCGCCGGCGTAGAGGACGCCGCCGTGCGTCCGCCGCGCCGTTCCCTGCTCCTCGAGCGTGTCGAGGTCGCGGCGGATCGTCGACTCGGAGACGCCCAGTTCGCGCACGAGATCTTCGAGCGACGCGAAACCACGCGTGCGAATGAAATCGATCAACTTGGACCGCCTCAACTGCGTTGACACGCAAGAAAACTCCCAATCCGACATAAAATAAGCATCGTTTTCATGATTTGTCAACGATATCGATGACGGAAAGTGGGATAGATGGGATGGTGGGCCGTGTCACAAAACGGTGATAATCGACGTTTTCCCAATTTTTATGGTTGCGATCGGGCCATGTCGATCAATCCGGAGACGCCCAGCGATCGACGACCACTGGCCGAGACCGATCCACTCCGAGTAGGACTACCGGGCAATGGTGATCGATGGCTCCCTCGATTGGATGGAAGATGGCGGTCATCCGTCACACGCTCCTGCTCCCCCTGGCAGCGGCTCCCGATCGGGCAGGGATTCGGCTGCGCATCTGGAAGGGGACACCGCTCGAGGTGGGGGGGGTGCGGGCCCTGGCGGCCGCATGTCGGGCCCGTCCGGCGGGCGGGCCGGTCCTCCGGCCCGAGGGGCTCCTCGGTGAGTTGCAAAGCCGCCCCGGGCGGCACGTCGCCGCCTGGCTCGCCGTCGACGGCCCGGAGGACGCGGCCGGACGGGGCGACGGAGGCCTCTCCGCCCTGGGCCTGATCACGCTCGTGGACGCCGCGGGCCGCTTCTCGATCGGATGGCTCGTCGTGCACCCGGAGTGGCGCAGGCGCGGGATCGCCAGGGCCCTCGTGGCGATGGCGGCGGCCGCCGCGGAGTCGCGTGGCGCGACATCGCTCGCCGCCGATACGCTGTCGGCGTGGCCGGCCGCCAGCGCGTTCTGGGGGGCCCTCGCGGTGAATCGATGAGACCCAGTCACGATCGGGGCATCCGATGAGACGGTTCCGTCAGCGTTGCAGCCTTCCCTTGGGCAAGGACCCGGGCGGCACCGATGCCCACGGCCGCCGGAGGGGGGGGGCGTGCGGTCGCCGCTTCCGCGACCCCGGGCGATGGAGTCCGGCATCATGACCACCCTCCCGATCGACCGTCGCACCTGCCTCGGTGGCGGACTGACCGCGCTCGCCACGGCGATCACCGCGCCCGGCGGCGCGGCGGCCGGGGAAGGAAGGCGACGGCTGCGCGTCGGGCAGATCGGCACCGGCCACGGCCACGCGACGAAGCTCGAGGTCTACCGGACGTCGCCCGACTGGGAGGTGGTCGGCCTCGTCGAGTCCGACGCCGACCTCGCCGCCGCCGCGGCGGACAAGCCCGCCTTCCGGGGCGTGCCGCTCCTCACCCGCGAGGCCCTCTTCGGGATCGACGGGCTCGACGCCGTCCTCGTGGAGACGACTCCCGATCGTTCGCTCGAGGAGGCGGCCGCGGCGGTGTCCCGCGGGCTGCACGTCCACCTCGACAAACCGGCCGGAGCGTCGCTGCCGGCCTTCCGGCGGATCCTCGACGAGGCAGCGCGGAAGGGGCTCGTCGTCCAACTCGGCTACATGTACCGATACAACCCGGCGATCCTCCTCCTCCACGAGTTCCTCGGCAAGGGCTGGCTCGGCGACGTCTTCGAGATCGACGCGGTGATGAGCAAGGTGGTGGACGCGCGCTCGCGGCGCGAACTCGCCCGCTTTCCGGGTGGGATGATGTTCGAACTGGGTTGCCATCTCGTCGATCTGGTGGTGGGAATCCTCGGCCGGCCGGAACGCGTCACGGGCCACGCCCGCCGCGCGCTCGCCCCCGCCCCCGACGCGCTCGCCGACAACACGCTCGCCGTGCTCGAGTATCCGCGCGCGCTCGCCACGATCCGCTCGAGCGCGCTGGAGGTGGAGGGCTTCGGCCGGCGCCACCTCACCGTCTGCGGCACCGCGGGCACGTTCCATGTCCAGCCGCTCGACGATCCCGCGGTGGTCGTCTCGCTCGACCGGCCCCGCGGCGACCTCCCCGGCGGCACGAGCCGGATCCCGTTCCCCGAGTTCACGCGCTACGTCGCCGATGCGGCCGACATGGCGGCGCTGATCCGCGGAGAGCGGAAGAGCCGGTTCCCCGCCGCGCACGACCTGGCGGTGCAGGAGGCGGTTCTCTCGGCCTCGGGCATGCCGCTCGACCGATGAGGACCGCCCGCCGCGACGCGGTCCGGCCGGCCCCGGGGACGGGCGATTCGCGGGCCCGTCCGCGACGGAGGCGCTGGCGTGGAGGAGACGACGCCGCGGGGCTACGCTCCTGGGGTCCCCGCGCGACCGCCCCCCGCCGGATGGTGCCCCGATGTCCTCCGCCCCCGCCTCCCCGGCCGTCCCCGATCCGGTCATCGAGCGGCGCTTCGCCCTCGCCTGCGAGCAGTATGCCGAGTGGGGCGTCGACGCCCGCCGGGCGGTCGAGCGGCTCGGCACGGTGTCGATCTCGCTCCACTGCTGGCAGGGGGACGACGTCCGGGGTTTCGAGGGGATCGCCGGCGAGATCGGCGGCGGGCTCGCCGTGACCGGGACGCACCCGGGGCGGGCGCGGAACGCCGACGAGTTGCGGTCCGACCTGGAACTGGCCTGTTCCCTGATCCCGGGGCGGCAGCGGCTGAACCTCCATGCGAGCTACGCCGAATACGACGGAAGGCGCGTCGATCGCGACGCGATCGGGGTGGAGGGCTTCGGCCGCTGGATCGACTGGGCCCGGGCGCGGGGCATGGGCCTCGACTTCAACCCCACCTTCTTCGCCCACCCCCTCGCCGCCGACGGGGCCACCCTGACCCATCCCGATCCCGCGGTCCGCCGCTTCTGGATCGACCACGGACGGGCCTGCCGGAGGATCGGCGCGGCGTTCGGCGAGGCCCTCGGCACGCCGTGCGTCACGAACGTCTGGATTCCCGACGGCATGAAGGACTCGCCGGTGGACCGCAAGGGTCCGCGCTACCGGCTCCGCGAGTCGCTGGATGCCCTTCTCGCGGAGCCCATCGACCGCCGACTCAACCTCGACGCGGTGGAGGGGAAGCTCTTCGGGATCGGTTCGGAGAGTTACGTCGTCGGATCGCAGGAGTTCTACCTGGGCTACGCCCTGTCGCGGGGGACGCTCCTCTGCCTCGACACCGGCCACTACCACCCGACGGAGCTGGTGTCGGACAAGATCTCGGCGGTGCTCGGCTTCCTCGACGGGATCCTCCTGCACGTCAGCCGCGGGATCCGCTGGGACAGCGACCACGTCGTGACGCTCTCCGACGAGGTCGTCGCGCTGGCCCAGGAACTGGTGCGGGGCGACTACCTCGGCCGCGTCCATCTGGGGCTCGATTACTTCGACGCGAGCATCAACCGGGTGGCCGCCTGGGTGGTGGGCACGCGGGCGTTCCTCAAGGCGCTGCTGCTGGCCTTCCTCGAGCCGACGGACCTGTTGCGCGACGCCGAGGACCGCGGCGACCGCACCACGCGCCTGGCGTGGCTCGAGGAGGCGAAGTCGCTCCCGCACGGCGCGATCTGGGACCACTGGTGCGCCCGTCATGGCGTCCCGACCGGGAGGGCGTGGCTCGAGCCGGTGCGTCGTCACGAGCGCGACGTGCTGGCGGGTCGATCCTCCCGACCGAGGCCGGCGTGAGCACGCTCCTGCGGATGACCGGCATCTCCAAGTCCTACGCCGGGCTCCGGGCCCTGCGCGGGGTGTCGTTCGATCTCGCGCGGGGCGAGGTGCACGCGCTGGTGGGGGAGAACGGGGCGGGGAAATCGACGCTCGTCAAGACGATCACCGGGGCGGTGCTCCCCGATGGGGGCACGATCGAGGTGGACGGGGGGGCGTTCGTGCCGGGCGATCCGGCGAAGTCCCGGGCCCTGGGGATCCGCGCGATCTACCAGCAACCGGCGCTGTTCCCCGACCTGTCGGTCGTGGAGAACATCGCGCTGGGGCTCGAGAAGCGACGCTGCTGGCAGCGGGTCCGCTGGGCGAGCCGTCGGGCCCGCGCCCGGGCGCTGCTCGACCGGGTCGGCGCCGAGATCGACCCCGAGACGGAGGTCCGCCGGCTCTCGATGCCCGAGCAGCAGCTGGTGGAGATCGCCCGGGCCATCGGCGCCGATGCCCGGATCCTCGTCATGGACGAGCCCACCGCGTCGCTCAGCGGCAAGGAGGTGGAGCGGCTCTTCCGCGTGATCCGCGAGCTGCGCGCCGGCGGCGTGGGGATCATCTACATCTCGCATCGCCTCGAGGAGCTGCCGCTGGTGGCCGACCGGGTGACGGCGCTGCGGGACGGCGCGCTCGTGGGCACCGCGCCGATGGCGAGCGTCACCCGGGCCGACCTGATCCGCATGATGGTGGGCCGCGAGATCTCGGCGGTGTTCCCCAAGCGCCCGGTCACGCCGGGCCCGACCCGCCTCGAGGTGCGGGGGCTCGGCAGCCGCGCGGAGGGGGTCAGCGGGGTCTGTCTCGACGTGCGGGCGGGGGAGATCCTCGGCCTGGCCGGACTCGTCGGCGCCGGGCGCACCGAGCTTGCGCGCCTGATCTTCGGCCTCGCGCCGAGGGACACCGGGGAGATCCGTCTCGACGGGCGGCCGGTCCACATCCGCGGTCCGGCCGACGCCGTGGCGGAGGGGATCGCGTACGTGCCGGAGGACCGGCGCCGTCACGGCGTGATCCTGGAGATGTCGGTGGCCGAGAACACGACGCTGGCGGTGCTCCGGCGGATCGGCAGGCACGGCTGGCTCGACGTGGCGGGGGAGGAGGCGCTCGCGGCGGGGTACGTGGATCGCCTGGGGGTGAAGACGCCGTCGGTGGCCGCGCCGGCAGGCAGCCTCTCCGGTGGCAACCAGCAGAAGGTGGCGCTCGCACGGTGGCTCGCGACGGAACCGAGGGTGCTGATCCTCGACGAGCCGACCCAGGGCATCGACGTCGGGGCGAAGGCCGAGATCCACCGCCTGATGGGGGACCTCGCCGACCGCGGACTGGCGATCGTGATGATCTCGTCGGAACTGCCCGAGATCCTCGGCATGAGCGACCGGATCGCCGTCATGCACGCCGGCCGGGTGGTGGCGGTGGTCGATCGGGCCGGGGCCACGCAGGAGTCGATCCTCGCCCTGGCGCTTGGGTGCCCCGGGCAGGCCGCGGGGGAGGTGGGACGATGACCGGCCGCGGCTGGAGTCACCGTCGCCTGCGCGAGGGGTCGGTGGCCTTGGCCCTGGCCCTGCTCTTGGCACTCCTCGCGGTGTGCGCCCCCCGCTTCTACCAGCCCGACTACCTGCGCGGTCTGATCGTGGCCAAATCGGCCGTGCTGATCGTCGCCACGGGGATGACGCTCGTGATCGTCGCGCGGCAGATCGACATCTCGGTCGGGTCGCAGTTCTCGGTCTGCGGGGTGATCGCCGGCCTGCTCGCCCAGGCGGGCTGGCCGATGCCGCTGGTGGCGCTCTGGACGGTGGCCGCCGGGGCGGTGTTCGGGGCCTGCAACGGCTGGCTCGTCGCCGCCCTCGACCTGCCGTCGATCGTCGTCACCCTGGCCACGATGGCGATCCTCCGCGAGACGCTGCGCTGGCTGCGGGAGGGGGCGTTCGTGCTGGGGCTCCCGGACCGATTCCAGTGGTTCGGATGGGGGCAGCCGGCGGGGCAGTGGATCGTGATCCTGGCCGCCGCCGCGTTCTTCCTGGGCGCCGCCTGGTGCCTCCGCCATCTGGCGGGGGGACGGGCGGTGTACGCCGTCGGATCCGACGCGGAGGCCGCACGACTCGCCGGGATGCGGCCCCGCCTGGTGGTGTTCCTCGTGTTCCTCGGCATGGGGGCGATCACCGGCCTGGCGTCGCTCCTCAACGCGATCCAGTTCGGCGTCGTCGATCCCAACTCCGGCGCCGGCCTCGAACTGCAGGTGATCGCCGCGGCCGTCGTGGGGGGGGCCGCCGTCTCCGGCGGGCGCGGCACCCTCGTCGGCACGCTCCTCGGGGTCGCCCTCCTGGGAACGATCGGTCCGGCGCTCGTCTTCCTGAACGCCGCGCCGGAGTGGGAGAAGGCGGTCCAGGGGCTGATCATCCTCACCGCCGTGGCCACCGACGCCCTCGAGGGGAGGAGACGGTGATGGAGGGCGAGGACACTCCCGCGCCACCGCCGCTCGTCCGCCCCGGGCGGGCACGGCCGCGTTGGCGCCCCGACGCCGCGCGTGTCGGCCTGGCGCTACTGCTGCTCCTGGAGATCGCGGTCTTCTCCTGCACCGGGAGGAACTTCGCCACCCGGGACAACGCCTTCGAGATCGCGCGGCTGAGCGTGGAGATCGGTCTGCTCGCCCTGGCGATGACGCCGGTGATCATCACCGGCGGGATCGACCTTTCGGTCGGATCGCTGATGGGGCTCTCGGCCGTCCTCTTCGGCAAACTGTGGCGCGACGCGGGATTCCCCGTCGGTGCCGCGATCGCCGTCACGCTGCTGGCCGGCACCGCCGCCGGAGCCTCGAACGGGGCCCTCGTCACCCGGCTCCGCATGCCGCCGTTGATCGTGACGCTGGGGTCGTTCTCGCTCTTCCGCGGCCTCGCCGAGGGGATCACCGGAGGCGTCGACAACTTCACCCGCTTCCCCGCGGGATTCCTCTTCCTCGGCCAGGGCTATCTGGGGGGTGTCCTGCCGCCGCAACTGACGGTGTTCCTCGTGGCGGCGCTCCTCTTCTGGCTGCTGGTGCATCGGACGACGATCGGCCGGGCCCTGTTCGCCATCGGTTTCTCGCCGGAAGGCGCGCGGCACGCCGGGATTCCGGTCGACGGACGGATCAGGCTCGTTTACGCGCTGTCGGGGGGCGTCGCCAGCCTGGCGGCCGTGATCTACGTCGCCCACCTCGGCCAGGCCAAGGCCGATGCCGGCACCGGGTACGAGTTGCTCGCGATCACCGCGGTGGTGCTCGGGGGCACGTCGATCTTCGGCGGCCGGGGGAGTATCCTGGGGACGCTCCTGGGGCTGTTCACGATCGCCGTCCTCCAGAACGGGCTGCGCCTCTCCGACCTGCCGGCGGAACTCTCCGGCATCCTCACCGGCGCCCTGCTGCTGGTCGCCCTGGGAATCGACCGGGTCCGATCCCGGGCCAGGTCCCTTCCGCACCACCTTCCGCAGCAGGCCCCGCGCGTCGCCGCGGATACCGAGGATCCGCCCGTGAAGAACTCGCAGGTCGCCGTCCTCTCGGGTGTGATCCTGCTCGCGGCCGCGCTCGTCGCCGCGAGCAACTGGCTGCTCGTCCGCTCGGTCGTCCGCGAGGCCCGCGAACGGGAGGACGGCCCCCGCGCCGCCGCCGCGGACACGCGGGCGGGCGCCGTGGCCGGCGCCCGGCCCCGGCGGCGCGTGACGGTGGCCATGATGCCCAAGAGCAAGGGCAATCCCTACTTCGTCGCCTGCCGCAAGGGGGCCGAGGAGGCCGCGGCCGAACTGGGCGTCGATCTGATCTGGGACGGCCCGACCGACCCGGACCCGGCGAAGCAGAACGAGGTGATCGACAACTGGATCACCCGCGGCGTCGACGTGATCGCGGTGGCGGTCGAGAACCGTGTGGGAATCTCGACCGTGCTGCGCAAGGCGCAAGGCCGCGGGATCAAGGTGCTCACCTGGGATAGCGATGCACCGGAAAGCGGACGGGATTTGTTCGTGAATCAGGTCGACGAAAAGGTGCTCGGGGAAAAACTCATCGATGATCTCGCCACCCAAATGGAAGGCGAGGGCGAATGGGCCATTGCTATCGCCAGCCTCGACGCCGCCAATCTCAACACGTGGCGCCGATTC
>CAZMOU010000021.1:0-3750 GCA_964567835.1 uncultured Chitinophaga sp. | reverse complement strand
CAACTGGATCACCCGCGGCGTCGACGTCATCGCGGTCGCGGTCGAGAACCGCACCGGGATCGCCACCGTCCTCCGCAAGGCGCAGAGCCGTGGAATCAAGGTCGTCACCTGGGACGCCGACGCCGAACCCGACTCCCGGTCGTTCTTCGTGAACCAGGCCACCCCGCGGGGAATCGGCGAGGCCCTCATGGACAACGCGGCGCGGATCCTCGGCGGAAAGGGGGAGTTCGCCATCATCACCGCCTCGCTGACCGCCGGGAACATGATCGACTGGCAGCGGGAGATCGAGAAACGCCGCGCCGAGAGGTATCCGGACGTGCGGATGGCGGCACTGCGGCCCTGCGACGATCTGCAGAAGAAGGCGTTCGACGAGACGACCGCGATCCTGAGTGCCCATCCCGAGGTCCGCGTCATCATGGGAATCTGCTCGCCGGCCCCGCCGGGAGCGGCCGAGGCGGTGAAGCAATCGGGCCGGACCGACGTCAAGGTGCTCGGGCTCAGCCTGCCCAACATGAACAAGCGGTTCGTCCACGAGGGGATCACCGAGTGCATCGTCCTCTGGAAGACGGCCGACCTGGGGTACCTAACGGTCGTCGCGGCCGACGCCCTGGCGCGGGGGACGCTCGAGCCCGGCGCGGACGCCATCGAGGCGGGCCGGCTGGGCACGATCGGCATCGAGGGGGACAACATCCTCCTCGGCACGCCGTTCGTGTTCACGAAGGACAACATCGACCAATTCGACTTCTGACGGGCACCCCCGTGGCGTGCCACGGACCACCGGAGACCCCGCGATGCCGCTCCCGCTCCCGCGCCGCCGCCTGCTCGCATCGGCCGCCGCCGCCACGCTCCCCGTCACGCGCCTCGCGCGTGGCGCCGACACCTCCCGCGCCGCCGCCGACCCCGGTTACCGCATCCGCCGCGACGGGATCCGGCACAGCGTCATGGGCTGGTGCTTCAACCCGATGGACACCCTCGAACTCGCCCGGCACTCCAAGGCGATCGGCCTGGTCGGCATCGAGGGGATCGACCGCCGGCATTACCCGGCCGTCCGCGAGATGGGCCTGGCGATCTCCCTGGTGTCGAGCCACGGATTCGCGGAGGGGCCGTGCGACCCGCGCTTCGCCGAGGCCGCGGTGGCGAAGCTCGACGAAGCGATCGACGTGGCGAAGGGGGTGGGGTCCCGGAAGGTGATCACGTTCACCGGCATGCGGTTCCCGGGGATGGACGCCGACAAGGCGGCCGCCGATTGCATCGCCGCCTGGAAACGCGTTCTCCCCAAGGCGGAGCGCGAGGGGATCGTCCTCTGTCTCGAGCACTTGAACTCGCGCGACGGCTCGCATCCGATGAAGGGTCACCCGGGCTACTTCGGCGACGACGTCGATTTCTGCTTCGACCTCGTCCGCCGCGTCGGCTCCCCCAATCTGAAGGTGCTCTTCGACGTCTATCACGTGTCGATCATGAACGGCGACATCATCCGCCGCATCGGGGCCAACGCCGAGGCCATCGGCCACGTCCACACCGCCGGCAACCCCGGCCGCGGCGAGCTCGACGACACGCAGGAGATCGAATACCCGGCCGTGATGCGGGCCCTCGTCGCGGCCGGCTACCGGGACTTCGTCGCCCACGAGTTCATCCCCACCTGGGACGATCCCGTCCTGGCGCTGCGGCACGCGGCGATGGTCTGCGACGTCTGAACGGGGGACCGGCTCACGCGGGCTTCATGCCCTCCATCCGCCGCCAGGCGCTGAATTGCCCCAGGTGGCTCATCATGTGGCCGCCGGCGTAGAACGCGTGGACGCTGCCGAGCGTGGGGAAGAGCTCCCGCATCCGTCCCAGGGCCGGATTCGGCGCCTGCAGCGCCTCGTCGGGGATGGCGCGGAGCGTCGCGATCGCCTCGCGGCACCCGGCGCGGAAGGTGTCCACCACCTCCTGCATCGGCGGATAGATCGTCCCCGCGGCGTCGTCGACGCACTTCGCCTCCTTGGAGAAGGCCTTCTCGAACGCGGCCGGCGGGGGCGTCGGGCTGCCGCCGAGCTGGCTCACGATCCGCGGGCAGTAGAGCGAGAGGTGGCCGAGGACGAACGCCGGATGGTTCGACTCGACCGTCGTGCCGCCCACGGTCGAGAAACGGGCGAACCGTTCCGGGGTGACGTCGGCGAGGAGACGATCGGCGTAGTTGAGCGAGAGCTGGAGGCTGTCGGCGATGACGTTGCCGAGGGAGCGCGACATGGGGATCTCCTCGAGAGCGGGGGAAGGGGAGGGACGTGCGGAACAGCGAATCAGGCGGCCGGGCCGGGCACGAACCGGGCGATCGCCTCGGGAAGGGCGTCGCATTCCGCGGCGAAGACGCGGGCCGCGAGCGACTCCGGCGTGTCGTCGGGGAGCACGGGGACCGTCCGCTGGAGGAGGATCCGGCCGTGGTCGTACTCGTCGTCGACGACGTGCACCGTGCAGCCGCTCACGGTGCAGCCGCGCTCGAGCACCGCGCGGTGCACGTGGTCGCCGTGGAACCCCTTGCCGCCGAAGGCGGGAAGGAGCGACGGGTGGATGTTGATGACGCGGCCGGCGAGGTCGGGGGGGATTTTCAGAAGCGCCAGGAACCCCGCCATCACGACCAGCTCGGCGCCCGAGCGGCGGCAGGCGGCGAAGATCGCCCCGCTCCATTCCTCGATGGGACGGCCGTCGCGCGGCATGACCTCGACGGGAATCCCCGCCCGCCGCGCGAGATCGACGCCGCGGACGCCGGCCCTGTTCGAGACCACGAGGGCGACCTCCGCGCGGAGCCTCCCGGCGCCGATCCGATCGAGGAGGTTCTCGAGCGAGCGCCCCGAGCCGGAGAGGAGGACGGCCAGACGGACGCGATCGCTCATGCCCGCCCCCCCGACGCGCCGCGCGCCGTGACCCGGATCGTGAGTGGCTCGCCGTCGATGTCGATGGTTTCCGTCCCCGCTCCCGCCGCGTCCCAGTCGATCCGGTCGGCGAGCGTCTCGGCGGCGATCCAGTCGCCGTGGCGCTCGAGCGCGGCCCGCAGCCCGGGACTGTCGGTGCCGAGCGACAGGTCGATGCGATCGGTGAACTCGAGATCGAGGTTCTTGCGGGCGGTCTGCACGGCGTGGATCACCTCCCGCGCGTGCCCCTCGGCGACCAGATCGGGGGTCAGCTCGGCGGCGATCACCACCACCGCCTGCGGTCCCTCCGCGGCGGCCCAGCCCTCCCGCGCGGTGGTGCGGACGATGACGTCGTCGCGGTCGACGGTGATCGTTCCCCCGGGGAGGGGGAGTTCCACGCGTCCGTCGCGTCCGAGGGCGGCCAGCAGCGCCGCGGCGTCCCCTTTCTCCAGCGCCGCCTTGGCCTGGGGAAGGAGCTTGCCGAGCTTGGGCCCGAGCTTCTTGAGATCGGGGAGCACGGCCCGCGTGATGTAGCGATCGGGTTCGCGACAGAGCTCGAACTGCTTGACGTTCAGCTCGTCGCACACGAGGTCGGCGTGCGACTCGAGCCACTCGGCGTCGGCCCGGTCGACCCCCGCCGCGAGGATCACCTCCACCTTCGAGAGCGGCTGGCGGACCTTGAGCTTGGCCCCGGCACGGGCGGCCCGCCCCGACGACGACACGTCGCGGAGGAGCTTCATGCGCCGCACGAGGGCCTCGTCGAGGAGCGTCGCGTCGCCGGCGGGGTAATCGGCGAGGTGGACGCTCTCGGCCACTTTCGCGCCGAAGGGGCCGACCGCGAGATTCCGCCACATCGTCTCGG
>CAZMOU010000020.1:0-40050 GCA_964567835.1 uncultured Chitinophaga sp. | reverse complement strand
CATCCAACGGGGAAGGGATCGCCGCAGCGCTCGGGAGGATCCCGAGCGGCCTGTTCGTCGTCACCTGGCGCGACGGCCCCACCGACCGGGCGATGCTCGCCAGTTGGGTGATGCAGGCGGGATTCGTCCCCCCCCGCCTCGCCCTGGCGATCGGCCCGGGACGCGATCTCCTCGCCGCGCTCGACGCCGGGGCCGCCGTCGTCGTCAACATCCTCGCGGAATCGCAGCGGTCGCTCCTCTCCCGCTTCGGCAAGCCGATCGCCCCGGGGGAGGATCCCTTCGCGGGCCTCGTCGTCTCCCGCAGCCCGCAGGGGGGCGTGGTGCTCGACTCGTCGGGGGGGTGGCTGGAGTGCCGACTGGCGACGCGCACCGCCGGCGGCGACCACGTCGTCGCGGTGGTCGACGTCATCGGCGGCGGGGCCGGCCCGGAGCCGCAGCCCCTCGTGCACCTGCGAAAAAATGGGTTACGTTACTGAACCGCGCCGTTCCCCGGCGGGGCCGCATCCCTTCCCGGTTGGAGACCACCCCATGCGTCGGCCGATCCTCTTCACCCTGTCGTGTCTGCTCGCGCTCTCCCTCGGCTGCAAGCCGCAGGGCAAGGAGGGGGCCGGCGGCACGGGCACCGCAGCGAAGACCGGATCGACGCGCCGCCTGATCTTCCTCACCAACGGCGACGACCCTTTCTGGGACGCGTGCAACGCCGGGCTCCAGGAGGGTGCCAAGCAGTACGGCCTCGAGGCCAAGGGACTCGTGGCGGTGATGGAGAAGAACAACGGCACCGCCCAGGGGCAGATCGAGAAGCTGCGCCAGTTCGCCAGCCAGTCGGACATCGCCGGCGTGGCGATCTCAGTGATCCAGGCCGACAACGTCGCGATCATCGAGGAGATGAAGAACCTGGCGGCCAAGGGGGTCAAGGTGATCACCGTCGACAGCGACGTCGATCGCTCCCGCTTCCGTGACGCCCGCCCCTACTACATCGGTACCGACAACGTCGTCGGTGGCCGCCTCCTCGGTGCCGCCGCGGCGAAGATCCTCGCCGCCAGGGGAGTCGCCTCGGGCGGGTACGTCCAGTTCGCCGGCTTCACCGACGTGGACAACGCCCGGGCCCGCATGGACGGCTTCAAGGAAGCGGTCGGGGCGGGCTACACCGAGCTCGATCGCATGCCCGACGGCATGGAGGGGGCGAAGGCCCGCGACAACGTCCGCGCGGCGCTCGTCAACCACCCCGATCTGGTCGCCCTGGTGGGGATCTGGGCCTACGACGCCCCGGCGATCGCCGAGGTGGTCAAGGAGCGCGACGTCCGCGCGAAGACGACGGTGGTGACCTTCGACGCCCAGGCGGTGGCCCTCGAGCACATGGCCAACGGCCTCATCGACGCGATGGTGGTGCAGAATCCCTTCGAGATGGGCGGGCAGACGGTGCGACTCCTCGTCGCCATGATCGAGAAGGACGACACGGTGGTGAAGGACATGTTCCCCCGCCTCGGCAGCGAGAACGGCGACATCTACACGACGGGGCTGCGGCTGGTGGTCCCCGACGAGTCGTCGCCGGTGAAGTCGGAGGACATGCCCAAGGACATCCCGCACGAGCACAAGACCCTCGGCGACTTCCGGGAGTGGCTCAAGCGGTACGGCCTGTCCAGTTCCTGAAAACGGGCCGCCCCCCATGGCATCCGCAGCACCCTCCCCGTCCCCGCCCCGCCCCGAACCGGGCCCGTCCCGGGCCGCGGGACAGCGTCGTGCCCACGTCCTCGGGCTCCGGTCGGGCGAGTGGGCGCTGGTGGCGGCGATCGTCGTGGCGGTGCTGCTGACGGGGCTCGTCGATTCCAACCACAGCTACTTCAGGCTCCCCTGGCAGAGCCTCACCGACATCGCCCGCACCACCGCGCTCCTCGGGATCTTCGCGCTGGGCGCCACCGTGGTGATCATCGCCGGCGGCATCGATCTCTCGGCCGGCTCCATGATCGCCCTCTCCGGCACGGTCTGCGCCACGACGATGCTCGTCCTGGCACCGGAGCAGATGCAGTCCTTCAAGCCGGTGGGGCCCGCCGTCGTGGCGGCGGGGGTGGCCGCCGCCCTCGCCACCGGATTCCTGGTGGGGACGCTCCACGCCTGGCTGATCACCGCGGTGCGCCTCCCCCCGTTCATCGCCACGCTGGCCACGCTCGTGGGGCTGCGGAGCTTCGCCCGGGCGCTGTGCGAGAGCGTCACGCAGGCGGTGACGCCGACGAAGAGCGCGCTGGTGAACGTCTACGACCCCGCCTTCAAGGCGGTGCGCGAGAACGTCTGGGTGCCGGTGACGGTGTTCGCGCTGCTGGCGATCTTCACCTGGGTGCTGCTCACGCGCACCGTCCTCGGCAGGCACATCCATGCCCTCGGCGGCAACGAGCAGGCCGCCCGGCTCGCCGGGATCCGCACCGACAACGTCAAGTGGTTCGCTTACTGCTTCGGCGCCATGACCGCGGCGCTGGCCGGCTTGTTCTACGTCGCCACCGAGTCGGTGGCGCAGCCGGGCAACCAGGGGCGCGGCCACGAACTGAACGCCATCGCCGCCGCGGTCGTCGGCGGCTGCTCCCTCTCCGGCGGCGTCGGCACCGTGCCCGGCACCGTCCTCGGCGCCGTCTTCCTCCGCGTCGTGATCGACGCCGTCTCCAAGATCATCAAGACCGGCGCCGACGTCTACGAGGGCCTGATCGTCGGCGTCGTGGTGGTGATCGCCGTCACCTTCTCCCAACTCGGCGCGCTGTCGCGCGGCGGCTCACGGCTCCTCCCCGGGGCCCTCGGCCTGTGCGCCATCCCCACCCTCGCCCTCCTCGCCGGGGCCATCGCCTCGATGACGGCCGGTGCCGGCGGAGGCGTCGCCACCGGCCTGGGAGCGCTCCTCCTCCTCGGGGCGTGCGGGTGTGGGAATCGCGCCGCGGCCCGGCCTGATCCGCGCCCGCCCTGTCCGCGGGTTTGTCCTTCCCCCCACGGGACGCGTGCCATGACCGACGCCCCCTTCGCCGTGCGCATGCTCGGGATCACGAAACGATTCCCCGGCGTCGTGGCGCTCGACGACGTCACGCTCGAGGTCCGGCGCGGCGAGGTGCACGCCATCTGCGGCGAGAACGGCGCGGGCAAGAGCACCCTCATGAAGATCCTCTCGGGGGTCTACCGTCCCGACGCCGGGGTCCTCGAGGTGCACGGCCGCGACGCCCGCTTCGGCGGCACGCGCGACGCCGAGCGTGCCGGCATCGCCATCATCCACCAGGAGCTGGCGCTCGTGGAGGACCTGCCGGTCGCCGCCAACGTCTTCCTCGGCCGCGAGCGGCGCGGCCCTCTCGGCCTCGTCGACGACCGCTCGATGGAGGAGGAGTGCGGACGGTTGTTCGCCGGACTCGAATGCTCGGTCTCGCCGCGTGTCCGCACCGGCAATCTCCGGGTGGGAGACCAGCAACTCGTGGAGATCGCCAAGGCGCTGTCGCTCGACGCCTCGATCGTGGTCATGGACGAACCCACCAGCGCCCTCACCGAGGCGGAGTCGGCGCGGCTCGAGCGCACGATCCGGCGCCTCGTCGAGCGCGGGGCGACCATCCTCTACATCTCGCACAAGATGGACGAGGTGTTCCGTCTCGCCGACCGGATCACCGTCCTCCGCGACGGCCGCCACGTCCGCACCGTGGACCGTGCCGACACCTCCCCCCGCGAGATCACCGGATGGATGGTGGGCCGCGAGATCGCCGGGCACGAGTTCCACCAGGGGCGGACGCGCGGTGGGAAGCTCCTCGAGGTCCGCGAGGTGTCGATCCCGTGGCCCGAGCATCCCCGCGGCTACCGGCTCGACCGCATCTCCTTCGATCTCCACGCCGGGGAGATCCTCGGCATCGCCGGGCTGATGGGGGCGGGCCGCACCGAGCTGCTCGAGGTGCTCTTCGGCGCCGCGGGCGACGGCTGGAGCGGGAGCGTGCGGCTCCACGGCAGGCCGGTGCGCTTCCGTCACCCTCGCGAGGCGTGTGCCGCCCGCGTGGCCATGGTCACCGAGGACCGCAAGCGTCTCGGTCTCTTCCCCGACCTCGACGTCGCCGGCAACGTGACGCTCTGCGCGCTCGACGAGGCGCTGCGGAGCGGCTTCCTGAGCCGCGCCGCCGAGGAGGAACTCGCCTCCGGACCGGTGCACGCCACGGGGGTGAAGACGCCGGGACTGCACGCCGCGATCACCGGGCTCTCCGGCGGGAACCAGCAGAAGTGCATCATCGGCCGCTGGCTCCTCACGCGTCCCGACATCCTCCTCCTCGACGACCCGACCCGCGGCATCGACGTCGGTGCGAAGGCCGAGCTCTACGCCCTCATCGACCGCCTCTGCCGCGGGGGGATGGGGGTGATCCTCACCTCGAGCGAGCTCCCCGAATTGCTGACGCTGGCCGACCGGATCATCGTGCTCGCCGAGGGGCGACGGACCGCCGAGTTCTCCAGGGAGGAGGCCACCGAGGCCCGGATCATGGAAGCGGCGACCGCGGGGTGATCAGTTCCCCAGCCACCGTGCCACGACCCCCCGGGCCCGGGCCTCGTCGCGCGTCCCGGAGACGATCGCCCGGCCGTCCCGGAACACCGACACCTCGAGCCCGTCGGCGGTCTGGAAGCGCACGATCCAGGGATTGGCGGCGACCGTCCCCACCGCCGCCATCCGGGTGGCGAGCGCGTCCAGATCGACGACCGTGCCCGGGCGCGGGGCGATCTGGACGGCCTCCCGGCCGCACAGCACGGCCGCGCGGGATCCTTCACGCCCTTCGAGCCAGGGATAGTCGCCACCCCTGCAGGTGGGGCAGCCGATCGCGGCGAGGCCCGAGAGGTCGATGGATCGCCACTGTCCCTCCCACAGGTCGCAGGCGAGGAGGCGGTGGCCGACGCGGTCGGCGGCGCCGGAGAGGATCTTGATCGCCTCGGCGGCCTGGACGGCCCCCACGACGAGGGCCGCCGGACCGAGGACTCCGGCGGTGTCGCAGGTGGGGAGCGTGCCGGGGGCGGGTGGATCGGGCACGAGGCAACGCAGGCAGGCGGTGACCCCGGGGACGACCGCCATCACCCGTCCCTCCGCGCCGATGGCACCGCCGTGCACCCAGGGAATCCGCTCCCGGCAGGCGAACTCGTTGACGAGAAACCGCGCCTCGAAATTGTCGGTGCCGTCCACGACGAGATCCACGCCCCCGAGGGCCGAATCGACGGTGTCGGGGGTGAGATCGACGACCACCGGATCGACGCGGCAGACGGAGTTGCACCGTCGCAGCCGTGCCGCGGCGGCGACGGCCTTGGGAAGGCGGGCCGCCACGTCGTCCTCGTCGTAGAGCACCTGCCTGGGCAGGTTGGACACCTCGGGCACGTCACGGTCGATGAGCCGCACCCGTCCCACCCCGGCGCGAACCAGCGCCATCGCCGCCGCGCTTCCCAGGGCACCGCAACCCATCACCGCCACGGTGGCGGACGCGAGCCGTTCCTGTCCCGCCGCGCCGAGCGCCGCATACCGGACCTGTCGTGAATAGCGTTCCGGGTCGTATGGCATGGGGCTGATCGCGGCCGTTCAGGCGACGAGGTAGCCGGCCCACGACGGGGGCCGGTGGCTGGGCGACGCCGTGCCCCAGGCTGCCAGACGGGCCTGGAGCGTGTCGCACGCCGCCCGGGCCCGCTCCGCCGGCCCGCCGCCGGCCCGCTCCAGCGCGATCATCGCCATGCCCGTCGTCCGCCTCCACTCGTCGTGGGGCACGCCGCCGGCCGGCAGTTCCACGACCCACAGGTCGATCCCTGCGGGGAGGGCCGTCGGCGGGAGGCTCCCGTCGCGGGCCAGCCCCACGAGCATCGTGCCCCGGCGCCGCGCCGTCGCGGAGGCGATCGCCCCGATCTCGTCGGGGGGGAGCGCGGCGGGCAGGATGACCAGGAGCGTCGACGGATGCGCCGCCAAGCCCTCGATCCAGTCCGCGCGGTCCCCGACGGCGGCGGGGCCGCCGCGGCCGGACCGGGCGCGGGCCACGATGACCACCCCGCGACGGTCGGCAGACGCCGAGAGATCGGCGGTGAGGTGGTCCTCGTCGACGACCGCGGCCGCATGGAGCGTGCGCAGCGAGGCGATCTCCTCCCCCCCGCCGGTGAACCCGACGCCACGAGGCACGTAGCGCTTGCCGTCGAGACGGATCGAGCCGTCGCGGACACCGGTGCGGCGCAGACCCAGCGTCCGTTCCCCGCTGGCGACGGTCCTCCCCCCTCGGACCAGCTCGACGCTCGCCCGGTAGAGGCAGGGCACGTCGGGTGTCCAGAAGCCGGGCTCCGTGCAGGTCACGCGCCCCAGCGGCCGGCGCCCCGCGACCGCCCCCTGGTCGACGATCGTGGCGGTCATCGGCAGCGTCGCCGCGAGCGTGCAGATGGGCCCGGAGAGGCTCCCCGCCATCCGGAGCGGCTCGTCGCCGTGCGGCTCGATCCCCGCCGCCGCGGGATCGCAGGCGATCCACACCTCGGCGCGCATGTCGTCGGCACGCCCGAGCACGGGGAGCATCCACGCGGCCTCCGCGGCCGGGGGAACGGGCGACGACGGCGGAGGTCGGCTCGCCATCACGATCCCCCGGTCGGGAATCGGGCCCGGGCCAGGGCGTCGAGCTGCCGCAGGTCGAGCTTGCCCGAACCGAGCACCGGGATCGCCTCCACCTCGACGAAGCTGTCGGGGGAGGGGATCCAGAGATTGGCGATGCCGCGCGCGGCCAGCCCCCGGCAGACGTCGTGCGGATCCCGCTCGGTCTTCAGGTGGAGCACGACCAACCGCTCCCCCTTCCGCGCGTCCGGCACGCCGGTCACCACGGCCTGCAGTTCGCCGTCGGATGCCCCCAGCTCGGCGTTCACCGCCTCCTCCACCGGCAGGTGCGGGACCATCTCGCCGCCGATCTTCGAGAACCGGCTCTCGCGTCCGGTGATCGTGATGAAGCCGTCGGCATCGAGGCGGGCGATGTCGCCGGTGCAGTACCAGCCGTCCTGGACCACGCCGGCGGTGAGATCGGGGCGGTCCAGGTAGCCCTGCATGACGTTCGGACCGGTGATCCACAACATCCCCTGCTCGCCGACGGGCAGCTCCTCGGCACCGTCGCGCGACGTGATCCGGGCCCGGCAGCCGGGAATCGGCCGCCCCACGGTCCCCTCGCGGGCATCGATCGGCGTGCCCGGGACGTGCCGCGACGGGGGGACGTTCGCGGCGATGAGGGGCGACATCTCGGTCGCGCCGTAGGCCTCGCTGGGGCGGACGCCGAACTTCCGCTCGAAGGCGTCGCACACGTCGCGCGGGAGCTTCTCCGCCGACCCGAACACCGCCTCGAGCGACGAGAAGTCCTCCGCCGGCGTGCGACGCAGATAGGTGCGGAGGAAGGTCGGGGTGGCCATGAGGATCGTGGCGTGGTGCTCGCGGGCCAGGGCGCCGATCGCCTGGGCATCGAGCGGATTGGCGTGGTAGACGACCCCGGCGTCGAGCACCAGCGGCGTCCAGAAGGTCGCCGTGTACCCGTACGAGTGGAAGAAAGGGAGCACGCCCAGCGCGACGTCGGAGGAGGAGACGTGCAGCAGTCGGTCGATGGCCCGGACGTTCGAGGCGACGTTCTCCTCGGAGAGCACCACGCCCTTGGGATCGCCGGTCGAGCCCGACGTGAAGATCACCGTGAGCACGTCGTCGGCCCGCAGACGGTCGAGGCCCAGGCCGCGCTCGAGGGCGGCGACGGGGAGGCAGGTCGCCCGGAACCAGGCGAACGCCTTGTCCGCCGCCGTGAGCCGGCTGCGCAGTTCCGCGGCGTCGAGGAGGCGCGGTCCGCAGTCGAGCTTGACGCGGGCGAGGAATGCGGGGCTCGAGATCACGTGGCGCAGGCCGGCGCGCTCCATCGAAAGATCGAGGATCTGCTGGCTCGTCGTGTAGTTGAGGTTCACCGCCACCCGGCCCATGAGGGCGAGCGCCGCGTTGACGATCACGGCCCCGGCGGTCGGCGGCAGCATGACGCCGACGCGCCGTTCGTCCGGGGCGAGGACGCGTTGCATCACCTGCCGGGCGCAGAGGATGCGGACGAGGAGGTCGCGACCGGTGAGCCGGGTGCCGAGCGAGTCGGCCACCTTGAGGCGCTTGCCCGCCAGCCGGCAGGCGCGCACCAGCGCCCTGGGCAGCGTCGCGGTGCCCCCCGGATCGGGCCCGGAGCGGAGGAGCGTCACGCCGTCGCCCGGCGAGCGGTCGGGGGCGGGTCGGGGATGGTTCGCAGGCGGCATGCAGGGCCTTCCCGGCGGAGGGTGACCGACGGCTGGTCCGGATATCCCCGACCATTAGAATCTGCGGAGTTTTCCCCGGAAAGTCGTCGGCCGAGCATCCCGCCCCGGAATCCATCATGCCCCGTTACCAGCCCGCCCGGATCGAGCCCAAATGGCAGTCGTGGTGGGAGGCCCACGACACCTTCGCCACCCCCAGGCTCCCCGGTGCGCGGAAGGCCTACGTGCTCGACATGTTCCCCTACCCGAGCGGCGACGGGCTCCACGTCGGGCACCCGGAGGGCTACACGGCCACCGACATCGTCAGCCGTTTCGAGCGCATGCGCGGCACGAGCGTGATGCACCCGATGGGTTTCGACGCCTTCGGCCTGCCCGCCGAGGAGCACGCCATCCGCACCGGAACCCCCCCGCGGGAGAGCACCGACCGCAACATCGCCACGTTTCGCCGGCAGTTGAAGATGCTCGGCTTCAGCTACGACTGGAAGCGCGAACTGGCGACCACCGATCCGGGCTACGTGCGCTGGACGCAGTGGATCTTCCTGGTCCTCTTCGACACGTGGTTCGACCCCTCGACGCAGCGGGGCCGGCCGATCGCGGAGCTGCCGATCCCGACCGACGTGGCGGCGGCGGGGGAGGCGGCGGTGGCCCGGTACCGGGATGCCTGGCGGCTGGCCTACCAGTCGGAGGCGCCGGTGAACTGGTGCCCCGCGCTCGGCACCGTCCTCGCCAACGAGGAGGTCATCGGCGGGGTGAGCGAGCGGGGAGGCCATCCCGTGGTGCGCATCCCGCTGCGTCAATGGATGCTGCGCATCACCGCCTACGCCGACCGGCTGGAACGCGAGCTGGACGGCGTCGATTGGCCGGCGAGCATCAAGAAGCTCCAGAGCGACTGGATCGGACGCAGCACCGGCGCCGAGGTCGACTTTTTCGTCGCCCCGCACCGCGACGCCGACGCCGCCTATGCCGCGTGGAAGGCACGGCGTCGATCGACCGGCTTTCCCGCCGAGGCGCACGACGACGCGATCCGCGTCTACACCACCCGTCCGGACACGCTCTACGGCGTCACCTATCTCGTGGTGGCGCCGGAGCATCCCCTCGTCGACAGGCTGACGACCCCCGGGCAGCAGGCCGCGATGGCGGCCTACCGCGAGGCCGCCGCCAGGAAGAGCGACCTCGACCGCACCGACCTGGCCAAGGAGAAGACCGGCGTCTTCACCGGCTCGTTCTGCATCCACCCGCTCTCCGGGGAGCCGGTCCCCGTGTGGGTCGCCGACTACGTGCTCGCCAGCTACGGGACCGGGGCCATTATGGCGGTGCCGGCGCATGACGAACGGGACTGGGACTTCGCCAAGGCGTTCGGCCTGCCGATCGTGACGGTCGTGGAGCCGGCCGACGGGCACGGCCACTCCGCAGCGCTGTTCACCGGGGACGGCAGGGCGGTGGCGTCCGGGCCCTACGACGGCCTGGGAACGCGCGAGTTCATCGCGCGCGTCGCCGAGGATCTGCGGGCCGCCGGATTGGGCCGCCCGGCGGTGAACTACAAGCTGCGCGACTGGCTCTTCAGCCGGCAGCGATTCTGGGGGGAGCCCTTCCCCATCCTCCACGAACTGGACGCCGAAGGCAGACCGACCGGCACGATCCGCGCCGTGGACGAGGCCGAATTGCCGGTCTCCCTGCCCGAGTTGACCGAATTCCGCCCCGGCGACACCCCCGACCCCCCCCTCGCCCGGGCCGGCGACGATTGGCTCCTCGTCCAGCGGGACGGCCGGACGTGGCGCCGCGAGACCAACACCATGCCCCAGTGGGCCGGGTCCTGCTGGTACTACCTGCGCTTCCTCGATCCGCGGAACGCGGACCGCTTCGTCGATCCCGAGGTGGAGCGTGCCTGGATGCCGGTCGATCTGTACGTCGGCGGAGCCGAGCACGCGGTGCTGCACCTGCTGTACGCGCGCTTCTGGCACAAGGTCCTCCACGACCGCGGCCACGTGTCGTGCCCCGAACCGTTCGGGCGGCTGGTGAACCAGGGGATGATCCTCGGCGAGATGGAGTTCACCGGCTACCGCAGCGCCAAGGGGGGCTGGGTGTCGGCGGAATCGGCCGGTGCCGAGGACACCCCGGCCCGGATCCCCGCCGATCAGGTGGAGAAGCAGGGGGAGCATTTCGTCCTCCGCGACGCGCCCCGCATCCGCGTCGACAGCCGGGCCTACAAGATGTCGAAGAGCCGGGGCAACGTCGTCAATCCCGACACGGTGGTGCGGGAGTTCGGCGCCGACAGCCTGCGCCTCTACGAGATGTTCATGGGACCGCTCGAGGCGACCAAGCCCTGGAGCACGGCCGGGGTGGGGGGCGTGCGCACCTTCCTCGACCGCTGCTGGCGGTTGGTGGTCGACGAGCGGGCGGAGGAGACCACGCTCTCCCCGCAGGTGGTGGACGATCCCCCCACGGACGACCAGCGGCGCGAGTTGCACCGCATGCTCGACAAGGTGACGCGCGACATCCCCGCCCTCTCCTTCAACACGGCGATCGCCCGGATGATGGAGTTCGTCAACTTCTGCACGCCGCTCGAACGCCGCCCACGGGCGATCCTCGAGCCTTTCGTCGTGGCGCTGGCACCCTTCGCGCCGCACCTCGCCGAGGAACTGTGGGAGGTGCTCGGGCGCTCGGCGCCGGTGTCCCTCCACGCCTGGCCGGAGATCGACGAGCGCTGGCTGAAGGACGACTTCGTGGAGATCCCGGTGCAGGTCGGCGGGAAGCTCCGCGCTCGGGTGACCGTGCCGGCCGACGCCGACGTCGCCGCCATGGAGGCCGCCGCCGCCGCCGACCCGCGCGTCGCCGCGCTCCTCGCCGGCAAGCAGGTCCTGAAGGTCGTCACCGTGCCGGGGCGCATGGTGAACTTCGTCGTCCGCTGAACCCGGGGTGGCGCCGGTCTCCGCCGGTCTCCGCCGGTCTCCGTCGGGCGACCGGCGGAAAGTCCGCGGCGTGCCCGCCGTGAAAGCCGAATTGGCGAAGCGCCGGGGGTTTCCGTAGCATGGGCGGCCGCGGCGGGGTCGAACGAACGTCCACCCGACGGGTGCCTTCCAGCATGAGTGTGCAGCGTGTCCTGGCCCTGGTGCTCGGCGGAGGCCGCGGCACGCGGCTCTACCCCCTGACGCGGGACCGATCGAAGCCGGCCGTGCCGTTGGCGGGAAAGTACCGGATCATCGACATCCCGCTCTCGAACTGCATCAACAGCGGCGTCCAGCGGATCTACGTCCTCACGCAGTTCAACTCCGTCAGCCTCCACCGCCACATCCGCCGCACCTACACCTTCGATCCCTTCAGCGGCGGCTTCGTGGAGATCCTGGCGGCCCAGCAGACCCTCGACAACTCCGGCTGGTACCAGGGGACCGCGGACGCCGTCCGGCAGAACATCCGCTATCTCCAGCAACCCGACATCCGCCACGTGCTCATCCTCTCCGGCGACCAGCTCTACCGGATGAACTACGCCGACATGCTCGCCACGCACGTGGCGCACAAGGCCGACGTCACCATCGCCGGGATCCCCGTGCGGGACGAGGCCGCCTCGGGGCTGGGCATCATGCGCCTCGACGACGAGGGCCGGGTGCAGGGTTTCCTGGAGAAGCCGCAGACGACCCGCGAGCTCGACATGGTGCGCACCGATCCGGCCTGGATCGAACGGCAGGGGATCCCGGCGGCCGGACGCTCGCTGACGGCCAGCATGGGGATCTACCTCTTCGACCGCGACTGCCTCCTCGACCTGCTCACCAAGACCGACTACCAGGACTTCGGCCGCGAGGTCTTCCCGGCCGCGATCCGGACGAAGCGCGTCTTCCTCCATCCCTTCGACGGGTACTGGGAGGACATCGGCACGATCCGTTCCTACTACCAGTGCAATCTCGACCTGGCGAGCAGCCATCCCCCCTTCGAATTGGCCAGTGCCGAGGCCCCGATCTACTCGCGGGGCCGCTTCCTTCCGCCGTCACGCTTCGACGGGGCGAACATCAACGCAAGCCTTGTGTCCGACGGCTGCATCGTCGAGCGCGGCGCCGTGATCGAGAACAGCGTCGTGGGCCTGCGCTGCCGGATCGGTCGGGACGTCGTGATCCGCAACTCGGTGATCCTGGGAAACGACTTCTACGAGACCGCCGAGGACATCGCCACGAACACCTCCCTCGGGCTGCCCCCGGTCGGCATCGGCGCCGGCACCGTGATCGAGGGGGCGATCGTCGACAAGAACGCCCGGATCGGGCGACGCACCCGGATCGTCAACGATCATGGGTGGGACGCGATCGCCGACAGCACGTCGTTCACGGTCCGAGACGGCGTCGCGATCGTCCCCAAGGACGCGATCGTGCCCGACGGATGGAGGCCGGAGGCGTCCCTGGGCCAGCCGCGGTAGCTGTCCGAGGAAAAAGTCATCCGTGACCGTCGCGGCGGCGCGACGGCCGGCACCGCTGGCCCATGCGGGACACCGGCGACGACGCCGGGGGGTTCCAGGGAGCCTGCCGCCGGTTCCAGCGGAATCGGGACGGCTAGCGACCGATGAGCGAGCGGGCGGCGGCCCGCCATCCCCCCGGTTGCCCGGCGGGGGCTTCCGGACGGCGTGTGGAGGGCGGATCGACGTTGCCGGGCGGCGGCAGGCGCCGGTCCTCGGTCATCCACCGTCCCTTCGGCGGGACGACCCCCGGGGGCGTCTTCACCGGCGCCGGAGCGTCGGGCAGCAGGGTGACGCTGCCCGTCACGGGGGCCTCCCCCGCGACGGGATCGGGTTCGGCCGGAATCTCGACGGGCTCCGCGACCACCGCCACCGACGCGATCTCCGGTTCCGTCGCCGCCGCCACCACGACCGTGTCCGGGGTCTCCTCGGCCGGAGTCGGCCGGCGCGGCGAGGATTCGACGAGCGGGGGCCACGGCAGGGGGGTCGAGCGCACCGGCCGCGTCCCGTTGCTCCGGGCCGCGAAGTCGTTCTGTGTCACGGCGCCGTTGGCCACCGGTCCGGAGTAGTCGAACGGGTCCGGACACATCGTGCATCCCCCGCCGAGAAGGGCGGACAGGAGGATCGGCAGCGTGGCGCACCGCGCTGCGGCGGACCGTGTTCTCGACGACATGGCGAAACCCGTGGAGCGACGGGATCACCCGGCGCTCCGCCCCGCTCCGGGCGGCGCCGGTGTCGCCACGTGCTCCCCGGCACGCGCGACGGAGGAACGGGCCGGTGTGGTCCCCACGGCCCGAAGTCGGGGAACGCACGCGCGGCTGTTCCCCCCCGAAAACCCACCCTGTTCATCGGACCGTCACGACCGGCAACTTGAGACCGACCCTCGCGGTCGCACGCCGGGGTGGAAGGGCCCGCCCCGCCCGGGCCTCATTCGGCCACCGTGATCCCCATCCGCGCCATCAGCCGCTTCATGTCCTCCCAGACGTCGCGTTTGGCGGCCGGATTGCGCAGCAGATACGACGGATGGTAGGTGCAGATCACCGCGGCGGAACCGTGCTCGAACCAGCGGCCGCGGAGTTTCCCGATCGTCTCCTCGGTACGGAGCAGCGCCTGGGCCGCGGAGGCCCCCAGGCAACAGATGAACTCCGGCCGGATCGCCTCGAGCTGCCGCTCGAAATAGCCGCGGCAGTTGGCCACCTCCGCCGGCTCCGGTCGGCGGTTGTCGGGGGGGCGGCACTTGAGCACGTTGAGGATGTACACCTCGTCGCGGGAGAGCGTGCAGGCCTCGATGATCCTGGTGAGGAGTTGGCCCGCCCGCCCCACGAAAGGCTCGCCCGACGCGTCCTCGTCGGCCCCCGGGGCCTCGCCGAGGAAACAGAGCCGCGCCGAGGGGTTGCCCGAACCGAAGACGGTGCGCGTGCGGGCGGCCGCCAGATGGCTGCAGGCCTGGCAGGCCTCCACTTCCGCGCGGATGACGTCGAGGGCCGTGCGACGTCGCGCCCCTCCGGCCGCCCCCGCAGCCCCAGGGCGGTCGGGTTCGACCGCCGCGGACGGGGCCCCATCCGTGGACGGAGGGGCCTTCGCGGGCGGAGCCGGCGTGGCAGGGTGCGCCGCTGGCGACGGGCCGCGACGGTCCGGCTTCGGGAGATCGAGCACTCCCGCATCGGCGAGGCTCTGGAGACGCTGCCGCAGGGCACGGGGCGAGGGGGACGGGTCCCCGTCGGAATCCCCGGAACGCTCCACCCCACGCGAACGAGCCATCCCCGCTCCGATCGGCCGTGCCGTCTCCTCCCCGATCCACCCCGCCGTCAGGCCGCCCCGCGGGGTCGGTGGCGCCCGTTCCTCACAGCGCCCGCCGGTGACGCTTCGGTCCCCTTCCCTTGCCCAGGAGCGATGCCGCCGACGGCTTCTTCGGCGCCTCCGGTTCCGGCGCCGCGGGGGCCGCCTGGCCCTCGACCGGCAGGAAGGCTCCGCCGGGCCCTGTCTGCTGGACGGGGGCGGCCTTGGCCCGACGCTCGAAGGCCTCGAAACCGGGAATCTCGTCGCGCTGGAGCAGTTTCTCGATGCGCATCTCGATGCGCGTCAGTTGCGGCCCCTCGTCGGGGGCGACGAAGGTGTAGGCCACCCCCTCGCGCCCCATGCGGCCGGTGCGGCCGACGCGGTGCACGTAGTCGTCGCAGAACTCCGGGATGTCGTAATTCACGATGTGCGACAGGGTGGAAACGTCGATCCCGCGACCGACGACGTCGGTGGCCACGAGGATCCTCACCTGGCCGTCCCGGAACTGCTTCATCACCCTGTCACGCACGTTCTGCGCGAGATCGCCGTGGATGCAGGCCACCTGGGCCTCGCCGCCGTCCCGAGAACGCCGCCGCGAGAGCCGCTCGAACACCTTGTCCGTGCCGCGCTTCGTGCGGCAGAAGATGATCACCTGCCGCGGTTGCTCGCGCTCGAGGAGACGCTCGAGAAGGTCGAACTTCCGCGTCGGATCGACCGTGAAATAGAACTGCTCGATCGTCTCCACCGCGATCTCGCCGGTGGAGAAGTCGAGGATCTCGGGATCCCGCATGTAGCGCGTCGCGAGTTTCGCCACGGCGGGGGGGACGGTCGCCGAGAGGAGCAGCGTCTGCCGGCTCTCCGGGCAACGCCGCAGGATCTTCTCGATGTCGGGACGGAACCCGATGTCGAGCATGCGATCGGCCTCGTCGAGCGTGACGATCTCCAGCCCGGAAAGCTGGATCGTGCCCCGGCTCATGTGGTCGAGGACGCGGCCCGGGGTGCCCACGACGACGGCGGGGTGCTTCGCGAGTTTGTCGATCTGACCGCGGATCGGCTTCCCGCCGTAGACGGCGACGCAGTGGATCCGGGAGCCGTGGGCGAGCTTCTCGAACTCGTCCCGGACCTGCACGGCGAGTTCGCGGGTGGGAACGAGGACGAGCGCCCGCGGCCCGACGGCCCCCCTCGGCGAGGGCTCCGAGACACGTTCCAGGATCGGGAGGACGAAGGCCGCCGTCTTCCCGGTGCCGGTGCGTGCCTGCCCCATCACGTCGATGCCGGCGAGGGCACGCGGGATGAAGCCGGCCTGGACCGGCGTGGGCACGGTGTATCCGGCCCTGTCGACCGCCTCGAGCGTCGCCGGCGCGAGGCCGAGTTTCCGGAAGTCGCCGGCCACCGGCGCCGGCTGGGCGGCGACGGGGTTCGTCCCGCCCGCCGCGGCGCTGACGGGGCTGCCGCAGCTCTCCGCGGCCCACTCCTCCGGGGACCACGCCTCGGGCGACCGCCCGCGCTGCCTGCGATCGTCTCGCCCCCCGCGGCCGGATTCCAAAGCCACTCGTGATCCTTCCTGCTGACAAGCCGAATAGGGCCGGCGCCCCGTCGCCCGATCGTCGCCTCGGGCATTCCCGGCCAGAACTTCCGGGACCGGAACGGCCGCCGGACTCACCGAAAGCCGGAGCGACCCTGCCACCTCGGCGCGACAGGGGAGCGAAGTCAGAGGAAGGGTACCACGGTGCACCGGGATGGGCAAACGCCCCCCGGGGAGCGGGGCACCCGGGGTCTCGCGGACCGGCGACCGCTCGGATCAGCGGTCGAACAGTTTTTTCAGGGCCCAGAGCGTCGCCGATCGTCCTGCCCGGGCGATCGAACGGGTGAGCGGGATGTGCTTGGGGCAGACGGCGACGCAGTTCTGGGCGTTTCCGCAGAGCTGGATCCCGCCCTGGTCGGTCAACGCCTCCATGCGCTCGTCGGCGATCATCCGCCCGGTGGGGTGGGAGTTGAAAAGCACGGCCTGGCTGATGGCGTGGGCTCCGAGGAATCCGGCGTCGTACGCGGCGTTTCTCCGCGCGGCGTACTGCTCGTCGGTCTCCCCCTCGCGCCGCGGCGTCTCGATGCGCGTGAACTGCGGGCAGGCCTCCAGGCAGCAGCCGCAGCTCATGCACTCCGCGAGCGGGTAGGACTCCCCCTGCTCCTCCGGCGAGATGCGCGGGCCGGGGCCGTGGTCGAAGGAATCGTCGACCGGCACCCAGGCCTTCACCCGTTCGAGCGAACGGAACAGCCGGCGCCGGTCGACGACGAGATCCCTGACCACCGGGAACTTCGACATCGGCCGCAGTTCGATGCCGTCGGGATGCTCCTCGAGGAGACGGTCGACCAGGGCCGAGCAGGCCATCCTCGTCCGCCCGTTGATGAGCATCGTGCAGGAGCCGCACACCTCCTCGAGGCAGTTGCAGTCCCAGGCCACGGGCGGCACGCTCCGCCCGTCCTGCGCGCGGGCGGCGGCGGCGATCCGCTGCAGCACGCTGATGACGTTCATGTTCGGCTCCCAGGGAACGTCGTGACGTTCCCAGTAGCTCTCCTGCCCGGGGGCGTCCTGGCGCAGGACCCGCACGGGGATCATCCGTGCCGAGGACGGGGCCGACCCGTGTTCGTCGGTGCGATTGGCGGTGATCATGTCGTGGTGACTCCGTGGGCGATGGCGTGTTGCTGTGGATCGGTCAGGCGTGGGCCCCGACCGCGGTCCGGCTCTCCGACCGGGCCTTCTCCCTCTCCCTCCAGACCTCCTCGATCACCTCGCCGCCGACGAGCCCGTAGAGCCGCGGCCGCGGAGGGATGAGCGAGGTGTCGATGTCCTCGTAGGTGATCTGCGGGTGGCCGTCGGCGCCATGCCGGGCGATCGTCGACTTGAGCCAGCGTCGCGTGTTGGCCTCGAACCGATCGCACCACTGCTCCGCCTCGCGCCGTTTGCCCTCCGGATCGGTGGCGGCGATCCCGGGCATCTCGAACTCCGGCTTGTAGTGGGCCCCTCGGCACTCGTCGCGGAGCAGCGCCCCCTTGAGGATCAGCTTGGCCAGCGGGAACATGTCGCCGAGCGACTTCGTGAACACGACGTTCTGGTTGGTCCAGTGGCCGGTGTCGGAGAGCGAGCAGCGCCTCCACCGTTCCTCGAGGGCGCAGACCTCCTCGTAGGCCGGGGCCAGTTGGTCGTTGCGGCGCACCACCGTGGCGACACGCGTCATCAGGTCGCCGAGTTCCTGGTGGATGCCGTAGGGGTTCTCGCCGCCGCCACGCCGCTTCAGGAGCCCCTCGTGCCGCTCCTCCTCGCGACGCAGCGCGGCGGCGAAGAGCGACTCGGGAGCGGCGGCCCGCTTGGCCCCGGCCGAGGCGAGCACCCCAGCGGCACAGAACAGGCCGCTGAAGATGCACGACAGGAGGGAATTGGCACCGAGCCGGTTCGCGCCGTGGTACTGGTAGTCGCATTCCCCGATCGCGTAGAGCCCGGGAATGCTCGTCTGCTGGTTCCGCGGCGAACCCTCGCTCATGCCGCCGGTGTCGCTCCGTTCGAAGTCGACCCACAGGCCCCCCATGGAGTAGTGGACGGCGGGGAAGATCTTCATCGGCGCCGACCGGGGATCGACACCCTGGAACTTCTCGTAGATGTCGAGAATCCCACCCAGCTTGCGGTCGAGCGTCTCCCGCGGGATGTGCGTCAGGTCGAGGTAGACGCAGAGCCGGTCCTTCTCCACCGAGAGGCCGTCGGTGGTGCAGATGTCGAAGATCTCCCGCGTGGCGATGTCACGCGGCACGAGATTCTTGTATTTCGGATAGCGCTCCTCGAGGAAGTAGTAGCGATCCGCCTCGGGGATCGTCCGCGGGTCGCGCGGATCCTGGGGGGTGCGCGGCACCCAGACGCGTCCCCCTTCGCCCCGGGCGGACTCGCTCATCAGCCGCAGCTTGTCGGCCCCCGGGATCGCCGTGGGATGGACCTGGATGAACTCGCCGTTGCCGTAGGCCGCACCCGCCTGGTAGACGCGGCACTGCCGGTGCAGACCATCGACATCGTCGAACGGCCGTAGACCAGCCCGCAACCACCGGTGGCGAGGACCACCGCGTCGGCGGCGAACGAGCGGAACTGCATCGAGACCATGTCCTGGCAGACGGCGCCGCGGCAGCGTCCCGACTCGTCGAGCACCGGGGCGAGGAAGTCCCAGAACTCGAACTTGCGGATCCGTCCCTCCACCTCGTGCCGCCGGACCTGCTCGTCGAGGGCGTAGAGCAGTTGCTGCCCGGTGGTGGCACCGGCGAAGGCGGTGCGCTTGTAGAGCGTGCCGCCGAACCGCCGCTGGTCACGGAATCCCTCCGGCGTGCGGTTGAAGGGCACTCCGAGCCGGTCCATGAGGTCGATGATCCGCGGCCCCCAGTCGGCCATCTCCTTGACGGGCGGCTGGTGCTGGAGGAAGTCCCCCCCGTAGACGGTGTCGTCGAGGTGCTTCCACTCGTTGTCGCCCTGCTGCCGGGTGAGGGCGTTGACGCTGTTGATGCCTCCCTGTGCACAGACGCTGTGCGACCGCTTCACCGGCACGAGGCTCATGAGATCGACGTCGGCGCCGAGCTCGGCCAGCCGCATCGCGGCCGCGAGCCCGGCAAGACCACCGCCGACGACGAGGACGCGGGGCTGGGCCATGGCGGATCAGGTTCCTGCTGGGGTCTGGGGGGGGAGAACGAGGGGGGATTCGTCGCTGGAACGGAGATCGATGGCATCGGAGGGGGCGGTCCGCGGCTCGACGGCGGGCGCGTCGGGATCACCCGCCCGCTCTCCGGTGCTCATGCGGCGGAACTCGTCGAGCCGGGTTTCCACCCGCCGCGCGGCGGCGACGTCGGTGGCCCGCAGGCCCCCGATCGAACCCAGCCCGGCGGCCGCCAGCAGGAGGCCGACGGCGATGCTCACGGCGTTGGCGCGTCGCATCGCGGCGGGGCTCGTCCAGAGTCCCCAGGTGATGCCGAGCGTCCACAGGCCGTTCGACAGGTGGAACACCGCCGACAGCACCCCGATCGCGTAGAGGAGCGACACGCCGAGCGGAGCCACCGCCACCGCCGCCGAGCTCGTGGCATGGTGGGGATCGAAGCGGCCCCCGCCGAGCGGGCTGCCCAGCCAATGGAGCTGAATGATGTGCCCCACGATGAACGCGAAGGCGATCATCCCGGTCGCGCGCTGGAGGGTATAGCGCACGTTGCCGACGTAGGGGTAGGACCCGACGTTCGGCAGCCCGCCGGCGATGATCGCGAAGCCGACGGCGGCGTGGAACGCCATCGGCAGGAAGATGAACAGGATCTCCACCGGCACCAGGAGCGGCCCCAGGGAGTGGATCATGTCCACCCGCGCCTGGAACGACGCCGCGCCCCCCAGCACCGAGGCGTTGGTGAGCAGGTGGACGACCAGAAAGGCCCCCACGGGGATCAGCCCGGACAGCGAAAAAAGCCGGTAGATCAGGAACTGGTGGCGGGCGAGAAAGGGCCGGGAGTTCTCGATGGGGGTCACGCGCGGCCTCGTCGGGCGGAGTGTGGGCTGCCGCGGGGAAGTATAGATGTGGTGATCATCCCGACAACGCCGCACGGGAATTGCCGCCCCGCGTCGCCGGTTTTTATACTGGTCGGACGGACCGGGATCGTCTCCAGGGAGTTCCGTGTGGTGCCGGAATCACCCGCCTATCTCGTCGTCCGCCACCCCCCCGACGGCGCCACGCCCGTCGCCGCCGGTCCGTCGGAGGCGACCACCCACGGGGCGGCACCATGGAAGACGGCGGCACGGGTCGAGTACGTGGCGGGCCTCCCCGAGGCCGCCGCCCGGATCGCCGGAGGCGAGCGCTTCGACGCGGTCGTGTTCGAAGGGGTGGGCGCCGCCCTCGGGGAGCGCCTCGAGGGGGCGTTGCGGGCCCAGCGCGTCCTCGAGGCGCTTCCCGACGGCGGGGTCCTGCTCGACACCGCCGACACGATCCGCTGGGCCAACGCCCGCTTCCGTGAATGGTGCGGCGGTGAACCGGCCGGCCGACCGATCCTCGCGGCCCTCGGCGACCCGGAGGTGCTGGGGCCGGAGTTCAGCCCGTTCCATGCCGCCCTGGCATCGGCGCGCACGTCCGACGCGACGCTGCGGACGTCCGACAGCCGCTACTACCACCTCCTCTCCACGCCGCTGCTGGCCGGAGGTCCCGGGGAATGGCCCGCGTCGGACCACGTCATCGTGTCGATCCGGGACGTGACCCACACGATGCTCGAGCAGCAGAAGCGTGCCGCCATCCACCAGGCGGGACAGAAACTCGCGGACCTTTCGCCCGCCGAGCTGGCCGACATGACGATCGAGGAGCGGATCGATCTCCTCAAGAGCAACATCCTCCACTACTCGCGCGACCTGCTGCAGTTCGACGTCGTGGAAATCCGGCTGCTCGACCGGCAGACCGGACGCCTCGAACCGCTCCTCGCCGAAGGGATGCAGCCCGAGGCGGAGGCCCGCATCCTCTTCGCCCGCACCGAGCACAACGGTGTCACCGGGTACGTCGCCGCCACCGGCCGCAGCTACTTCTGCAACGACACCACCAAGGACCCGCTCTACCTGGAGGGGTGCAAGGGGGCGAAAAGCTCCCTCACGGTGCCGCTCATGCTGCACGACCAGGTGATCGGGACGTTCAACGTGGAGAGCCCCGAGCCGGGCGGTTTCTCCCACACCGACATGCAGTTCCTGGAGATCTTCTCCCGGGACGTCGCCGCGGCGCTCAACACCCTCGAGCTTCTCGTGGCGGAGAAGGCGTCGACCACGGCGGAGAGCATCGAGGCCATCCACGGTGCCGTGGCTCTTCCGGTCGACGACATCCTCAACGACGCCGTGAGCGTGATGGAGCGCTACATCGGCCACGACGCCGACGTGGTGGAGCGGCTCCAGCGGATCCTGCGGAACGCCCGCGACATCAAGCTGGCGATCCAGAAGGTGGGCGAGAAGATGACGCCGAGCACCGCCCACACCCAGCTCCGACGCGGCGATCACCGGCGCGGTCTCGCCGGGAGGAGGATCCTCGTGGTGGACGCCGACGAGCAGGTGCGTGTCGCCGCCCACTGCCTGCTCGAGAAGAACGGCTGCACCGTGGAGACCGCACGGGACGGCACCGAGGCGGCGTCGATGGTCCGGGCCGCCGGAGGCGAGGGCTACGACGTCATCATCTCCGACATCCGTCTCCCCGACATGTCGGGCTACCAACTCTTCCTGCGCCTGCGGGAGATCCTCGACCACGTGCCGATGGTCCTCATGACCGGATTCGGGTACGACCCTGGGCACTCGATCGTCAAGGCCCGGCAGGCCGGCATCGGTCTGGTGCTCTTCAAGCCGTTCCGGCTCGACCAACTCCTCGACACCGTGGAGCGCGCGCTCGTCCCGCCGCCGGGGTCGCCGCCGCCGGCCGCGGAGCCCTCCGTGGCGGAGTGAGGGCGTCCGCGCCCCTTTTTTTTCCCCCGATCCGGGCCGGCATCGGCCTTTTTCCCGGGAAAAACATCTTTTCCCCGACGCCGGGATGCCCTTGACCCGACTCCGGGAGGGCCGGTACCTATCCCCGCCGATCCGTTCTCCAGACCACGGGGACAAAGTCCATGTCACGCACCAGCCCGTTCACCGCCGCCCGAGGCGACCGGTTCCCGACGTGCCCACGGGGGGCCCGGTCCGGCGCGGCCACGGGACGGACCGTCTGGTTCGCGGGGATCGCCATCGCCGGATCGCTCCTGTCGGCGGCCAGCGCCGACGAGCCGGCCGAGGAGATCCCCGCTCCCCCGACGGCGGAGGAAACCGGTGCCGGAGACGCGGCCGACGCCCGTCGCGTGATCGAGGAGGCGCTGACGCGGGCCGCCGCCGATCGGCGTGCCGGCACCCCCGCGTCGGCCGCGGCCGCGGCCGACGCCGCGCTGCCCCGCGACCTGGTCGTCGCCCGGCTCTCCGCCGAGGTGGCGGCCCGGCAACTCGAGGCCCGTCGGGCCGCGCAGAAGTCGCCCGGCGAGGCCCACGACATCCTCCAGGCCGCCGCCGACGAGGTCGCCGCCGCCGACATCCCCGCGGAGACCAGGGCCCAACTCACCAAGCGTCTCGACCGGGCCCGCACCGAGATCGAGGAGATGACCGGGAAGCGCGCCGCCGACGTGGCACTCGACCGGAAGAACGCCGAGATCGAGTCCCGCGTGGCCCGCGAGCGGTCGAAGAAGGTCGAGGTCGACCAGCGCCTCGCCCTGATCGTCGACGAGTACAACCAGATGATCGACGACCGCCGCTACGCGGAGGCCGAGGCGCTGGCCAAGAAGGCCGCGGCGCTCGCCCCCGACAACGCGGTCGTCCGGCAGCTCCTCTCCCAGAGCCGCACCATCCGCCGCCTCGACACGCAGAAGTCGATCGCCGACGCCAAGGAGGCGGGGGTGATCGACGCGCTGGTCGACGTCGACCGGGCCGGCACCCCGTTCGTGGGACCCATCGAGTTCCCGGCGACGAAGGACTGGGAGGACCTGACGAAGAACCGCAACCGGCTCGACGCCGAGGGGCGGAGCCGCTCCTCGCCCGCCGAGGCGGCCATCCACAAGAAGCTCTCCGCCCAGGTCGTCGCCGTCCACCGCGGCGAGCCGCTGGCCGTCGTCCTCGACTCGCTCGCCAAGCAGGCCGAGGTGCCGATCCACCTCGACATGGTCGGGCTGGAGAGCGAGGGGGTGCGCAGCGACACGCCGGTGACCATCTCCCTCGACCAACGGATCACGCTCAAGAGCGCCCTCAAGCTGCTCCTCGAACCGCTCCACCTCGACTACTGCGTTCGCGACGAGGTGCTCAAGGTGACGAGCCCCCGCCTCATGAAGGGGCAGGTGTTCAGCGTCTCGTACCAGGTCGCCGACCTGGTGATCCCGATCCCCAATTTCACCTCCGACGACACCGGCCTCGACGGCGCCATCAACGGCGGCTACTCGCGGCTCTCGACGCTCGCCAACATGTCGGTCCAGACCGGCCCCGCCCCGGGCGCGGTGGCGCGGACCGTGTCGGACGCCGCCGTCGACCCGACGTCGCTCGCCCAGATCCCGGGCGTGGGCGGCAACGCCCCCCAGGTGGGGAGCAGTTCGGCGGGGATGCCCCTCCTCGGGGCGGGCGGGCCGCTCGGCGGTGCCCAGGCCGATTTCCAGTCGCTCATCGACCTGATCCAGAACACGGTCGCGCCGCAGACCTGGAACACGGTCGGCGGCCAGGGGGCGATCCAACCCTTCCCGACCAACCTGAGCATCGTCGTCAGCCAGACGCAGGAGGTGCACGACGAGATCGCCGACCTGCTCCAGCAGCTGCGCCGCCTCCAGGACCTCCAGGTGGCGATCGAGGTCCGCTTCATCCGCCTCAACGACACCTTCTTCGAGCGGATCGGCGTCGATTTCGACTTCAACATCCAGTCGAACGTCCGTGATCCGCTCAACATGACCGCCATCCCGACGTCGGGCAACTCCTCCACCTCCCCCTACAGCCTCGGCATCCCGGCGAACGCCGGGGGCCCGTCGCAGGTCATCGGGCTCGACAACGGCGGCAATCCGGGCGTGGCGCGGCTCGGCCAGATCGGGCAGAACGCCACCCTCAACGGCCAGCCGGTGCAGAACTTCTACTCCATCCCCTTCCGCCAGAACAGCTTCGGAGCGGGCCAGGTGCCCTCCCTTCCCGGCCTCCCCGACCCGACCACCTCGGCGGCGACGTTCGGATTCGCCATCCTCTCCGACATCGAGGCCTACTTCCTCATCCAGGCCGCCCAGGGCAACACCCGGTCGAACGTCATGCAGGCGCCGAAGGTGACGCTCTTCAACGGCCAAAACGCCTTCATCAACGACTCGGTCTCGCGGCCCTTCGTGACGTCGGTGATCCCCGTCGTCGGCGACTTCGCCGCCGCCCAGCAGCCGGTGATCACGGTGCTCAACGAGGGCACGAGCGTGAACGTCCAGGCGGTGGTCTCGAACGACCGGCGTTTCGTCCGCCTGACGCTGGTCCCGCGGTTCTCGCAGATCGGCAAGGTGCAGGAGTTCCAGTTCGAGGGGTCACGGTCGACCTCCACGAAGAGCGCCGACGAGAAGTCGGGCCTTGACGGCGGCGTCGGCCAGCAGGGCCAGAATCCGCTCGGAGCCTCGTTGGGGATCAACGCCAAGACCTCGAACGAACAGACCGTGCGTTCGAGCGGCACCACCATCCAGCAGCCGGAGTACATCACCACGTCGGTGACGACCACGGTGAGCGTCCCCGACGGAGGCACGGTGCTCCTCGGCGGCATCAAGCGCCTGCGCGAGGGCCGCAACGAGTTCGGCGTCCCGATCCTCTCGAAGATCCCCTACATCAACCGGCTCTTCAAGAACGTCGGCATGGGGCGCACGACCGATAGCCTGATGCTCATGGTGACGCCGCGGATCATCATCCAGGAGGAGGAGGAGGACAAGCTCCTCGGGACGAACCGGCCCTGATCCGGTTCGTCCGCCGGGGAGACGCCGCCACGCTCTCCGGGGGCCGATCGACCTCCCGCGTGGGCGCGGCTATCCTTGGGAGCCGGTCCCCAGGGGCACGGTCGATCGGGGCCCTCCGCGGAGACGGCGTTCCATGGCTCGCAGCTTCTTCCTCGCCGGCGCCCTGCTCGGCGGGCTCGGTGTCGCCGCCGGTGCGTTCGGCGCCCACGGCCTCAAGGCCCATTTCGAGGCCAACGGCCAGGCGGCGAACTGGGAGACGGCCGTGCGCTACTGCCTGTTCCACGCCGTCGCGCTCCTCGTCGTGGCCGTGGCGGCGGGCATGCCCGCCGCCGCCCCCTGTCGGGGGCTCCTGCGGCTGGCCGGTGTCTGCTTCACCTCCGGCACGCTCGTCTTCAGCGGGTTGCTCGCCGTCCTCGCGCTGACGGGGATCCGGATCCTCGGCGCGGTGGTGCCGATCGGCGGCGTGCTCTTGATCGCCGGGTGGGGTCTGCTCTTCGCCGCCGGCCTTCAGTTCGGATCGGCGGAGTAGAACACCCGGCGCGGATTGCGGACGAGGAGGTCGAGCCCGAGGTCGACCGCCCGTTCCTCGCTCCAACCCCGCTCCTCGACGAACCTCCGGGCGAGCACGCGCGCCAGCACGCGCCGGTACATCGCGAACTTCGGGTACCCGAACTCCGCCTTGTACATGTCGCTGTAGTAGCCGAGGAGTTTCGTCCGCGGCACCGCCTCGACGCGCTGCTCGAGGTCCGACTCGATCGTGGCCGGGGTGTTGGCGTACCACCAGTGCCCGAAGGGGTGGACGTTGGGGAAGATCCAGGCGAAGGCGACGAGCTCGTGGTTCAGCGGTCGCGACAGCACCGAGACCGGGAAGCAGACCTCTGGAAAGGCGTTGAACAGCGGCGCGTAGTCGGCCAGCGACAGCCGTCCGTCGAGGAGGTCCTGCCCCTGGTGGACGCCCCCCGGGTAGACCGCCCGGCGCACGCCGATCATCAGGTCGAACGGGAGCCGGCGCTCGCGGCAGATCCCCGCCACCGTCCAGAAGAGATGGGCGGCGAGCGCCTCCCGGTCGCCGGCCGGCGCCTGCGGCCCATGGCGGTGCACGGCGGCCAGGGCGCTTTCCGCGACGCCCCGATCGACGGGGCGCGGGCGGAAGTCCGGCGGCAGCGAGATCGCCGCGGCACGGGCCCCCTTGCGCACGAACCGGTCGGCCACGAGCCCCACCGCCCTGTCGAGCCGGTCGAGATCGGCCGGGTCGACCCCCGAGACCCGCGTGAGCCTGTCGAGCACCCCTGGCTTCGCGGTGTGGAACACGAGTTCGTCGACGCGCAGGCAGGGCACCCAGACCGTGGTGTCGAAGCCCTCGAGCGGATCGTCGAAGTCGTTGGTGAGGAACACCGCTTCGATCCGGCTCCGCGCGAGCACCGACTCCGTCCACCCCGGAGCGGCGGTCCGCTCCCGTACGGCCGCGGCCAAGACCCGCCAATTCGAGACGTCGAGCCGGTCGGCACCGAATCCGAACAGGTCGCGGGCGATCTCCATCAGCCAGGCGTGCTGGATGGTGTTGTCGAGCGCGCCGAGCCCGGCGACGATCCGTTCGACGCGCGTGTCGGCGTCGAGGTCGGGCCCCTCGATCGCCGCACGGGGCACGCCGGAGGAGTGCACCAGTTCGGTGTAGTAGTGGTACCCGAGGATGTCGCCGAGCGACCGGGCCGATGGGGCGAGCGGATCGATGTGGGAGTGGGGATCGACGAACGTCGCCCGGGCGAGTTCGGCGTCGATCCGTCCGGAGAGCGCCGTTGACGCGTGGGACATCGGACTGCCGCTCTGCTCCCCAGACCGCCCTGTGTCATGCCGCACGATGCGGCGGTGTCGGCGGCGGGAACCGACAGGTTCACCGACGCCGGTCAAGCGGCGGAAGGCCACGGAGGGCTTCCGCCAGGAACCCGGACACCACACCGACCACACCGGCCGCCGCACGATGCGGCGGTGTCGGCGGCGGGAACCGACAGGTTCACCGACGCCGGTCAAGCGGCGGAAGGCCACGGAGGGCTTCCGCCGCGTGAAACTAGAACCCGCCCGCCGCTTCCCGCTCCTGCTGGGCGTCCATCTGGTCGAGACGGTCGTCCAGTTCGGCCGCCCCCTCCTCCATGAGTTGGTCGCGCTGGTCGAGGCGGTCGTCGAGTTCGGCCGCGTTCTCCTCCATCTGCTCGTCCCGCTGATCGAGCCGGTCGTCGCGGAGCGGCTCGTCGGAGAAGGGGTCGTCGCCGGGGCGGGGCGTGGGATCAGTGAACGGGTCGTCGTCGGGGCTCTCCGCCGGGGCGCGCGGTTGCGGGGCGGGACGGGTCGGCGCCTGCGGCCGCGGCGTGGCGGTCCGCGGAGCCGCCGCCCGCGGCTTGGGGGCCGGGGGGATGACCGGTTCGGGATTGACGACGGCGGCGTCGGGAACGCGGCGACGGAGGACATCGGGAGCGGCCTGCTCGACGCCGATGTAGCGTTGGCGGATCGCCGCCTCGTCGCGCTGGACCGCGGCGACCCGGGCCCGCCGCCGGAACTTCTCCAGACGCATCCGATCGCGCCCCTGGACCCGCTCGAGCGAGCGCGACACCGCCATGCCGCCACGGCCGAGCGTCTCGCGGCTCGACCCCTCGGAGAAGTCGCCGTCGATCTCGTCGTCCGACCTGCCGAGCTTGATCGACGCCAGCCCGCGGTAGTAGTAGGCCCGCGGATCCATCGAGCCGGCCTCGATCGCGGCGGTGAGCGCGTCGTAGGCCGTCTGGTAGTCGCCGTCGAAGTAGGCGTGGACGCCGGCTCCGTACGAGGCCGAGACACCGAGCGGTTCGTCGGCGCGGGCCGCCGCCGGCAGCATCGCCATCGGCAGGCACGTCACCCCGAGCCACAGCCAGCGACCGAACCGCATTCCGCGCTTGGTATCCATCCTCGTGCTCCGACCGGGGTACACGTCTTCCATTCGGGGTGGCGGCCTCCCCCTCGCTCCCATCGGCAGGTCGGGCCCGGGGGCCGCGGGGATTCCCCACGACGCCGGAAGAGTCTACCGGGACGGTCGCGCCGCGGCCGGTACAGTCCCCCCGGTCGTCAGCGTCGCCGGTCAGCGGGCCGTGGCGCCATCGGGGGCGACGGCGTGGCGGAGGAACGTGGGTTCGTCCAGCCACACGCCCGCGCGGACGAGTTCCACCGCCACCCGCTCCCCCGCTCCCCGCCAGACGTCGAGGAAACGACGGAGGTCGGCGACGGGACAACGACCCCGGACGTCGACCCGGACCACCGCCCCGTCCCGTTCCCAGGCGTTCCCGTCCACCTGCCAGCGGGAGTCCCCCTCCGCGCCCACCCAGACGAACGACCCGTCGGGCTCGACGAAGGCCCGGCCGAGCGCGTCGACGCGGGCGAGCGCCTCGTCGAAACCGACGGCGAACGTCCGCTCGCCGGTCACGCCGAGGACGATCGTGGGCCACGTCCCCCTCCCGTCGCGGAACCCGGTTCCCGCCGCCGCACCGTCCGGGAGCGGATGGAGGGCGACATCGAACACCGCCCCCGACGCGTCCGGCGCCAGCGGGGGCGTCCCCGTGGCCCCCTCCGCCCATGCGACGTAGGCGGCGCTCGCCCGGCTCTCGTGCCAGAGGAGTTGCGGAACCTCGTAGGGGTGGAGGTCGACGAGCGCCGCCAGGCACGCCTCCCGGCACCGGGCGGGAACCTTGCAGGTGACGCGCCACTCCTCGGCCCGCTCGACCGCGCCGGCCCAGCGGTAGACCGCCGTCAGGGGGCCGTCCACCTGCACGCAGGCGGCGAGCCCCGCGCCGACGAGCCTCTCCGCGCACCCCCGCGCCGCGGCGGCGTCGGGGAAGGTTGTCGTGATCACCACGATCGTCGCCTCGTCCATCCGCGTCGTCTCCGCAGTGTCCGCCCCGTCCTCATGCCGCGTCGACGATCCGCACGTCGCGGTACCGGCACGGCCCGACCCCGGTGCCAGGATCCCACGCCCCGTCCCCGCGGTGCACCGCCACCAGCGGCGGCGGGAACGGTGTCGCCACCGGCCCGATCACGCGCACCCCACGGGGGGACGGCTCGTCGTCGACGGGTCGGGCCGCCAGGCTCACGACGCGCGGGCACGGAAGCCGGCGTGCGGTGGCGGCGGGAAGATGGCCGGAGACCACCGTGACGACGTCGGCGTCGGTGATCGGAAGCGGACGCAGGCTGGCGCGGAGGTCGTCGCCGACGGGCTCGCCGAGGAAGGCCCCGGCGAGGGACTCGACCACGTCGAAGGGGACGTCGAGGGCCACCCCGGAGCCGCGCGCCGCGCGGCGCCAGGCGGCGACGGCGCTCTCCCACGCGCGGCACAGCCCGTCGGCCAGCGCCACGGTCGTCGCTTCCGAGACCGCCGTCGCCACCACCTCCGGCCAGGCGAGGATCTCCGCGGCAGCGAGACGCTCGACGAGACCGCCGCGGAGGCGCGTGGCGGGGGTGGCGTCGGCGGTGGCGAGGCGGAGCAGCAGGTCGATCCACAGGCTCGAACCGAGCGACGGAGTCGCCCCGCGGAGGGGGTCGTGGCGCGACCAGACCGGGTCGGCGAGGTGGCCGTGCTCGACCCGGACACCGTCCCCCTCGAAACGGCAGCCGACGGCGACGTCGGGCAGTCCGGCGAACAGGTCGGCGGCGTGAACGGCCAAGCCTGCGTCCAGATTCCCCTCGAGGAGGGTCAGCCGCACCGGGACGACGACCGACCGCTCGGCGACGGGACGTCCGAGGGAGTCGGCTCCGGGAACCGTGACACCGCCGCGGCAGGCGGCGACGAGGCTCCGCAGCAGCACGCGCCCCGATCCGACGGCGCGCCCGAGGGCCCGCTCACGCGCCCCCCTCGCCATCGGGCCCCGTTCCCAGGGCCGCCGGCTCCCCACCCACTCCCGCGACAGCAGGGGATCGAACGTGTCCCCCGCGAGGACGAGATCGACGTGGTGGAGCGGTTCGTACCGGCCGTCCGCCCGCCACGCACCGCGGAGGACGGCCCGGCGCAGCGCGGCGAGGACCGCGGACGCGGCCCAGGGCGCCGGTGGACACCGCAGCGAACCGTCACCGATCCGCCAGTTCGCGCTCGCGACGAGCATCGCTCCTGTCCCCCCGCGTCCTTCCCGCCGGAAGACGCCCCCTCTCCATCGGCGCCGGACGACACCGACGGACGGTTTCCCGCGGGGAACCGCCGGTGATGGCGGTCGCACCGGTCGTAGCGGCTTCCCGCCCGCCCGCGGGGCCGCGGTCAGGGGGCGAGGAATGTGGTGGTGCAGTCGGCCTCCGTGCGGCCGTCGAGCTGCTCGCCCGAGAGCGTCGCGGTGGCCACGGCGCGGGAGCCGGTCGTCCCCGCGGGGAGCCGGTAGGTGACCTGGAAGCTGGCGTGGCCGCCGGGCGGGATCGACCCGATGCCGTCGAAGGAAAGCGTCCGCCCCTCGATGCTGACGCGCGAGGGGACCGGATCACCCACCGGCCGCGCTTCCGGGGGGAGTTCGACCACCAACCGGAGGCGGCCGGAGGCGGCACCGCCGGAGTTGGTCACGGTGCAGACGAGCGTCGTCTCGCCGCCGGCTTGCACCGGATCGGCCGTGTCGGCCATCGAGAGACGGAGGCCCGCCTCGCGGGGCGACCGCAGCATCGGAGCGCTCGAGCGGACCGCGACGCACGACTCGTCGGCGACCATCACCCCCCCCACGCTCTCCGAGAGGACGCCGCGGACGCAGGCCCTCGAGACCTGACCTCCGCGGGCACCGGCCGGGGATTGTGCCCGGAGATTGATCTGACGGCGCGTCTGCCCCCCGGGCTCGATCGGCGGCACGGTCCAGGTCACCGAGTTCGTCCCCAGGACGTAGCCGTCGGAGGCCTCGAGCGCCGCGTAGGTGGGATCCCAGTCGAACTCGAGCTTCGTCGGTCCGGAGGCGACCAGGCCGGTGTTGCGCACCGTGGCCACGAACTGTCCCACGCCACCTTCGGCCAGTTCGTTGGGGCCCGACAGGTCGAGTTCGAGCGACGGCACCGTCGCCGCCGGGGCCGTCATCGGCGCGGCACCGAGCGGCGGGATCGACGTGGTCGCGGGAACCGTGGGGGAGGGCGTCACCGTGGTGGGCAGCGGCGACGCGGACGCGAGCGGCGGAGCCGTCACGAGCGGGGCCGTCGGCGCGGCGAGCGCGGGGGTGGGGACCGGGACCGGGACCCTCGCGGGGACGGGGGCCGGGACGGGAGCCGGAACGGGCGCCGGCGTGGCGACGGCGGGTGTCGGCGCGGTCGGCAGCGGTGGGGTGGTCACGCGCGGGGGCGCCGTCGGGGCGGGGACGGCCGGGGCGCCGGCCACCGCGGGAGCAGGCGGTGCGGTGACCATCACGCACTCGGTCGCACCACCCATGAAGTTGTGCGCCTGGTCGAGGATCTCGACGCGGTGGCACTGCCGACCGGGCTCGTCGGTGAGGAAGTCGAGCGTCAGGCGCCGCGACGTGCCGGCGGCCATGTCGATCGTGCCACGCTGTTCGATGGGACTGGCGGATGCCTCGTGGTGGAATCCCTTGTCGAAGTAATCGACCACCCGCAGTCCGGTGAGCGGTCGCCCGGAGCGGTTGACGAGTTCCACCTCGAAGGAGACCTTGTCGCCGAGCTTGGCCGCGAGGGGACCGGTGATGTTCACGAGCACCGGGTCCTCGCCCCGTCCGGGGGCGGCGCCGAGCACCGTCGCGAGCAGTCCGGCCATGATCCACGCACCGCCGATCCGGCGCGACTGCGGGAGGCGGACCACGGTGCCGGGGGCGCGGGACGGCGGCATGGGGAGCCCTTCGGTGGCGGGGAGGGGAACCGGACGGGGCGGCACCCCCGCCCCGGGGCCAGAGCGTACCACGGCGCCGCGCCGGCCGCCCACCGCCCCACCCCCGGGGAAATCGGCCTGATTCGCCCTGATTCGCCCCGCCCGCCGCGCGGGGCCTACTCGTCGACCCGGTGGCGGACGATCTCCCCCTCCACCATGTAGATCACGTCCTCCGCCACGTTCGTCGCCATGTCGGCGATGCGCTCGATGTGCTTGGTGATCGAGTTGACGCGGAGCAGCGCCTCCACGCGATCGGGGTTCCCGCGGATCGCGTCCAGGATGCGCCGGCGCGCGCGCTGCCGCTCCACGTCGACGACGTCGTCCTGCTCCCTGATCCGCCGGGCCAGGACCGTGTCTCCCGCCACCACCGCCTGGAGGCACTCCCGCACCATCTCCTCGGCCTGGGTGGCCATGGTGCGGATCTCGGCGGGCATCTCGATCGGGCCGGCGTTCTCGAGTTGGGCCACGCGTTTGGCGATGTTCTTGGCGAGGTCGCCCATCCGCTCGAGGTCGTTGTTGATCTTGAGGACGGCCACGACGAAGCGGAGATCGGCGGCGACGGGCTGGTAGAGGGCCAGGATCTTCAGGCACTCCTCCTCGACCTCCACCTCCATGCGGTCGATCGCCTCGTCACTGGCCAGCACGCGCTGGGCGAGGGCCACGTCGCGGTTGATGACGGCGGAGATCGACCTCGAGATCGCCTCCTCCACGAGCGTCCCCACCCGGAGGATCATCTCCTTGAGATGGTCGATCTGCCGCTCGATGTGACGTGTCACGGGGTGCTCCGCTGCTCGATGCCGACGGGCGGGGGAGGACGGGGGATCAGCCGAACCGTCCCGTCACGTACGCCTCGGTCTCCGGCAGGACCGGCTTGGTGAAGATGTCGGGCGTGGCCCCGTACTCGATGAGACGACCGAGGTACATGAAGGCAGTGTAGTCGCTCGAGCGGCTGGCCTGCTGCATGTTGTGGGTCACGATGAGCACGGAGTAGTGGCCGCGCAGTTCCTGGATCAGGTCCTCCACCTTGCCCGTGGCGATCGGGTCGAGCGCCGAACAGGGCTCGTCGAGGAGGAGCACCTCCGGCTCCGCCGCGATCGCCCGGGCGATGCACAGGCGCTGCTGCTGCCCTCCGGAGAGCCCGAGGGCGCTGTCCGCCAGACGGTCCTTGACCTCGTCCCAGAGGGCCGCGCCGCGCAGGCTGCGCTCGCACACCTCGTCGAGCACGGCCCGGTTCGTCTCGCCGTCGATCCGCAGGGCGTAGACGACGTTCTCGTAGATGCTCATCGGGAAGGGATTGGGACGCTGGAACACCATCCCCATCCGTTTCCGCAGCTCGATCACGTCGACGCGGGGCGCGTAGATCGAATCGCCGTTCAGGCGCATCGTGCCGCTGATCCGCACGCTGGGCACGAGGTCGTTGAGGCGGTTGACGCTCCGCAGGAGCGTCGACTTCCCGCAGCCGCTCGGGCCGACCAGCGCCGTCACCTTCCCGTGGGGGATCGGCATGGTGATCGAGTGGAGGGCCTGCTTTGCGCCGTACCAGAGGTTGAAGCGGTCGATCTCCAGCACCGCGGGATCGCGGCGCACGCTGTCGTGGACCTCGGTCGGCACCTCCCCCCCCGCGGCCACGATCGCCAGACGGTCGGCGGCGGGGGGCGCGCCGCACGGGCCCGGGGGCGGGGGGGAGGATTCCATCGGGGTGGTCCGTGGGTGGGTGCGGGGCGGATCGGGCGGGCGTTCCCGCGGGCGTCAGAACTGCTGCGACACGTAGCGGCGGCGGAGGCGACCGCGGAGCCAGATCGCCGTCAGGTTGAGCAGCGCGATGATGGCGATGAGGAGGAAGGTGATCGTGAACACCATCGGCTTGGCGGCCTGGCTGTTGGGGCTCTGGAACCCGACATCGTAGATCAGGTAGGCCAGGTGCATGAACTCCCGCTCCGGATGGACGAAGGGGAAGCTGCCGTCGATGGGGAGGTCGAGCGCCAGCTTCTTGACGCCGACGAGCATCAGCGGCGCCACTTCCCCCGCCCCGCGGGCCATCGCCAGGATGAGCCCGGTCATGATCCCCGGCAGCGCGCGGGGGAGGACGATGCGACGGATCGTCTGCCACTTGCCCGCGCCGCAGGCGTACGAGCCCTCGCGCATGGAGTTGGGCACGGCGGAGAGCGCCTCCTCGGTGGCCACGATCACCACCGGCAGGGTGAGCAGCGCGAGCGTCAACGACGCCCACAAGAGGCCGCCGGTGCCGAACGTGGGCTGGCCGTCGGCGACGAGCGCCGGCCGGAAGAGGAGTTCGTCGATCGAGCCGCCGAGGATGTAGCAGAAGAAACCGAGGCCGAAGGCCCCGTACACGATGCTGGGGACGCCGGCGAGGTTGTTGATGGCGATGCGCACCGCCGCCGTCAACGGGCCGCGCGTGGCGTACTCGCGCAGGTAGAGCGCCGCGAGGACGCCGAAGGGCGCCACGAACAGCGCCATGATGAGCGTCATCGCCACGGTGCCCCAGATCGCGGGGAACACGCCGCCGGCGCTGTTGGCCTCGCGCGGATCGTCGGCGAGGAACTCGCCCCAGCGCGAGGCGTAGACGCCGAGCTTGCCCGTGGCCGAGAGGGCGTTGGGCTGCCATGCCCGGACGACGTCGGACAGCGGCAGCAGTACCCGCCCCCCCTCGGCCACCTCGAGTTCCAGCCCCCATCCCTCGTTCATGCCGCGCAGCGCCGCCGTCTTCTCGTCCAGACGCCGCTCGGCGTCGGCCACCTCGGCGACGACGGCCTCCTCGGCCGCGGTCGCCCTCCCCCGCGCCGCCTCGTCGCCGTCGAGTTCGGCGGCGACGACGGCCAGCCGGGCGGCGCGCAGGCGACGCTGGAGGACCCCGCGGTCGTCCTTGTCGATCCTCCGCGCCTCTCCATGGCGGCGGCGCGCGGCCGGATGGGCCTCGCGGAACGCCTCCCAGGCGGCCTCGGCACCCTCCGCGACCACCTCGTCGCCGTGGAGGAGCCGGGTGGGGAAGCCGTGCAGCCGCCCCCCCTCGAGCCGCTCGACGACCGTCGCCGTGGCGGGGCGCGTGACCTCGGCGAGGTCGGCTTCGGCGAACCACTCGAAATGCTTTCCGGTGAGCTCGAAATTGGCGGTGCGGAGGAGCCGACGGACACCCCCGTCGGGCGCCGTGTCGCGAGCCGACTCCTCGCCCAGCACCCTCCGGCCGTCGACGAGCCGCACCAACTCGAGGGGCCGGGGCCAGAAGGTGCCGATCCCCTGCACCGCGATGAAGGCGAGGAGGCCGACGATCATCGCCAGCGCCACGGCCAGGGCGCCGCCGGTGAGCCACACCCACGGCTCTCCGTGCGCCGAGAGCGCGGCGTGCGTCGAGCGGCGGCGGAGGCGTTCAGAGCTCATGCGACCTCCTCCGGAAACGGTCGCGCACGATCTCGGCGCCGGTGTTGAGGACGAAGGTGAAGGCGAAGAGGGCGACCGCCGCGAGGAAGAGCACGCGGTAGTGCCCGCTGCCGCGTGCCGCCTCGGGCAATTCCGTGGCGATCGCGGCGGACAGCGTCTGGAACCCGTTGAACAGGTTCGCGTCGATGATCGGGGTGTTGCCGGCGGCCATGAGCACCACCATCGTCTCCCCCACGGCACGACCGAGGCCGATCATCACCGCGGAGAAGATGCCGCTGGTGGCCGCGGGGAGGATGACGCGGATCGCCGTCTGCCAGGGGGTGGCGCCCGCGCCGAGCGAGGCGCTGCGGAGGTGATCGGGGACGCTCGCCATGGCGTCGTCGGCGATCGTGAAGATCAGGGGGATGATCGCGAAGCTCATGCCGAAGGCGACCACCATGGCGTTGCGCTGGACGTAGCTCCCGAAGATGCCGCCGCGCGTGTCGAGGTGGAGGCTGTCGAGGAACGTCCCCGCGGCACCGGCGAGGGCCAGCGCCGCAAGCGCCCCCACGAGGAACACCGCGAGCGAGGCCAGCCCCGCCTGGCGCGTCCCCCAGCCGACGCTCGCGCGGCGGAGCCAGGGATTCACCTGCCGCCCCACCACGAGCGTCACGCCGAGGACCGTGAGTGGCAAGAGCGCGAGCACCCACCCCCCGGTGCCGCTGCCACCGCGGCCGTCGAGCCAGGCGCGCAGATCCCCGCCGAAGAGGAAACGCTCGACGACCGGCGCGACGGCCGCCGCGACCGCCACGCCGGCGGGCAGGCCGACGCAGCCGATGAAGGGGAGCCGCCAGGGGGCGAGCCGCATGCGGGTGCCGGCGGGGAGCAGTTGCCACAGGTGTCCGCCCGTGACGAGCACCGCCGGCACGACGAAGAACGACGCGATCACCGTCGCCAGCCGCTCCTCCACCAGCGGCGCGAGCACCAGACCGGCGACGAACCCGAGCACCACGCTCGGGAGACTCGCCATCATCTCGATCGCCGGCTTGATGCGGGCGCGCCAGGCGGGATGGAGGAACTGCGTGGAGAAGATCGCCGCGAGGATGGCGATCGGCGTGGCGAACGCCATCGAGTAGAGCGTCGCCTTGAGGGTGCCGAACACGAGCGGGACGAAGCCGAACTTCGACTCGAACGTCTCGTGTCCCGTGGTCTCCCAGGCGTGGACAGCACCGGGGTAGTTCTCGTACCACACCCGACCGAAGAGGGTCCGGGCCGCGACCTCCGGGTGGCCGGGATCGAAGGCCCAGGAGACGAGGCCCGCTCCGTCGGCCGCGAGCAGCTGCCGCTCGCGTGCCGCCACCGCCAGCGCGCGCGGGGGGGCGGAGAGCAGGCCGTCCCCCACCGCACGCGTCCCGAGGACGGTGGCTCCCGTCGTCGATTGCAGGAGCCGCACGTCCCCGGCGGCGTCGGCCGCCGCGAAGAGGCGCGAGCGAGGGGACGCGGCGAGGGCCACCACCGGCCGGGACGACGGGAAGACGAAGCGCCTCGCCTCCACCACGTTCAGGCCGTCCTCCGTGGCCGACTCCGGCTGCCTCGAGGCGAAGAAGACGCGGATCGTGCCGCCGGCGTCGCCGACCGCGAGCGCCGCCCCGCCGAAGAGCCGTTCCACCGCCGTGACCGGCTCACCCCCGGAGGCGTCGAACGATTCCATGAGGCGCGGCGCCGCGACGTCGCGGACCGCGTAGCGGCGGGCCCGTCCGTCGGCGGCCACGGCCCACAGCTGGTCGCCGTTGCCGCCGACGCGCACGAACGCGGCGCGGAACGGCGGCGCCGCGCCCTCCGCGGCGCCAGGGTCGATCGTCCCGCCCGAACGCTGCGTGGTCGTCTTGCCGGTGAGCATGTTCCGTTTCGTCGCGAGTCGCTCGATGCGGATCGTGCCGGTGGCATCCACCGCGGCGACCAGCGTCCCGGCCCCCAGGGGCGCGAGATCGACGTCCACGATCCTGCCGCCGAGCACGCGCGTCGATTCCCCGTCGGCGACGGCGACCGGCACGATCCTCGTCCAGCGATCGGGACCGCCGCGGAGCAGGGCACCACCCTCGGCGGGCACGGCCTCGCCCACCGCCGCGTCGGCCGCCGTGGCGGATTCGACGGTCGTGACGAACGACGACTCGACCCCCACGCGCGCCGTGCGGAAGCTGCCGTCGGCGAATCCCGCCACGGCGGTGACCCCGCCCGGCAGGACACGGAGCACCGTCGCCCCCTCCAGACCGGCCGCGGCCGCCATGTCGGCGAGGACCCTGCCGGTGCCCAGATCCACCAAACGCATCCTGCCGGCGGCGACGTCCAGGCTCCATCCGACCGTCCCGGTGTCGTCGCTGCCCAGGGCCACGACGCCCGGCACGTCGCCGGCGAACGACACGGACCGGGACGTGCCGATCGACGCCGGCCGGAAGAGCGGCAGCGCCACGGCGACGAGGAACACCCCCATGAGGAGCACGGCGGCGATGGTGCCGATCCCGCCGGCGGTGATCACCGCGCGGGCCAACGCGTCGCCGAACCGCACCGAGGGACGGGTGGTGCGGCGACGGGAGCGGCCGGTGAAGCTCGGTTCGCTGCTCATGCGGGCCTTGTGCGCTCGGTCGACGATGACGCCCCCGGCCTCCGGCCCTGCGGGATCACCCCGGCGTGCGCCGGGAATCGTTGCCGCCCCTCCGGCGACGGATCACTGACTGCGGACGCTCCGCTCCCGCACGATCCCCGCTCCCTCGAGCGCCTCGCGGGCCACCGCCCCGGTGAGCGGAAGGTATCCGTCCTTCTTCACGTCGGCCTGGCCGTCGGCGCTGAGCACGTAGCGGAGGAACTCGCGCCGGAGCGGATCGAGCGGGGTGTCCGGCTTGTGGTTCACGCTCAGGTAGAGGAAGCGAGCCAGGGGGTAGTCACCGCTGTACGCGTGCTCCGCCTCGGTGGGCACCGCCTCCCCGCCCGGCTCGAGCGAGAGCGGCACCGCCCGGACGTCGGCGGTGACGTAGCCGAATCCGCTGTAGCCGATCCCCGCCTTGTCGCTCGCCACCGCCTGCACCACCGCCGAACTGCCCGGCTGTTCCTTCACCGTGGGCTTGAAGTCACCCTTGAACAGCGCGTTCTCCTTGAAGTAGCCGTACGTTCCGCTCGTCGCGTTCCGGCCGTAGAGGCTGATCGGCCTGTTCTTCCACTCCCCTTCCAGTCCCAGGTCGCCCCAGGTGCGGATGTCGGCCTTCGCCCCGCCGTTGCGGTTCTTGGAGAAGATGGCGTCGACCTGCTGGAGCGACAGGCTCGCGATCGGGTTGTCCTTGTGGACGAAGACCGCCAGCATGTCGATCGCCACCGGCACGACCGTGGGCGGATAGCCGTTCTTCTCGCGGAAGGCGTCGATCTCGGACGGCTTCCAGTCCCGGCTCATGGGGCCGAACGACGCGGTCCCCTCCGTGATCGCCGGCGGTGCGGATGCCGATCCCTTCCCCTCGATCCCCTCGCGCACACCCGGATACGACTTCTTGAACCCCTCCACCCAGAGGGCGACGAGATTGTTCATCGTGTCCGAGCCGACGCACTTGAGCGAACCGGCGACCTCGCCCGAGACCTTCTCGTAGGGGGGCAGCGGATCGGATTCCTGCGCGGGGCCCCGGGCGGCGCCCCCGGCGACGAGGCCGACGGCCAGGAGGAACACCCGGCGGGCGAGACGGAGGCGGGAAGCGGGCATCGGACGTCTTCCGGAAACGGGGGCGGGGGCGGGCAGCGGACCGGTGCGTGTCGACGGAGCCGGCAGGCGGCAGTGTGGGAGCCCTGTGTGAGTACTTCGTGAGGGGGAGCCCCGACCGACATCGTCGCCGCTCCCCGGCCCCGGCTCAATCGCCTCCCCAAAACCGCCGGTTTCACGCGTGACGGCGGCCGTCGCCGGCCGGGCGCGTGGGGGCGAACCCGCGTCGCATCGTGTTCTCGGTGACCGTCTTCTGGAGGGTGAATTGCTGGAGATAGTCGGGGCCCCCCGCCTTGCACCCCGAGCCCGACATCCGGTATCCGCCGAACGGCTGCCGGGCGACGAGGGCCCCGGTGATCCCCCGGTTCAGGTAGAGGTTTCCCGCCTCCAGACCGGCGCGGGCCCGCTCGAGATTGGCTGGGCTGCGGGAGAAGACGCCGGCGGTGAGCGCGTACGCCGTGCCGTTGGCGATCCGCAGCGCCTCCGGGAAGTCGCGGGCGCGGAGCACCGCGAGCAACGGCCCGAAGAACTCGTCCTGCCCGAGCGGCGAGGCCGGATCGACGTCGGTGAACACCGCCGGTCCGACGTACCACCCCCGCCCGGCGAGCGTGGGAGTCTCGACGACGAGCGCCTCACGCGCCGTCGCACGGGCGGCGGCGATCGCGGCCAGGAGGCGGTCCCGTGCGTCGCGGTCCACGAGCGGCCCGACGCGGGCTCCGGGGTCCGAGGCAGGTCCCACGCGCAGGCTGCGCACCGCCGGGACGAGCTTCGCCACGAAGGCGTCGTGCACGGCGTCGAGGACGATCACCCGCGAGCAGGCGGAGCATTTCTGCCCCTGGAACCCGAAGGCGCTCTGCACCACCCCCACCACCGCCTCGTCGAGGTCGGCATCGTCGTCGACGATGATCGCGTTCTTGCCGCCGAGTTCCGCGATCACCCGGGGGATCATCCGCGTCCCCCCCGCCGCGGCGGCCCCGGCGGCCGCCCGCGCGATCGACAGGCCGACGGCCCGCGACCCGGTGAAGGCCACGAGCGCCGTCTCCGCGTGGGTCACGAGCGCCGGCCCCACCTCCTCGCCGCGACCGGGGAGGAGGGCCAGCGCCGCCGGAGGCACCCCCGCCTCGAGGA
>CAZMOU010000019.1:27619-40667 GCA_964567835.1 uncultured Chitinophaga sp. | reverse complement strand
CCTTCGACCCGGGGACGCTCAAGGACATCGAGAAGGCGATCCAGGCCGCCGACCTGGGCTTCAATCCGCAGAGCGACGGACGCCTCATCCGCATCACCATTCCCGCCCTCTCCACCGACGTGCGGAAGAAGATGACGGCGCGGATCCGCGAGCTGGCGGAGGAGGCCCGCGTGGCCATCCGCAACGTCCGTCGCGACGCCAACAAGGCGGCCGACACCGAGAAGTCGGACGGCACCCTCACCGAGGACGACTGCGAGTCGGCCAAGGAGGAGGTGCAGGAGCTCACCAAGACCTACGAGGCGAAGGTGGGCGACCTGGCGAAGGTCAAGGAATCCGAAGTGATGGAGGGCTGACCGGAAGGGCAGAGGCATGAACGGGGCGTTCCCTTCCGATGAATCGGCGCACGTCGAACCGGTGCGCGTCGCCGGGGTGGTGAAGCGCTACGGCAGCCGCACGGTGCTCGACCGCGTGTCGCTCGACGTGCCGCCCGGCATCACGGGCCTGGTCGGGCCCAACGGCGCCGGCAAGAGCACGCTCGTCAAGTCGATCCTGGGGCTCGTGCGGATCGTGGAGGGGAGCGTGCGGGTCTTCGGACTCGATCCGCACGTCGACTCGCGCCGGGTGCGCCGTCTCGTCGGCGTCGTCCCGGAGGACGAGTGCTCGATCCCCGGACTGTCGGGGGTGGAGATGGTGGCCTACGCGGCCCGCCTCTCCGGCCTGCCGGGCACCGAGGCGCTGCGGCGGGCCCACGAGGTCCTCGATTGGTGCGACGCGGGGCAGGAACGCTACCGGGCCGTGGAGACGCTCTCGGTGGGTGCCAAGCAGAAGATCTCCTTCGCGGCGGCGATCGTCCACGACCCCCGCCTCGTGATCCTCGACGAACCGACCAACGGCCTCGACCCGATCGAGCGCCGGGCGATGCTCGGCAGGCTGACGACCCTGGCCCGCGATCACGGCAAGACGATCCTGGTCTCGACGCACGTCCTCCCCGACGTGCAGTCGATCTGCGAGCGGGTGATCCTCCTCGCCGGCGGCCGTGTCCGCCTCTCCGGCACGATCCGCGAACTCACCCATCCGGGCGTCCCGGAGGAGAGGGTCGAGGTCAACGGGCCGGTCGGCCCGCTCCTCGAACGCCTCCTCGCCCACGGCATCCCCGCGCGGCTGGCCGCGGATCCTCTCGGCGGCGACGGCGGGGCGATCCTCCTCCAGTCGGTCGCGCCGCACACGCTCCGCGACGTGTGGCGCGAGGCGACCGCGGTCGGGGCCACGATCCGCTCGGTGGCCCCGGAGCGCAGGCCGCTCGAGGAGGTGTTCCTCGAGGCCCTCGCCGGGGCGGCGGGTGCCGGGGAGGTGTCCAGCCATGCCGCTCCATGAAGTCGGCTACCGACCGTGGAAGGGGAGGCTCCGCGGCTCCCTGTCCGCGATCGCCGTCATCGCCTCCACGGGGATCCGGCTCGCCTGGGCGAGCCGCTGGCTGCGCCGGGCGGTGTTCTTCGCCTGGAGCCCCGCGCTCGTCTTCGCCGGCAGCTTCTTCGCCTTCGAGCAGGCGGTGGACGAGGGGCGTCTGGGCTCGATGCGCGACCGGGCGAGCGTGGGACGCAACGTCGACGGCGTCGGCATCCTCGGCAAGATCATCGCCGACTCGCTGGGAAGCATCGATCCGTCGGCCTCGAAGCACGACGACCCGGAGGTCGAGATCGTCCGCACCAGGCGTGCCGTCTGGTCGCGCCTGCTCCTGGCTTTCATGCGCTCCCCGCAGGCGATCCTCCTGGCGATCGTCGTCGGTCTCGTGGCCCCCGCCCTGGTCTCGCGCGATCTGCGCGCGAAGGCCTGGCTCATCTACTTCACGCGCCCGGTGGGGAAGTTCGAGTACGTGACGGGCAAGCTCCTCATCCTCGCGCTGCTCGTGGCCACGATCACCATGCTGCCGGCGCTGGCGCTGTGGCTCATGGGGGTGGCGGTGAGCCCGAGCGTGTGGGTGGCCGTGACCACCTGGGACCTGCCGCTGCGGATCGTGGCGGCGAGCGTGGCCCTGGCCCTCCCCACCGTGCTCATGGCCCTGGCGTTCTCGTCGCTCACCGCCGAGAGCCGGATCGCCAGCTTCGCCTGGTTCGCCACCTGGACGGCCTGCTGGGTGGCGCATGCGTCGCTCACCACCGCCGACATGATGCGCGCGGCGTCGGACGAGGCGGCGGTGCAGGCAGGCAGCGGGATGGGCGTGGGGGAGGGGACGCGGTCGGCGCAGCGCCCCCGGGGCCCGCGGCGCGGTCCCCGCAACGGCCTCACCGACATCCTCGAGCCGATCGCCCGCCCCGACGCCCCCCCCTTCGACATCCGCCGCATCGGCTGGCTCTCCCGGGCGACAGGCCTCGACGCCTCGATCGACCGCTGGGCCTGGCTCTCCCCCTACCATGCCCTCGGCGTCGTCCAGGCCTGGATCTTCGGGATCGAGAGACGCCCCGCCGCGATCCTCCCCCCGGTGATCTCCCTGACCTGCGTGACGCTCCTCTCGGCGCTCGTCCTCTGGTGGCGCGTCGACGCCCCCGCCCGCGCCTGACCCCATCCCCCGTCGGCCTCCGCATGATCTCCTTCCAGGGCGTCACGAAGCTGTACGGCACGGTGATCGGCGTCAACGACGTCACGGTCGAGCTCGGCAAGGGCGCCTACGGCCTCCTCGGCCCCAACGGCGCCGGCAAGACCACCTTCCTCGGCCTCGTCACCGGTCAGCTCCGCCCCTCCATGGGGCGGGTGCGCGTCTTCGGGCAGCGTCCCTTCTGCAACGGGCGCGTCCTCGCGCGGATCGGCCTCTGCCCGGCCTCCGACATCACCGAGCGCTCCGCCACCGCCCGCGAGTGGGTGCGCTACCTCGTCTGCCTGTCGGGCTACACCCCCGCGGCGGCCGCGAAGCGGGCCGAACGCACGCTCGAGCAGGTGGGCTTGGGCGAGGCGGCGCGTCGTCCGCTGTCGACGCTCTCGAAGGGACAGCGGCAGCGGGCCAAGCTCGCCGGGGCCATCGCCCACGACCCCGATCTCCTCGTCCTCGACGAGCCGTTCGACGGGCTCGATCCCGTGGCGCGCCACGAGCTGGTCACCCTCGTGCGGACGTGGGCCGGGTCGCGGAGCCTGCTCGTCGCCAGCCATCTGCTCCACGAGGTCGAGGCACTGCAGGCCGGACTGGCGGTGATCCTCGGCGGCCGGCTCGTGGCCAGTGGCAGCGTCGGCGAGATCCACCGCCTCATCGACACCCTCCCGTCGGAGGTGCGCGTCGTGTGCGACGCCCCGCGGCGCCTGGCGGAGCTGGCATGCGGTTCCCCCGACGCCGACATGGTGCGTTTCTCCGGGCACGACACCGTCGTCGTGGAGACCCGTTCCCCCGCCTCCTTCGCCGAGCGCATCGGGGCTGCGGCGGCCGCCGAGGGGATCCTCGTGCGGCAGCTCGTGCCCGGGGACCGGTCGCTCGAGGGGATCTTCGGGCGCCTCGTCCAGCTCCACCGCGGGGTATCGCCATGAGCCGCCCGCCCGACACGGAGGACCATGACCGTCTCGCGCCCGTCCCGGCGCTGGCGTCGATCGTGGCCGTGGCCCGCTTCCAGCTCGCACGCCTGCTGACGCCGGCGCGCCTCGCCCTGGCCGCGCTCGGGGTGCTGTTCCCGGTGGCGGTGCTCGCCGCCGCGGTGAAGGCCAGCGGCAGCCGGCTCAATACCGAGGTGGGCGCCGGCATGCTCTACGCGCTCGTCCCCGAGGCGGTGTGCATGCTCGGCTTGCTCGTCACGATGAGCCCCGTGGTCGCCGACGAGCTCGAACGGGGCACCTGGGTGCACGTGGCGGTGCGTCCCGGCGGACGGCGCAGCCTGCTCCTCGGTACCTGGCTGGCATCGGTGGTCTGGACGGCGACGGTGGCGCTCCTGGCGCTGGGCCTGGCGCTGGCCTCGGACGTGGTCGCGAAGGGCTCCGCCATGGCCGGCACGTTCACCGCCCTCGTGCTCCTCTCCTGCGTCGGTCGGGCGGCGCTGTTCGCCCTCCCGGCGGTGATCGTCCCCAAGAAGGCGCTCGTCGCCTCGGTGGGCGTGGCGATCCTCGTGGAATACCTGGCGGGACTGATCCCGGCGGTCATCAACCAGTTCACCGTCTCCCTGCGCCTGCGGACGCTGCTGGTGGCCTGGATGGGGTGGCAGCGGCAGATGCCCGCGGAGTTCAGCCTCCTCATCGATCCCCATCGCCCCTGGTGGCAGGTCGCCGCCGTGCTCGGCATGACGGTGGCGTTCCTCGCCGTGGCGTGCGCCATTCTCGAGTGGCGCCAGTTCCCCCCGAGCGAGGAGAGCTGAGGATGATCCTGGTCGACGCGCTCGTGAAGGACTACCGCACCGCCTCCGGCGCACCCTTCCGTGCCGTCGACGGGGTCTCGTTCGGCGTCGCGCGCGGCGAGATGGTGGGGCTCCTCGGCGCCAACGGCGCCGGCAAGACCACCACGCTGCGGATGCTCGCCACCCTGCTGCGGCCCACCTCCGGCACCGCGAGCATCGACGGCCGCGACGTCGCGGCCGATCCCGTCGGCGCACGCCGCCGCCTCGGCTACGTCTCGGCGACGACCGGCATCCCCGATCGGCTCACCCCGCGGGAGATCCTCCGCTCCTTCGGCGAACTCCACGGCCTCTCCGCCGACGCGCTCGAGGGGAGCGTGGACCGTCTCGTCGAGCGTCTCGATCTGGGGCGCTGCGCGGACCGTCCTGCCGGCCGGCTCTCGTCGGGGCAGCGGCAGCGGGTGAGCGTCGGGCGTGCGCTCGTCCACGATCCGCCGGCGCTGGTGCTCGACGAGCCGACGAGCGCCCTCGACGTGGTCGGGGCGCGCGATCTCCTCGACCTCCTCGCAGCCCTCCGCCGCGAGGGGCGCGCCATCCTCCTCTCGACGCACCGACTCCACGAGATCGAGCACCGCTGCGACCGCTTCGTCGTGATCCATGGCGGGCGCGTGGTCGCGGAGGGCCCCCGGGATCGGGTGGTCGGCACGCATCACGGGCTCGAGGACGCGTTCTTCGCCGCCGTCGGTGGGGGCCGTGCCGAATGACCGCCGCCCCCCCGGTTCCGCCGCCCGAGGACGACGTCCGTGTCTCCGGTCGAACGGCGGCGCTGGCCATCGCCCGCCGCGACCTGCTCGAGTTCGTCCGCGACCGGCGCACGCTCTTCGTGACGCTGCTCCTCCCGATGGTCACCTACCCGATCGTCGCCCTGTCGAGCGCCCTCGGCGTGCGCACGGCGGTGACCGACCTCGAGGCCCGCAACCAGCCGGCACCCCTCGTCGTGGCCATGAGCGGAGCGGACGCAGGCGCCCTCGCGCTGCGGATCGAGACCGCCGTGGAGCGTGGTCGCCCCGCCGGGGCGACCATGGCCTGGCCATCGAAGGCGAGCTTCCTCCACGGCGCCCCGGCGGAGGCGATCGAAGCCGTCGAGGCGGGAGGGGCCGACGTGTGGATCGACGCCCCGGCGGGGCTCGTCGCCGCCCTCGACGGGGCCGCGACGGTGGAGATCGACGTGCGCTACCCCTCCCGACGCCCCGGCAACGGCCGGTCGCGGGAGCAGTTCGAGGCCGTGATGCGCGCCGTGGCGGAGGATGCGCGCGTGCGGCGAGTCTCCGCCGCCGGACTCGCGCAGGAGATCCTCCACCCGCTCCGTCTGCACGTCGTCGGCGAATCGCCGGCGGCGCCGGCGGTGTCCTCGGAGACGCTCCTCCCCGCGCTCACCGCCGCGGTCCTCGTCCTCCTCGCCGTCCTCACCATGACCGGCGCGTTCTATCCCGCGATCGACGCGATCGCGGGGGAGAAGGAGCGGGGCACGATCGAGACGCTCCTCATGGCCCCCTGCTCCACCGAGGCTATCGTGTTCGGGAAGTTCCTCGCCGTGTGGGTGGTGGCACTGGCGACGCTCGCCGCCAACTGCCTGTCGATCGCCGCCACGGCGGCGGTCGGGATGCGTTTTCTCCCGGCCGGGGCCCTGGCGTCGGTCCCCGCCCCCGCCCTCGGGGCGGCGGTCACCGTGGTCGCCTTCACCGGCCTGGCGGCGGTCGCCGCGGCCACGTGCCTCGCCGTGACGACCGCGTCGCGGAGCGGCAAGGAGGCGCAGAACACCCTCACCCCCGTGATCCTCCTCGTCGCCGCGCTGGCCGGATCGGCGCTCCTGCCGGGCTCGCGTGCCGACGGGGCCCTCGCCCTGGTGCCCTTCGCCGGTCAGGTGATGCTCGCGCGCGACGTCCTCTCCGACCGCGAGCCCCCCGACGCGCTCGGCGTGCTCCCGCCGCTCCTCCTCTCGCTCCTCTCGGCCTTCGTCTGCACCTGGGTGCTCCTCCGCCTCACCGCCTGGCTGCTCACCGACGAGGAGGTGCTCTTCCGCGGCTCGGACGAGGGAGGCACGGGCCTGCTCCGTCGCCCCGCCCCGCGCACGCTGCCGACGCCGCTGCAGGGGGTGGCGCCGATCCTCGCGGGGGTCGCCGGGCTGTGGTACGTCCAGGCGCTCGCGCCGGACGATCTGTTCCTGGCGATCCCCGTCCAGCAGGCACTCGCCGTCGTCCTGCCGCTGGTGCTGATGCTCGCATGGCAGCGGGTCGACCTGCGGGAGACGCTCGCGGTGCGGCGGCCCGGCGCCGGGGCGGCGGGCATCGCGGTGACGGCGGGGGGGGCGGCGCTCGGCGCGGGGGCCTACCTCGTCTCCGCGGCGCTCCTCCTCTCGCTGCGCGGCACCGAGCTCTCCGCCGAGGTGCGGAGCCTTTCGGAGCGGATCGTGACGCTCGTGGCCGAGCGGCCGTGGTGGGTGTCGGTCGCGCTCGTGGCGCTCCTGCCGGCGATCGCGGAGGAGACGCTCTTCCGCGGCTGGGCCCTGGGAGCGCTCGCCGGGGAGCGTCCCTCGCGTCTGCGCGCCGCGGCGGCGGTGGTGCTCCAGGCGGCCCTGTTCGCCGTCGCCCACGTGCTGCCGGAGCGGATGCCGGCCACGTTCCTCCTCGGCCTCGTGGCGGGGACCCTGCGGATGGCCACCGGCAGCCTCCTCCCCGCGATCGCCTGCCACGCCATGCACAACGCCCTCCCCATCGTGCTGCTGCTCCTGCACCTGCGCGCCTCCCCGGGCGACGCGGGGGCGCTCCGCGACCTGGCCACGGGCACGGCCTCCGGCCTTCCGGCCGCCCTCGTTCCGCTGGCGCTCGGGCTCCTCGCCGCCGGGATCACCCTCGTCGGATGGGGGACGCGCCGGCGGCCGCGCACCGCCGCGGCGTTGCTCCTCCTCCTCGTCCCCCTCCCCGCCGGGGCGACCGCAGCCGAGCCGGTCCGCGTCGGCGTGGCCAACGTCGGGGTGACGCTCGACGTCGTCGACGGCAGGCCGACCGGCGCCTCGGCGGTGCTGTGGGAGGATCTCGCGACGCGGCTGGGCGCCGAGACGGTCTACGTCCCCCTCCCGTCGATCGCCGCCGGTCTCGAGGCGGCGGCGACCGGGGCGATCGACCTGTTCCTCGGGCCGGTGCCGATCACGCGCGAGCGGGAGTCGATGCTCGATTTCACCCATCCGGTCGTCCACTCCGGACTGCGGATCGCGGTGCGCGACGAAGGCACCGACTCCTGGCTCGGCCCGATGGACATCCTCCTCTCCCGCGAGGCGCTGCGGCTGCTGCTCGTGCTCCTGGCCCTCACGGTACTCGTCGGCCATCTCCTCTGGTGGTGCGAGCGACGCGCGAACGACCGCAGCTTCCCGCGCGACTGGCGCCGCGGGACCTGGGAGGGGACCTGGTGGGGGATCAGCACGCTCGTCACCGGCGGCTGCGACGACAAGCACGTCGACACCGTGGCGGGGCGCGTGCTGGCGACGGCCTGGATGACCGTGGGCGTGTGCCTCGTGGCGATGTTCACCGGCTCGCTCGCGGCGACGCTCACCGAGCAGCGGATCAACGGCGAGATCCACGGGCCGCGCGATCTGCCGGGCCGGGAGATCGGCGCCCAGAGGACCGGCGCGGCCGGACCGGCCATCCGCTCCCGCGGAGGGATCCCGGTGGAGTTCCCCACGCTCGACGAGGCCTTCGCCGCGGCCGACGAGGGGACGGTGGAGGCGGTGGTGGCGGAGCAGCTCACGCTCAAGCACGCCATCGCCCGGCCGGGGCGCGGCGCCTACCGACTGGTCGGCCCGGTGTTCGACAGCTTCGACGCCGGGATCGCGCTGCGACCCGGGAGCCCGCTCCGCGAGCCCTTGAACGCGGCGATCCTCCAGATGCGCGAGGATGGCGCGATCGACTCGATCATCGACCGCTGGCTCGGCGGCCGGGAGTGACCCGAGCCCCGCCCGCTCCTCGAGGCCTTCGACGCGGCCGGCGCGATCCAGGCCTCGCTCGTCACCGCCGCCCACGTCGCGGCGATCGCGATCGAACTGGGAGCCACCGTCCATTCCAACGACGCCGATTTCGGCCGTTTCCCCGGCCTCCGGTGGAAGAACCCTCTCCGCGAGGGGTGATCGCGGGCTGCCGGGCCGGCCCTGCGGCCGACACGCCGCGGCGGCGAAAAGAAGGTCCATGTTTCCGCCCGCGCAGGACCCCGAGCCCCCTCCCGCGCCGCGTTGACTCCGCCACCGTCCCGAACGTAGATTCGCGGCGGTTTTGCCCCTTTTTCACGGGTCTTTCCCTCCCGCCAGCTTCCCCTCCCCGAAAGGTCGCGTTCCCCCCATGGCCAAGTCGTCCGCGAAGAAGTCCCCTGCCAAGCCCGCCCGCAAGGAATCCGCGTCGAAGCCGGGCCGGATGATCTACTACTTCGGCGCCACGCGGTGCGACGGCGACGGCACGATGAAGGCCATCATCGGCGGCAAGGGGGCGAACCTCGCCCAGATGACGAAGATCGGTCTCCCGGTGCCCCCGGGCTTCACGATCACCACCCAGCAGTGCATCGACTACTACACCACGGGGAAGAAGTTCCCCAAGGGCCTCGAGGAGGAAGTCGCGCACTACGTGAAGATGCTCGAGAAGGAGACGGGGAAGAAGTTCGGCAACCCCGCCAACGCCCTCCTCGTGAGTGTCCGCTCCGGCGCCCGTGACAGCATGCCGGGGATGATGGACACGATCCTCAATCTCGGCCTCAACGACGAGACCGTCGAGGGGCTCAAAAAAGCCACCGGCAACGGCCGCTTCGCGTACGACTCCTACCGCCGCTTCATCCAGATGTACGGCGACGTGGTCATGGGGGTGCAGAAGCGCCACGAGAACGAGCACGAGCCGTTCGAGGAGGTGATGGAGAAGCTCAAGCACCAGGTGAAGGTCGAGGAGGACACCGCCCTCACCGAGGAGCACCTCAAGGAGCTCGTCCACCGCTTCCAGAAGCTCATCAAGGAGCGCACCGGCAAGACCTTCCCGCAGGATCCCTTCCAGCAGCTCCTGGGCGCCATCGGCGCCGTCTTCGGCAGCTGGATGAACGAGCGGGCGATCCTCTACCGCCGCAAGTACAAGATCCCCGACGAGTGGGGCACCGCCGTCAACGTGCAGAGCATGGTGTTCGGCAACATGGGCGACGACTGCGCCACCGGCGTGGCCTTCACCCGCGACCCGGCCACCGGTGAGGACGTCTTCTACGGCGAGTACCTCGTCAACGCCCAGGGCGAGGACGTCGTCGCCGGAGTGCGCACCCCGAAGCCGGTCCTCGACATGGCCCACGACCCGGAGTTCGCCAGCACCTACAAGCAGCTCGAGAAGGTGCGCGAGAAGCTGGAAAAGAAGTTCGGCGACGTCCAGGACTTCGAGTTCACGGTGGAGAAGAAGAAGCTCTACATGCTCCAGACCCGCAACGGGAAGCGGACGGCCCTGGCCTACGTGAAGATCGCCCACGACATGGTCAAGCAGAAGCTGATGACGCCGGAGCACGCCATCCAGTCGGCCGATCCCGACGCCCTCTCGCAGCTTTTGGCGCCGATCTTCGACCGCGCCGACTACGAGAAGGCGAGGAAGTCGGGCAAGCTGCTCACGACCGGCCTGGCCGCCGGCCCCGGTGCCGCCACCGGACAGCTCGTCTTCACCGCCGCGAAGGCCGAGGGGCTGGCCGAGAAGGGGAAGAAGGTGGTGCTCGCCCGCGTCGAGACTTCACCCGAGGACCTCCGCGGCATGATCGCCGCCGAGGGGATCCTCACCAGCCGCGGCGGCGTGTCGAGCCATGCGGCGCTCGTCGCCCGGCAGATGGGCAAGGTGTGCGTCGCCGGCGCCGGCGCCATCTCCATCGACTACGCCAAGGGCACGCTCACCTGCGGCTCGACGGTGCTCCGCGAAGGGGACGACATCTCCATCAACGGGAGCACCGGCGAGGTCTTCTCCGGCTCGATCAAGACGGCCGACAGCGAGCTCAAGCAGGTGCTCGTCACCAACACGATGAAGCCGGAGGACTCGGAGGTCTACCAGTACTACGCCTTCATCATGAAGCTCGCCGACAAGCATCGGAAGCTCGGCATCCGCACCAACGCCGACACCCCCGAGCAGGTCCGCCACGCCATCGCCTTCGGCGCCGAGGGGATCGGCCTGACGCGCACCGAGCACATGTTCTTCGAGGGCGACCGCATCGACGCGATGCGCGAGATGATCCTCGCCGAGTCGCTCGAGGCCCGGCGCGAGGCGCTCGCCAAGCTCCTTCCCTACCAGCGCGAGGACTTCGAGGGAATCTTCCGCGCCCTCGACGGCCGCCCGGCCACGATCCGCTTCCTCGACCCGCCGCTGCACGAGTTCGTGCCGCACGACGAGAAGGCGCAGGCCGACCTCGCCAGGAAGCTCAAGCTCCCGGTGGACGTCGTCCACCGGCGCGTCGAGGCGCTGCACGAGTTCAACCCGATGCTCGGCCACCGCGGCTGCCGCCTCGGCATCAGCTACCCCGAGATCTCGGAGATGCAGGCCCGGGCCGTCTTCGAGGCGGCCGCCAAGGTGCAGAAGGCGGGCATCAAGGTGAAGCCCGAGATCATGATCCCGCTCGTGGGATTCAAGAAGGAGCTCGACAACCAGCTCGAGATCGTCCACGCCGTCGCGGCCCAGGTGGCCAAGGAGACCGGCCAGAAGATCAAGTACCTCGTCGGCACGATGATCGAGATCCCGCGCGGCGCCCTGACCGCCGACGAGATCGCCGAGAGCGCGGAGTTCTTCAGCTTCGGCACCAACGACCTCACCCAGACCTGCCTGGGCATGAGCCGCGACGACATGGGATCGTTCCTGCAGAAGTACACCGACCTGGGGATCTTCAAGGCGAATCCCTTCGCCTCGATCGACACCACCGGCGTCGGTTCGCTCATGCAGACGGCGGTGGAGAAGGGACGGAAGACCAGGCCGGACATCAAGCTCGGCATCTGCGGCGAACACGGCGGCGATCCGCACTCGGTGGTCTTCTGCCACCACGTGGGGCTCGACTACGTGAGCTGCTCGCCGTTCCGTCTCCCGGTGGCCCGGCTGGCCGCCGCGCAGGCGGCCCTCGGCAAGACCTGGTGAGTGTGTTCATGGCCGTCGGGGCCGCGGCGACCGCCCGCGGCCCCGACGGCCTTTCGCCGCGCCCGCGGAGGAGTCGGGCGGCCGCCGGGGCGCCGCCGGAGGATCGCACGTGGACCTCTCCCCCGAAGCGACGCGGCTGGCGGTGATCATCGCCGGCGTGGTGGTGCTGTGGGTGACCGAGGCCCTGCCGCTGCCGGTGACGGCGCTCGCCGGCATCGTGGCCTGCGTCGTCGCCGGCGTGGCTCCCGCGAGGGACGTCTTCCGTCCCTTCTCCGACCCGCTGGTGTTCCTGTTCATCGGATCGTTCATGCTCGCCGAGGCGATCCGCGTCCACCGCCTCGATCGGCGGCTGGCGTTCGCCGTCCTCGGCCTGCCCGCGGTGGGCGAGCGTCCGGGGCGCATCCTCGCCGCCGTGGCGGCGGTGTCGGCGACGATCAGCGCCTTCATCTCGAACACCGCGACCACGGCGATGATGGTGACGATCACCGCGGGAATCCTCGCGGCGGTCGACGACGCCGGGAGCGGCGAGGGGGGCCGCCACGGACGACCCGATCCGGGCTGGGCATCCGGGCTGCTCCTGGCCGTCTCGTTCGCCGCGAGCATCGGCGGACTGGCGACGCCGATCGGCACCCCGCCGAACCTCATCGGCCTCTCCTTCATCCGCACCGAGCTGGGGGTCGAGGTGTCGTTCCCGGTCTGGTGCATGGTCGGCGTGCCGGTCGCGGTCCTGCTCACCGGGTGCGCGGTCCTGCTCCTGGGCTGGATGTTCCCGGCAGGGGTCGACCGGATCGGTGGGGTGGCGGCGCTCGTGGCCCGCGAGCGGGCCGGGCTGGGAGGATGGACGAAGGGGCAGGCGAGCACCGCCCTGGCCTTCGCGGTCACCGTCGCCCTGTGGGTGGTGCCGGGCTTTCTCGGGCTCTTCCTCGGTGCGAAGCATCCGCTGCCGGCCTGGTTCGGCAGGCACGTGCCGGAGGGGGTGGCCGCACTCGTCGGCGCCGTGCTCCTCTTCGTGCTCCCCGGGGGGCCGGGGCGCCGGGCCCTGCGCTGGGAGGAGGCCGCGGGCATCGACTGGGGGATCATCCTCCTCTACGGCGGCGGCATGGCGCTGGGGGAGCTCTCCTTCTCCACCGGCCTCGCCGGGGCGCTCGGCGGTTTCCTCACCGGCTGGCTGCCGGCCGGCGCCGGCGGCGCCCCCCTCGTGGCGGCGGCCGCGCTCGTCGCGGTGGTGACGAGCGAGTTCACGAGCAACACGGCCAGCGCCAACATGGTCGTGCCGGTGGCGATCGCCCTGGCGCAGGCCAGCGGCGGCGACGCGCTCGTGGCGGCGCTGGCCGCCACGTTCGCCGCGAGCCTCGGCTTCATGATGCCGGTGAGCACCCCCTGCAACGCCATCGTCTACGGCACCGGGCGGATCCGCCTGCGCGACATGATCCGCGCGGGCGCACTCCTGGACGTCGCCGGCGCGCTGACGGTGACGGCGGCGATGCTGCTGGCGGGGCGGTTCCTGCCCCGGTAGCGGAAGGCCAAGCGCCGCACGACGCGGCGGAAACGCCGACCGGGGACCGTCTCCGGGAGCCT
>CAZMOU010000019.1:12259-27519 GCA_964567835.1 uncultured Chitinophaga sp. | reverse complement strand
GCGACCGGAGCGGGACCCGGGAGGCCAAGCGGCGGAAGGCCAGGAGGGCTTCCGCGCACCCACCACCGGCCAGGCCGCCGCACGACGCGGCGGAAACGCCGACCGGGGACCGTCTCCGGGAGCCTGCGACCGGAGCGGGACCCGGGAGGCCAAGCGGCGGAAGGCCAGGAGGGCTTCCGCCGCGTGAAACTAGAACCCCCCCTCGATGTACGCGCCGCACTCGTGGCAGCGCGGGATGACGAGGGGCTGCGGGGAGACGAGGCGTCCCTCGCGGAGATAGGCGCTCAAACGCGGCAGACAGGGGGGCAGGGGATAGGGGTGGCCCCAGCAGCCGGCGGCCAGCGGCGGATGGCAGGCGCCGGTGAGCCCGCAGACCCCCGACAAGCCGCAGGCCCTGCAGCCGCGCGGGCCGCAGGAACGGCACTCGTCCACCGGTCCGCACCGACCGGAGGGGCAGGGACCGGCGGACATCGCACCCTGGCCGACGGGGTAGCCGCGGCCGGCGACGGCGCTCGAGTGCCAGGGAGGACGCCGGGACGCGCGGCAGCTCTCGCAGTCCTCCGTCGCCGGACCGCCGATCACCGGCACACCACGCCCGTCCTGGGCCCCCGCCGACGCGCCGAGGATCGCCGCCGCCAGGGGCAGAAGGAGGAGGAAGAGGCGGATGCGGCGGACGGTCATGGGGGTGGTCTCCTGCGGATTGGCCCGGTCGTTCCGGGCGGAGGCGTCGTGCTGGTGGTGCATCGTCGTCCGCCAATGCGGGGGATGAGCGTGGGGGCCGCCGGTTCGGCCCATGCCGGTGTGGAAGACTCTGCGGGCCTGCGTACCTTGCCCGTCCCCGTCCTTCCGGCCGCCCGGGCCCGATCGCTGGTCACCGCAGCCAGGGTGGGCGAGAATCGTCGTCGATTCCGGGAAGGCACCGGACGCGCGACGGCCCCTCGGCATCCACGACGTTGAAACCGATCCTCCTTCCCTACGGCCGTCCCGAACCGATCCCCATCGACACGCCCGCCGGCACGAAGACCGTCTTCCTGCGCGGGCCCGCGGGGGTGACGGCGGGCGACGTCGGCCCGCGGCTGCGTCGGGCCCTCGACACCCCGCTCGTCGTCCCGCCGCTCGAGCGGCACGTGGTCGCGGGCGACCGGGTGGCCGTGGCCCTCTCGGGTCCGGTGCCGTGCGCCGCGGTGGTGGTGGCGGCGGTGCGCGAGCGTCTCGAGCAGGCCGGCGTCTCCCCCTCCGACACGATCGTCCTGCGGGCACCCCCGATCGCCGGGCTGGAGGGGAGCGGCCGCGGGGACGAGATCCCGGGGAGCGTGTCCTTCGACCCGAGCCACGAGTCGGAGACGGCCTACATCGCCGCCGATCCGGATGGCAACGCCCTCCACCTGGCACGGGTCCTCGTCGATGCCGACGTGGTCGTCACCGTGGGGGTGACGACCTGGGATGCCGCCCTCGGTGGTCCGGCCCTCGACGGGGACCTCTGGCCGACGTTCGCCCGCCGGGAGTCGCGCGAGGGTGTCGTCCGCCGCCTCGCCCGCAGCGGACGCAGGGGGCTTGAGGCGCTGCGGGAACGCTCCCGGGAGATCGGATGGCAGTTGGGAGCGATGGCGAGCCTGCGTGTGGTGCCCGGACACGACGATTCGCTCCACGCCGCCCTGTTCGGCACCCCGTCCGGCGCCGCCGAGGGGGCGCTGGCCCGGGCGCGAGGATGGCGGCCGCGGGTCTCCGGCAGGGCCGACCTGGCGCTGGCTTCGCTCTCCGATCCGGCGGGGGGCTGGACCCCGGTGGTGCGCGCGGTGGCGGCCGCGGCGCGTGCCGTCCGGCCGGATGGCACCGTTTGCCTCGCGTCCCGGCTCGCCGATCCCCCCGGCCCGGTGCTGCTGCGCTGGAGGCAGGGGGCCGCCCTCGTCCCGCTGGTGTCGGAGGCGCTCCGCTCCGGCGACCCGGCCCTCGTCGCCGACGCCTGCATCACACGCTTCCTGGCCCGGGCGCTCGGTGAACGGCGCCTGGTGCTCCTCTCCGATCTCGACGGCGAGAGCGTCGAGGAACTCGACTTCGGCCACGCCGCCGACCCGCAGGCGATCGAGCGGCTGGCGTCCCGCGCCCGCGAGCTCGTCGTGCTCCACGAGGCCGACCGGATGCATCCGCGCCGCATCGGCTGACGCGGCCGGTGGGACGTCGGTACCGGTGCCCCGGCGGCGCGTCCGCCCCGGCCGTCATCCGGCCGGCGGGCGCGGCCTTCGCGCCGGTCAGGAGAGCACGAGGGGCCCCGAGCCGCAGAAGTCGGGGTTGCCGAACCGCTCGAGCCCGGTGTGGCCGAAGGCGTGGGCCAGCGTGAGGAGGAGGCGGTTGTGGGGCACGGACTCGAACTCGAGCGACCGCCCGGAGCGGAACCCGAGCCCGCCGCCGATCAGCACCCAGGGGATGTCCTCCCGGGTGTGGGAGTTCCCCTCGCCGAGTTCGTTCGTCCAGAGGATGGTGGTGTGGTCGAGCATCGACCCGTCCCCCCCCGGCTCGGGCGTGGCGGCGAGGCGCGACGCCAGCCAGGCGATCTCGCCGGCGTACCAGGTGTTGATCTTGGTCAGCTTCTCCTGCGCGGCCGCGTTGCCGTTGGGCTCGTGCGACAGGTCGTGCTGCCCCTCCTCGATCCCCAGCCACTTCATGTGGGGCTGACCGACCGAGTTCGTGTATTGGAGCGTCGCCACGCGGGTGAAATCGGCGGCCAGGCCGGCCACGAGGAGCTCGATCTGCATCCGGCTGATCTGCGGCATGCGGTCGTTCTGCTCGAGCACCCCGGGCTCGAGCACCGGCACGGCATGGGTCGCGGCCGCACGATCGGCGGCCAGCTGCCGCTCGAAGTCGCGCACGAATCCGGCGTGTTCCTCGAGGATCCGCCGGTCCTCCGCGGGGAGGGCCGTCGCGACCCGGGCGAGATCCTCGTGGAGTTCGTCGAGCACGCTGCGCATGCTCTCGCGATGGCGCCTGCCGCCCCACAGCTTGTCGAACATCCGATAGGGATCGTCGATCGGGGCCACCGGCCGGTTCGGGCCGGCGTAGACCATCCGCGTCCAGGTGTCGGCACGGTCGGGGACGAGGACGCCGAACTCGAGCGATCCGAACCGCGTGGCGGTCTCGGGTCGGGATTGGAGGAACCGGGCGATCTCCTGATCGATCGAGGGTCCGCTCGACCACCCGGCCGGGGTGTCGCTGCCCCCCTGGATGTTCCCCGGAAAGAGTTCCACGCCGGTGAGCAGGCAGCCGATGCCGCGCATGTGCCCGTCGCCGTCGCCCCGGATCTTGTTCCCCACCCCCTTGAGCGTGAGGAGGCGATCCTTGAACGGCGCGAGGGGCTCGAGGATGGGCCGCAGTTCCACCGGCGGGAGATCCCCTTCGGGACCGGTGAAGGATCCGGCGGCCTTCGGCCAGAAGTTCTCCCGCACCGTGCCGTCCGGGGTGAACACGATCACCAGACGCTGCCGCGCCGCGGCGGACCCGGCCCGGGCCAGCGAGGGGAGATTCGCCAGGAAGGGGGCGAGCGCCCCCGCCCCGAGGCGTTCGAGCAGCGTGCGGCGCGAGAGCATCACGGACCTCCTGCCTGGCTACCGGCCGGTGCCGGGGGGAATACGGCCACTTTCATGATATCGACCACCATCCGGTGCAGGTCGTAACCGCGGGGGGCGAGCCCGTGGAGGAGCCCCTCGGCGGTGGCGGGCCCCCAGGCCCGGATCGGCTGCTTCACGAGGGCGTGGAACAAAGCCTGGACGAACGCCTCCTCGGCGTCCCGGCTGTCCGCCACCCAGGCCCCCAGATCCCGGGCCCCCCCGAAGGATACCGGCTCGCCGTGCCTCGGCACGTAGCCGCCGGAGGCGTCGATCGAACCGGAGCCGTCCTCCGTCCGCGACCTCCCGATCCCGTCCCAGTCCTCCAGTGTGAATCCGAGGGGATTGATGACGGCATGGCAGACCTGGCAGCCGACCGGGCTCGTCTGCAGCGTCACGCGCTCCCGCGTCGACAGGCCGGGGTGGAGATCGGGCGCCAGGGGAGCCACCGCCTCGGCAGGGGGCTTGAGGACGTTGCCGAGGACGTTCCGGGCGAGGAACACCCCCCGGTGGATCGGCGAGCTGCCACCCGGATAGGCGAGCACGCTCAAAAGGTAGGGGTGCGTGATCACCCCGGCGCGCCGCCCGCCGTCGAGGCGCACCGGCCGGAAGCCGGCCTGCGCGGGGAGATCGACCCCGTACAACGGCGCGAGGCGGCCGTTGATCCACACCTCCTCGGCGGTGAACAACCGGCGCACGTCGGCCCCCGCCGCGCCGCCGGAGGGGAAGGCCACGTCGTCGAGGAACAGCTTCAGGCTCTCGCGCAGGTCGGAGGCGACGTCGGGACCGAAGCCGGGGTAGCGGCTCGGATCCTTGGCGATCTCCGGCGGCGCGCCGACGCGCAGCCAGGCGAGGAGGAACTCGCGGATCTTGGCCCGCGCGCGGCGGTCGACGAGCATCCGCCTCACCTGCGACTCGATCCGCTCGGGGGTGTCGAGTTCGCCCCGGGCGGCGGCGGAGCGGAGCGGCTCGTCGGGGACGGAATCCCAGAGCGCGAAGGAGAGCCGGGCGGCGGTGTCCCAGGGATCGGGCGACGCGCGTCCACCCGCCTCGCGGAACAGGAACCGGGGGGAGGAGAGGACCAGGAGCACGGCCCGCTCCACGGCGGAGTCGGGGTCGGGCGCCTCCTCGAAGGGGCGATCCACGTAGAGCCGCCGCTGGTCCGCGTCGAGTGGCCGGCGGAAGGCGCGCTCGGCGAACGTGGCCACGAAGGCGCGGAGCTTCTCCGTACGGTCGGGGGCGTCGGGCTTCACTCCCGCGAGCCTCCCCACCCGCGCCCGGACCGCGTCGGCGGTCTCCACCGCCGCCGCCTCGACCGCCTCGAGCCACTCCGCGGAGACCGACGCGCCGCGCTCGTAGCCGATGCTGCGGTCGTCCGGCGGGAAAGGGGTCGTCACGACGTGGGTCGCCGGACTGTCGGCCGGGATCAGGCAACGAGCCGGCACCCGCTCGAGCGTGCCGCCAGGGGGCTTCCAGAGCAGCTCGATGGAAGCCCGCCGCGGGTGCTCGTGGCGCTTGTCGTCGACACCCTGGCTGGCCTTCGAGAACTCGAGGCGGAGCGGATAGGCCCGACCGGCGAGCAGGTGGATCGACCCGCGGTACTCCGTCTCGTCGCCCGACTTCACGAGGGCGTCGACCAGGGCCGGCCCGTTCCAGTCGGGATGGTTCACGAGCAGACGGGTCGCGTGCCCGGTGCGGACGACGAACTCGTGGACCCCCGACTCGGTCGGCACGATCGATCCACGCCAGCGGATCGCGAACCGTCCCGGCTCGAACCGTTCCGGGTCGGGTCCCTCCACCCCGAAGTCGAAGCCCACCTCCGCATCGAGGCGTTCGAAGACGCGGCGTCGGTCGTCGAAGTCGCGCCCCTGGTAGTAGGTGCCGCGCAACCCCCGCTCGGCGGTCGGTGGAGGGGGCTGCCCGGCGAATCCCCCCACGAGGTCGGCGATCGCCGCGGCATGCTGGCGCACGGTCAGCCTGGCGAGGTCGACCCGCGCCGGACGGTTGCGGTCGCGCGCCAGCGTCGAATAGAAGGCGCCATGGATCCACTCCGCGACCTGTCGGGCTTCCTCCGCCGACACGGCGTCCGGATCGTCCTCGGGCATCGTCTCGTCGACGAGCGCGGCGAGCTGCCCCACCGATCGCTCCCCCGCGAGCGGCGTCGGCACGGCGTCGGTGCCGGCGCCGTTCTCGCCGTGGCAGCGCTGGCAGTGCTGCCGGTAGACGGCGGCGCCGGGATGGTCCTCCGCGGCGGCGACGGTGGCGAGCGCGCCGATGACGACGGCGAGGAACGACGGGAGGGTGCGGCGACGACCGGGCATACCGGTATTTTACCCCGCCCCGGGGGCCGGGTCAGTCCGGGTTCGCGCCGTCCCGGGCACCCGCCTCGCGGCGACGGACCTCGAGGAGAACGCTCTCGTTGTCGCTGTCGGGGATCGGCCAGGCCGCCACGCGACGGACCGTCACCCGCTTGAGGAGCCCGCGGTGACGGGCCTCTCCCTTCTCCTCCTCCCAGCGCGGTCCCTTGATGACGAGCATCCGCCCGTACCGATCGGCGATCGGCTCGAACCACCCGAGGAGTTTCACCAGCGGCGCGACGGCACGCACCACCAGCGTGTCGAAGCGGTCGCGCGGGGCGCGGTCGGCGACGAGCTTCTGTGCCGGCGCCTCGTGGACGCGGATCGAGAGACCGCTCTCGGAGACGATCCCGCGCACGGCCCGGGCCTTCTTGGCGACGCTGTCGCAGAGCTCCACTTTCAGGTCGCGACGGAGGATGGCGAGGATCGCCCCCGGAACCCCCCCTCCGGTGCCGACGTCCAGGACGCGTTCCCCGGGGGCCAGGCACGCCGCCACCGCCGCCGCGTCGGCGACGTCGCGGGTCACGAACCGATCGACGTCGGTGTGACGGGTGAGGTTGAGCCGCTCGTTCCACGCCCACAGGCGGGCCGCGTAGGCCGCGAGCGTCCCCTCCGCACCGGCCGGCACGGCCAGACCGATCCGGTCGCACGCGGCACGGACCTCGGCGGCGAGGGCCCCGACGTCGACCGGCCCGGAGGGGGACTCGCCCCCGCCGGGTCCGATCGCACGACGGTCGGACGGACGTTCGCCGCTCACTTGATGAACAGCATCTCGCGGTAGGTGGGGAGCGGCCAGAGGTCGTCGGGGAGGATGGCCTCGATCTGGTCGGCGATCTCCCGCAGCGCCGTCATCGCGGGGATCACGTCGCCGTGGAAGTGCTTCACCTCCGCCTGCAGGTCGCCGCCGCCATGGTGCGAGGCCACCTTCTCCAGCGCCAGGATCGCCCCCTCGAGCTCGCCGACGAGCGCCGTGAGCTTGTCGAGCGTGCCCATGTGGACGGTCTTGCCGAGGTTCTTGAGCTTCGCCGCGATGTCGACGAGCTCGCCCTGGTAGCGGTAGGAGGCGGGCAGGACGAGGGTCTTGGCGATCTGCAGGGCCGACTGCGCCTCGGTGTTGATGTCCTTGCAGTAACGCTCCATGTAGATCTCGGAGCGGCTGCGGAGCTCGCGTTCCGAGAGGACGCCGTACTTCTCGAACATGGCGATGTTCTTCGGCGAGGCGAGCGTGGCCAGGGCGTCGGGCGTCGTCCGCAGGTTGGGCAGGCCGCGCCGCTTGGCCTCGTCGTGCCATTCCTGCGAGTAGCCGTTGCCGTTGAAGATCACCGCCTTGTGCTCCGAGACGATCTGCTGGAGGAGCTTCTCCACCGCGGCGGCGAGCTTCGAGGTGTCGCCGCCGGTGGCCTTCTCGAGCTCCGTGGCGATCCAGTCGAGGCTCTCGGCCACGATCGTGTTGAGGGCGACGAGCGGCCCGGCGATCGACTGTGCCGAACCCACCGCCCGGAACTCGAACTTGTTGCCGGTGAAGGCGAAGGGGCTCGTGCGGTTGCGGTCGCCGGCATGCTGCGGCAGCGGCGGCAGCGTGTGGACGCCCACGGTGAGCGTGCCGGCCGCCTTGGAGCTCGTCGCCTTCCCCTTCTCGATCTGCTCGAAGACGTCGGCGAGCTGGTCGCCGAGGAAGATCGAGATGATCGCCGGCGGGGCCTCGTTGGCGCCGAGACGGTGGTCGTTGCCGCTGTGGGCGACGACCGAGCGGAGCAGGTCACCATGGAGGTGGACGGCGCGGATCACCGCCGCACAGAAGACGAGGAACTGCATGTTGGCATGCGGCGTCTCGCCCGGCTCGAGCAGATTGCCGAGCTTGCAGCCCATCGACCAGTTGACGTGCTTGCCCGATCCGTTGATGCCGGCGAACGGCTTCTCGTGGAGGAGGCACGACATGCCGTACTTCTGCGCCACCCGCGTCAGCGTCTGCATGATCGACTGCTGGTGGTCGGTGGCGATGTTGGCGTTCTCGTACACCGGTGCGATCTCGTACTGGCCCGGAGCCACCTCGTTGTGGCGCGTCTTCACCGGCACGCCGAGCTTGTAGAGCTCGCGCTCCACCTCGAGCATGAACGCCAGCACGCGCTCCGGGATGGCGCCGAAGTACTGGTCCTCGAACTCCTGCCCCTTCGGCGGCTTGGCCCCGAAGAGCGTCCGGCCGGTCATGACGAGATCGGGGCGGGCGAAGTAGAAGTTGCGGTCGATGAGGAAGTATTCCTGCTCCGGACCGGCCGAGGCCATCACCTGCCCCACGTCCTTGTGGCCGAAGAGGGCGAGCACGCGCCGGGCCTGCTTGTCGAGCGCCTGCATCGAACGGAGCAGCGGGGTCTTCTTGTCGAGCGCCTCGCCCGTCCACGAGCAGAAGGCGGTGGGGATGCAGAGCGTGGTGCCGTTGGGGTTGTCGAGGATGTAGGCGGGGCTCGTCGGATCCCAGGCGGTGTAGCCACGGGCCTCGAACGTGGCCCGCAACCCGCCCGAGGGGAAGCTCGAGGCGTCGGGCTCGCCCTGGATCAGTTCCTTGCCGGAGAACTCGAAGATCGCGTCGCCGTCGCCGGTCGGCGAGAGGAAGCTGTCGTGCTTCTCGGCGGTCAGGCCGGTGAGGGGATAGAAGACGTGGGCGTAGTGCGTAGCCCCCTTCTCGATCGCCCAATCCTTCATCGCCAGCGCCACCGCGTCGGCGATCGACGGGTCGATCGGCTTGCCCTGCTTGATCGTCGCCTGGAGCGCCTTGTAGACGCTCTTGGGGAGCCGGTCCTTCATGACCGCGTCGCTGAAGACGTTGGCCCCGAAGATCTCGCTCGTGGGGGTCTCGCGGAAGTTCCAGGCCTGGCCGGCGGACTTGTAGGCGTTGATGGCGGCGATCGCACTGGCGCGGGCGGAGGTCATGGAGTTTCCTTCTTCGTGAAGATCGGCGCGGACGATCCGACGGGGTCGGTCATCCGGCCGGGCAGGAGGGGGATCGGTCGGGTCGCGGTACGCATCGGGATCCACCCCTCCCTTCCTGCCGCACGGGAGGCGTGGCGACGGGAAGGCACCGGGGCGGCGAACAGCCTCGCGGAGACGGAGGAACGCCGGACCGGTCCGCTGGCCACGCCACGCGACGACGGAAGCCGGGCACCGCCATGCCCCGCGACCACGCGCTTCGAACCCGACGTGAGCTCACCCGGACCGACCGATTCGCCTCCTCGACCCCGCCCCGCAGCCAGAAGAAGAAGTCCTGCGGTGGGAGCGGCCATCCGGGGAAGAGCGTAGCCCGCTCCAAGGGGAGATTCAAGGAGCGCCGGGGCCCGCGGTCGGCAGGCCCGATCCCCCTTTCCCGCCCCGCGCCACTCGTCTCCCCGGGGGGGCCCGCACTCACCGTGACGCGTGGCTGCGGGCGGAGGCGCCGGCCGAAGCCCGCTCCAGGGACCTCCGCGCGGTGGCGACCGCGGCGTCGAGCGCGGCGTCGCCAGGAGACCCTGCGGGGGCACCGAGCGCCGCCACCGTCAGGCCCGCCGGGCCGGTCGCCCCGTCCACCGGCCGGGCGACCGAATGCACCGCCACGTGGGGCTCGACCCCGACACGGCTGTAGGGACGGCCCTTGGGGGAGAAGAACTTCGCCGTGGTCAACCGCAGACCGACGCCGCCGACCTCGAGGGGGAAGATGCCCTGGATCGATCCCTTGCCGAAGCTCCGGCTGCCGACGATCGTGCCGCGGCCATGGTCGCGGATGGCGCCGGCGAAGATCTCGCTCGAGCTGGCGGAGTCGCCGTCGATCAGCACCACCAGCGGCACCCGCCACGTCCCCGGACGGCCGGCGGAGTAGTTGAAGTCCTCCTCGGGGCTCCGGCCGCGGGTGGCGACGACCAGCCCGCGCTCGAGGAACAGGTCGGCGACGTCGACCGCCGCCGAGAGCAGGCCGCCGGGATTGCCGCGCAGGTCGATGACCAGACTCCGCATCCCCGAGGCGTCGAGCCGGCGCAGCGCCGACTCGAGATCGGCCGCGGTCGACTTCTGGAACGACGACAGCTTGACGTGCGCGATGCCGGCGGCGGCGTCGATCATCCGCACCTCCTCGACGCTCGGCACCTCGACGTGCTCGCGACGGAGCACGAGCCGCCGGGGCGGGGCGGCGTCCCGCACGACGTCGAGGGCCACCGTCGAGCCCTCGGCTCCCTGGAGCAGCTGCGCCGATTCGTCGACCGACATCCCGCCGATCGGCCGGCCGTCGACCGCCACGAGGTGATCCCCGCCGCGGAGCCCGCCGCGCTCGGCCGGGCTGCCGGCGATCACGTCGACGACGAGCAGGCCGTCGGGGGCCGTCTTCAGCTCGACGCCGAGCCCGACGAAGTTGCCCTCGATCTGGGCGTAGAGGTCGTCGAGCTGGCCGTTGGTGAGGAACGCGGAGTACTCGTCGAGCCCGCCCATCGAGGCGGCGGTCATCTCGAGGAGCGTGACGGCCGGAGGGATGCCGAGGGTGGAGTGGCCGATCCGCGCCACCCAGGCCACCGCCGTCTCCGCCTCCGACTGGCCGCCGATCGTCCGCCCCGCGAGCAGTCTCGTCACCTGCTCACGGTAGGCACCGCGGTGCTCCGGCGTGGAATGGGGGGCGTGGAGCGAGACGAAGAGCGGATGTTCGATCGCCACGTCCATGGCGCGGCAGGCCCGGACCGTGAGCCGGTGCCACTCCGGCGCGTCGACATGATGCGTGCGGATGCGCGAGAGCACCTCGGCATGGAGGCGGCGACCGTCGGCCTCGGAGAGCGTGGCGAGCCGGCGGCGGAAGGCCGCCTCGGAATGCCGCCGCACGAGGTCGCAGTGGATGCGGGCCAGGTCGTAGCGGTCGACCATCGCCGCCGGCAGCGTTCCCTGGCGCACGAGCGGCTCGCAGGCGGCCACCACCTCGCTCCAGCGCTGTTCCTGCTCGAGCGCGGCGATCCGGCCCGCCAGCTCCTCGGCCCCGTCCCCGGGGAGCCGCACCCCGCCCTGGTCCGGGCCGCCGACCGGCGCCGCCGCGGGCAGCGTGGCCGCCGGAAGGGCCACGGTGGGGAAGCGCGATGGACCGGCCACGGGCGGGGCGGCGATCGCCGCCGGGTCGTCCTGTCCGATGACCGGCACACCCTGCGCCGACGACTCCGTCGGCACGACCGCTACCGTCGTCGCCAGGACCATGGCCGCGAGGCGGAGGGCACCGTGCGCCGCATGCGCCGCCGAGGGCCGCACGAAACGGCCGGAACATGCCTTTCGCAGGGCAATGTCCACGAAATCAGTCCGTTGAAGGGGAGCCGCATCCCGTGGCGGCCGGCAGCGGTCTGTCCTTCAACCGCCCGCGATTATGGATCACGGATCGTGCGCGGTCAAAAAAACGTCGGCACCCGTGCCGCGACGTCGGCCCCGACACATGGGTAGGATGAAGGTCCCCGGAGAGAGCCGCCCCATGGATCCGCCGCACGGCCCCGACCGAGCACCCTCCGCGTCGGAACCGTCGCCGGGATCGGCCCCCTCCGGCCCGGCCACGCTCGTGCTCCTCGACCGCGTGCGCCGCGGCGACGGCGACGCCGTCAACCGCCTCCTCGCCCGCCACCGCGAGGCGATCCGGCGGATGGTGGATCGGCGCATGGACCGCGTCATGCAGCGCCGCGTCGACGCCAGCGACATCGTCCAGGACGTGATGCTCGAGGCGAACCGCCGCCTGGGGGACTACCTCTCGAACCCCGCGATGCCGTTCCAGCTCTGGCTGCGGCACATGGCGCGGGATCGTCTCGTCGACGCCCACCGCCGTCACCGGGTGGCGGCGACGCGGAGCCTCGACCGGGAGGTGCCGCTGGCGGCGGCGGGCGACGAGACCTCGAGCCCCGACGGGATGGCGCGGGTCGTCGACCGCGACCTCACGCCGGCCGCGGCGGCCACCTGGCACGAGTTGGAGCGGCGGTTCGCCGACGCCGTGGAGCGGCTCGACGAGGAGGACCGCCGCATCGTGCTCCTGCGTCACTTCGAGCATCTTTCCACCGCCGAGGCCGCCGAGGTTCTCGGCCTTTCCAAGCCGGCCGCGGGGATGCGCTACCTGCGTGCCATGCGCCGTTTGCGGGTGCTGCTCGATCCCGTGCCGGGCGACCCGAACACCGGGCCCTGAAGCCCGCGGGCTCGCCGGACGGGGCGGGACCCCTACCATGGCGGAAGGTCACGGGATCACGAGAGGCCGGGCGATGAAGGCGGACGGGAGGACGGTGACGGGCGGAAGCCGGGTCGATGCCCCCGGTCGGGCCGTCGACGGTCCCCTCACCCCCGACCAGGAGGAGCGCCTCGCCGATCTCCTCGAGACCCTCGCCGACGGTCGGCACGACGACGCCGGGGGCCGCGTGGAGACGTTGGCCCGTGCCCATCCCGACCTCGCCGGCCACCTCCGGGAACTGTTCGCGGCGATCTGCATCACCGACGCCGTGGCTGAGCGTTCCACGATCCTGATCCCGCGCGGGTCCGACGGCGGCGAGGCGAGGGCCCCCGATCGGGAGCCCTCCACGCTCGCCGGGGTCACGCTCCCCTCGACCTTCGGCGACTACGACCTCCTCGAGGAGATCGGCCGCGGTGGCATGGGCATCGTCTACAGGGCGCGGCAACGCAGCCTGGGGCGCGTGGTGGCGGTGAAGATGCTCCTGCGGCGCGACCTCGCCTCGGCCGCCGATCTGACGCGCTTCCGCTCCGAGGCCGAGGCCGCCGCGAAGCTCGACCACCCCGGGATCGTGTCCGTGTTCGAGGTGGGGGAACACGACGGCCACCCCTTCTACTCGATGCAGTACGTCGAGGGCACCACCCTGGCGCGGCGGCTGGCGGACGGCCCGCTCGAGCCGCGCGAGGCGGCCTCGCTCATCGCCGACGTCGCCGACGCCGTGCAGGCGGCGCACGCCCGGGGCATCCTCCACCGCGACCTGAAGCCCTCCAACATCCTCCTCGATCCCCTCGGCCGGCCGCACGTCTCCGACTTCGGCCTCGCCAAGCACCTCGAAGCCGACACGTCGGTGACCCACACCGGGGCGATCCTCGGCACGCCCTGCTCGATGTCGCCGGAGCAGGCCGCGGGGAGCCGCGGCGACGTGGGGCCGGCGAGCGACGTGTGGAGCCTGGGGGCCATCCTCTATCAGGGCCTCACCGGCAGGCCGCCGTTCCAGGCGTCGTCGCCGATGGACACGCTCCTGGCGGTGCTCGAGAGCGATCCGCCGATGCCCCGGTCGATCGACCGGCACATCGACCGCGACCTCGAACTGGTCACCCTCAAGTGCCTCCAGAAGCCGATCGACCTCCGTTACCGGTCCGCCGGGGCGCTCGCCGCCGACCTGCGGGCGTTCCTGGCCGGCGAACCGGTGGCCGCCAGCCGCGGGGGGCTCGCCGACGTCGTGGCCCGTCTCTTCCGCGAGACCCACCATGCCGTGGTGCTGGAGAACTGGGGCCTGCTCTGGATGTGGCACTCCGTCGTCGTCCTCGCGCTGTCGGTGACCACCGACGTCCTCGCCTGGCAGGGGATCACGACGCGCTGGCCCTATTTCGTCCTCTGGGCCGGGGGACTCGCCCTCTGGGCACCGATCTTCTGGGCCCTCCGCCACCGCACCGGGCCGGTGACCGCCGTGGAACGGCAGATCGCCCACGTCTGGGGGGGGAGCATGCTCTGCAGCGTGCTGCTCTTCCTGGTCGAGGACCTCCTCCACCTCCCGGTGCTGACGCTCTCCCCCGTCCTGGCCCTCGTCGCCGGCCTGGCCTTCTTCGCCAAGGCGGGGATCCTCTCCGGCGCCTTCTACTTCCAGGCGGCGGCGCTCTTCGCCACCGCCCTGGTGATGTGCCGCTTCCCGGACTACGACCACATCATCTTCGGGGTGGTGATCGCGGCCTGTTTCTTCGTCCCGGGGTACAAGTACTTCCGCCAGCGGCGCCGGGGGGACGCGTTCCCCCGTTTTGTCGGCGGATAGACGTTGCCCTTCCCGCCGCCGGTGCGGTATCCAGGCGGTCGTCGGGCCCATGCGGGGTCCGACCCGGGAGTGTGCCATGAACCCGCCCCGTCCTCTCGTCGCCTGCCTGCTGCTCGTCGGACTCCTGCACGGCGTCCCCCTCCACGCTGGACCGCTCTCGGTCGTCGATCCGGGGCAGGGGGTGGTGGCGTTGCCGAAGGGCACGACGGCGGCCGCCGAGCTTTCCGGGATCACCTGGATCGGCGGCACCTCCTGGCTCGCCGTCGGCGACAACGGCGCCAAGGCGCTGTGGCAGATCGACGCCGCCATCGACCAGGCCGACGGTCGCGTCCTCTCCCCGACCGTCACCGGATCGATCGCGGCCCCGACCCTGGGCAACGACTCCGAGGGAATCGCCTTCCGCCCCGACGTGGGCAGCGTCTACGTATCCGACGAGGTGGCCTCCACGATCCAGGCCATCGCGTTACCCGGAGGCGGGCCGGCGCCGACGGTGACGGTGCCCGCGATCTACGCGCCGGCCAACGTCCAGTCGAACATGGGCCTCGAATCGCTCGCCTGGGGCGGTTCGGCGCTCTGGACCGCCAACGAGGAGACGCTCCTCCCCGACGGTTCGATCTCCACCACCACCAACGGGAGTCTGGTGCGGATCCAGCGCTTCGATGCGGCCGGCGCCCCGAACGGGCAGTGGGCCTACCGCACCGACCCGATCTCGGCGATGAACCCGTTCGTCAGCCAGGAACGCAGCGGCGTCGTGGACATCGTCCCCTGGTCGGCCACGACGCTGCTGGTGCTCGAGCGGGAACTCGGCGGCAGCGTCCTGCCCTCCTTCCGCTCGCGGATCTACGAGGTCGACGTCTCCGGCGCCACGGACGTGTCTGCCCTGCCCAGCCTCCTCGGCTCGGGCGTGTCGCCGCTGTCGAAGACACTCCTCTGGGAGCGGAGCTTCGCCTCCTCGAACTTCGAGGGGATGTCGTGGGGACCGGGTGCGGCCGGGGGCAGGAGCCTGCTGTTGGTCTCCGACGACGGCGGCGGGCTCTCCCAGAACCTCTACGCGCTCGTGGTCGTCCCGGAGCCCGGCACGGCGCTGCTCCTCCTCTCCGCCGCCGCGGCCGCCGCCTCCGCCGCGGGGCGTCGGGGGCGCCGGGGCGGGTGAACCACCGCCCCCCGGCGGCCGTAGAAACGCCGATCGTGACGCCCCGCCGGAGATCGCCATGGCCCTCGGAGACCGCCTCGCCGTCGAGCGCCGGCTCGTCGGCTCGACCGTCACCTACCTCCACCATGGCGTCGACATGGGGGACGGCACGGTCGTCCATGCGCGCCCGGAC
>CAZMOU010000019.1:0-12249 GCA_964567835.1 uncultured Chitinophaga sp. | reverse complement strand
GGACGATCCGGAGCGGATCTTCGGCGGCGGCCGCGTGTCACGGACGTCGTTCGGGGAGTTCGCCGCCGGCGCCGCGGTGCGCGTGATCGACGAGCCGCCGGCCCGCTACGCGCCCGGGGAAGTGGCCGCCAGGGCGGCCGCCCTCGTGGGGAGGGACGGCTACTGCCCGGTGGTGGAGAACTGCGAGCACTTCGCCACCTGGTGTGCCACCGGCGAGCGCGCGAGCCGCCAGATCGACCTGCTCGTCGATCGCGTCGGCAGGGCGGCGACCCGGGTAGCGGCGGTGGTCGCCGCCCGCGGCGCGGGCCGGGTCGCCTTCCGCACCGCGCTCGGCACGAGCGTGCGCCTCGGCCTGCGCACGCTCCTGCCGGCGACCCTCGCCGCGGAAGGGGCTGCGATGGCGGCGGAATGGTCGGCCCACCAGAGGGGACTGTCTCCGGAGAGGAGCCGGCGTGCGGGGGAGTCGGCGGGGCTCGCGACCAGCGCCGCGGTCTGCGCCGCCGGAGCACTCGCGGCCGGCCCCGCCGCGGCGATCACGGCGGGGCTCGCCGGGGCGGCGCTGTGGCTCGGGGGCTCGGCCGCCGCCGAGGTGGCCTCGCGGGCCAGGCCCGCCCGCCGTCACGACGTGGAACGCCGCCTCGGCTGACCGGCCCCGCTCACGCTCCCCCGCCCGGACGCCCGCCGTAGTCGGAGAGGCTCCCGTCGGCCCGGGAGACCCGCAGCGCGTTGAGGACGGCGCAGACGTCGATCGCCTCCTGGACGAGCGCCCCCGCCGCCGGGGGCAGGAGCCCGGCCGCCGCGAAGGCCATCCCCACGAGGCTCGCCGCCATCCCCCCGACCGCGCTTTGCAGCGCGATGTCGCGCATCCGCCGACCGATGTGGAAGAGTTCGTCCACCCGCTCGAGCGCGGAGTCCATGACCACGGCGCCCGCCGCCTCGCCGGTGACGTCGTTGGCGGTGCCCATGGCGATCCCCACGGTGGCGGCCGCGAGGGCGGGCGCGTCGTTGATGCCGTCCCCGACGAACAGCGTCGGCGCGGCACGCGTCGCCTCCTCCACGATCCGCAGCTTCCCCTCGGGGGAGACGCCGGCGTGGACCTCCTCGATCCCCACCTCCCGGGCCAGCCAGCGCACCTCGCTCTCGCGGTCGCCGGAGACGAGCATCACGCGCTCGAGGCCGTGGGCGGGACGGAGGTGTCCGATGAAGGTGGCTCCGTCGCGGCGCGGGGCGTCGCGGAAGCGCACGAGACCGGCAGCCCGCCCGTCGACGACGACCACGCACTCGAGCCCCCCGACGGCGCCGGGGAGGCCCTCGGCCCCGGCGCTGGCGGCGGCCTTGGAGCGGCTGGTGAGGACCACCACCCGCGGGCGCGTGCCGGGCTCGATGACCCTGCCGACGAGCCCCTGGCCGGGCCGTTCGGCGACCTCCTCGACCGGGAGCGGCGCCACGCCTGCGGCCCCGGCCGCCGCGAGCACCGCGGCGGCGAGCGGATGCTTCGAATAGGCCTCGAGGCTCGCGGCCAGGCGCAGCACCTCCGCCGCGGTGAAGCCCGCCACCGGCAGCACCTCCTCGAGGTGCGGCGTGCCGTAGGTGAGCGTGCCGGTCTTGTCGAAGATCGCCGTCCGGCAGGTGGCGAGGCGCTCGAGGATGGCCGGATCACGGACCACGATGCCGCGCCGTGCCGCGAGCGAGACCGCCCCGATGATCGCCACCGGGATCGCGATGAGGAGCGGGCAGGGGGTGGCGACGACGAGCACGGCGAGGAATCGGGTCGCCTCCCCGCTCGTCCACCAGGCCGCCGCGGCGAGGAGGAGCGCCAGCGGCGTGTAGAGCGCGCCGAGCGAGTCGGCCAGCCTGCGCAGCCGCGGCCGCCGCGACTCGCTCTCCCGCAGGACGTCGACGATCTTCGCGTAGCGGCTGTCCACCGCGACGCGCTCCGCCCTCACCTCGAGCGCCGACTGGCCGTTGATCGCCCCGGAGAGGACGGCGACCCCGGGCGCCTTCTGCATCGTCCACGGTTCCCCGGTGAGGTAGCTCTCGTCCATCGTGCCGTGTCCGGCCACCACCACGCCGTCCACGGGGCAGATCTCGTGGGGGAGGACGACGACGACGTCCCCCACCCGGATCTCGCCGAGCGGCACCTCCACGATGCCGGCCGCGGCGCGGCGGTGGGCGAGCGCGGGCATGCGCCGCGCGAGTGCCTCGAGCACCCCGCCGGCCCGGGCCACGGCCCGGGCCTCGAGCGCTTCCCCGCCGGAGAGCATGAGCACGACGAGGACGCCGGCCAGCCATTCCCCGAGCAGGACGCTCGTGAGGATCGCCATCCCCGCGAGGAGATCGGAGCCGAACGTCCCGCGGAGGACCTTGCGCAGGAGTCCCGTCACGAGCGGCGCCCCTCCGGCGAGCAGCATGACGACCAGCGGCAGGTCGGCCACGGTCGGCACCGCGGGGGTGGCGCCGGCGGGGACGGGGAAGAGGCCCCCGGGCCAGGCGATCGGCTCCGCCCCCGCCGTCGTGGAGCGGAGGAGGAGATGGCCGAGGATCGCCACCACGGCACCGGCGGCGATCCATTCTTCGAGGGAGAGGGCCGGCAGGCCCCCCCGCCCGCTGCCCCCGGAACCGGCGCCGCCCGCGTCGCTCACGAGTGCATCCGCGGCCGCGGATCCCCCTCCGCCAGGATCCCGGCCTCGGCCGCCGCCAGCTCGGCGAGCCGCGCATCCACGAGTTCCTCCGCCTGGAACTCCCCCGCCAGCCGCACGTAGGTGGAGTGGTGCCTGGCCTCCGACTCGAAGAGCCCCCCCCACAGGGCGCTCAATTCCGGGTCGGCGATCCGGTCGCGCAGGATCGCGAAGCGCTCGCAGCTGCGCGCCTCGATGAGCCCCGCCACGAGCAGCCGATCGACCGCCCGGAAGGGCTCCTGCCGGCGCACCAGTTCGTGGAGCCGGGCGCCGTACGTGGAGGGAGCGAGCTTTCGGAAACGGATCCCGCGTTTCTCGAGGACGTCGAGCACCATGCGGAAATGCTCCAGTTCCTCCTCCACGATCGACGTCATCGCCCGGGCGAGGGGAAGGCAATCGACGTAGGAGAAGAGCAGATTCATCGCCACGCCGGCTGCCTTTTTCTCGCAGTGCGCATGGTCGATGAGGAGCTCCTCGACGTGGCCCTCCACCGATTCGATCCACCACGGCCGCGACGGCTCACGGAGCGACAGCATGCGTTTCCTCCCGGGCGACGCGGTTGGGGAGCTTGCCCGTCTCCCGTCTCCTCCCGCATCATAGATCGGTTCGATCCCCAAATGCCGCGGAACCGAAGCGATGATCGCGTTTGACCGTACCCCCGGCGAAGGCCGCCCCGCAGACCGCAACGTCCTGGGCGAGCCGCTGCACCCCTGCTCGACCGCGCCACTCACGGGGTTTCTGCGGGACGGTTGCTGCCGAGCGCTCGATTCCGACCCCGGATCGCACACCGTCTGTGCCGTGATGACGCGGGACTTCCTCGACGCCACGCTCGCCGCCGGCAACGACCTGGTCACGCCGCGGCCCGAGTGGGGCTTTCCGGGCCTGGTCCCGGGAGACCGCTGGTGCCTGTGTGCGGCACGCTGGCTGGAGGCCGCCCGAGCCGGGCATGCCCCGCCGGTGATCCTCGAGGCGACGCACGAGGCGGCCCTGCGGATCGTGCCGGAAGCCCTGCTCCGCCGCCACGCAGCGGGCTAGTGCCGATCGGTGTCCTGCCGACACGGCGACCGGATCTTTTCACCGCCCGGCATTCAGTCCATCCATCTCCGCCGGCGGCACGCGAGCGCATGAAAAAACCTGCGGCGGGCACGAGGCCCGCCGCAGGCTTTTTGAACATCATCAGGATCTGGTGTCAGGACAAATCCCGAGCAATCCCTGCAGGACCGTACCTATCAAGACTTGGCGAGCACCTTCGAGAGGCGACGCTTCTTCCAAGCCGACCAACCAGCCATCGCAACGCCGACGCCGGCGAAGACGATCGTGGAGGGCTCCGGAACCACGACGAGGTTGCCGTTGGTCTCGGAGAAAACGAGCCACTGCGTCTCGCCGTTGTAGCCGGCGAACGTGCCCGACACCCACTCGGTACCGACGCGGCCAAAGGTCAGACCGCTGTAGGGGGAGGAAGCGCCCGCAAGCGTGACCGAGGAGAACGAACCGGACTTCGCACCGGTGAAAATCTGCGTGGCGGTCCACGACTCGAACAGGTCGGTGCCGACGCCACCCAGGTTGAGGGAGAGTTCGCCACCGTAGGTGATCGTCGTGGGAGCGTAGGTGTCGGACACCATCGTCACCGAATCGGCGTAGCCGATGTTGGCGATGGCCTTCGAACCGGCCTCGAGGACAAGATCACCGAAGTCGGTGTTGAGATACTGCCCAGCAACGGGACTCACCACACCGCCGTTCTTGACGGTCACATCGCCGAGCGTCGAGCCATTGGTCACGAGGGTCGCCCCCGAGCTGACCTGGAGCGACACGTCCGTCGTAGCCACGACCTGGGTCGAACCAGACGTCAGAGTGAGCAACGCAGGAATCTCACTGCCCGTGGTGGACACGGCATTGAGCTTGGAATACCCGGTTCCACCGACGCTGGCCGTCGAACCGGTGAGCACCAGGTTGCCGGCCGTGAAGCCAGGGGCACCCGAGCTGGTCTTCCGGGAGTTGTTGATCACACCAGCTTCGGCGAGATTGAGAGCGTTCGTGTTGGTGCTGTAGGCAGAGTTGCCGGCGTTCACCTGCAGCAGTTTGAGGGGATTGGTGCCGGCAGTGGGGAGCGTGAGAGCATAGCGATTGCCGGTGTTCGTGCCGGAGAGGATCGCCGTGCCGCTCGCCACCGGAACACCACCCGACCAATTGCCAGCCGTCCCCCACGCGGCGCTCGTGGCACCGGTCCAGGTGGACTGGGCGAGGCCAGTACCACCGATCACAGACATCACGCCGAGCGCTGCCACGGACGTGGCGAGCCAGCGGAAGAAGTTGAGCTTTGCAGCCATGCAGAGACCCTTGTGAAAGAGAAAACAGATCCTGATGTTCGGACCAGAAATACACGCCCTGACGGGGAGCAGATTAGAGCATCCGAAAACGGTCGTCAACCGGCACGGAAAAATTCTTTTTTGGCTTTTCGATGCGATTGAGGTGCTTCAGAAGCCAAAAAACAGCTGAAAGGTGCAATAAATCCATTCATTCCACATCGATCCGGATCCTGGGGACCGACCCCTTCGATCGACCCCAGGCTCACCGCTGGCGCTTGAACTCCAGCGGCTTGGCCTCTTTCGGGGCTCCGGCGACGATGAAGTCGAAGGCGTCGTTCCCCTTCGACGTCACCTTGGCCACCATCGTGCCCTGGGATTCCGTTTCCAAGGCGACGGAGTCGCGGTCGGAGGAGAGGTTTCCCTTGATCTCCACCGCCGGCTTGCCGTCCGGTTCCGCCTTCCAGACGAAGGACGAATCCTCGCCGATCGTGAGGGTGATGGCGTTTTTGCCATCGACCGCCCGCCACGTGCCGACGAGGTCCGTTTCCGGCCCGGCCGGCTCGTCGGGGGAGGAAGTCTCTTTTTCGGCTTTTTCCGCCGCAGGCTTGACCCCCTCTGTAGAGGTAGTCGCCGGCGCCGGAGCCCCGGCCGTGTCCGCTTCGGCAGGGGGAGTGAGCGAATCGAGAAGCCTTTTGGAGACGATGTCGCCCGGCTGCTTCGCGACCACCACCTTGAGGGCCTCCGCCGCCAGATCGGCATGGCCGCCGACGAGGTAGTGGTAGGCGAGTACGAAGTGCCCCGCGGCGCTGCCGGGATTCGACCGGCAGTAGTCCTCGAGTTTCCGCAGTTGGGCGGTGTAGGACTCCACCGACCCGTACAAGCCGCTCATCGTGGTCCAATCCATCCCCGGGGCCACGGCGAGCACGGCGTTGAGTGTCGCGGCCGCCTCCGGATAGCGGCCCAGGGCGAAGAGGTCCAGCGCCCGAACCTCATGGAGGACCGTGTCGTTGGGGGTCGCCTTCACGGCGCGGTCGATCGACACGAGGGCCGATTGGTAGTCCCCCTGCTTGAACTTCGCGAGCGCCTCGTCGACCGCCTTGTTGGCCTCGGCCTGCGCCGGGGTGACCTGGGCGGTGGAGGAGCCAGCCCCGCCGTCGCCCCCCTGGGCGTTGTTCGGCGAGGCGTTGGAGGCGTCGCCGCCGTCGCTCGTGATGTAGTTGTTCACGACGATCGGCTGCGAGTAATCGTATGGTGCCGCGGCCGCGACCGCCGGTTGCGAGACGTAGTAGGGGTTCTCGTAGGTGGTGGCGTAGCCGAGCGTGCTCGAGCCCAGCCCCCAGGAGTTGACCATCGACGTCATGCCGAGCGAGGCCGCACCGAAGGCCAGCGGAGTGGCCCAGCCGTTCCCCCAGCAGCCGTTGTACCAGCCGTCGTAGGCGGGATTGACGAAGCCGGTGTTCCAGGCGGAGGCGTAGCCGCCGTAGCCGTAGCTCGGGTAACCGTAGCCCCAGCCACCGCCGTAGCCCCAGCCACCACCGAGCCCCCAGCCGGCCAGTGCACCGACGCCGGCACCGACGCCGAACGCCGCCCAGTCGTTGCCCCCCCAGCCCCAGCCACCGCCGTAGTAGTTGCCGCCGCCCCAACCGCCGCCGCCGTAGACGTTGTTGTTGTTGAAGTTGTTGTTGTTGATGTTGACGTTGTTGCCGATGTTGTTGCCGTTCCCGTTCCAGCCGGGGCGGTTGTTCCAGTTCGGACGGTTTCCATCCCAGTTGGGGCGGTTGCCACCGATGCCGGGCCTCCCGCCCTGATTCCAGCCCCCCTCGCCAGGTCGATTCCAGCCCTGGGGACGGTTGCCGCCGGGGCGGTTCTGGCCCCCACCACCGATGCCGTCCGGCCGGTTCCCACCGCCGCCGATGCCACCCGGGCGGTTGCCCGGGCCGGGTCGATTGCCGCCTTCGGCGACATCCCCCGGCCCCGGCCTGTTGCCCCCCCCGATACCGCCAGGCCGGTTGCCGCCGATGCCACCGGGACGGTTCCCCCCAATGCCACCAGGACGGTTGCCGCCGATGCCGCCGGGTCGGTTGGGACCACCGACCTGACCGGGGAGCGTCGTCACGCCTCCGGGACCGGTCCCCCCGTCGCCGCCGATCCCACCCGGGCGATTCATGCCGCCGCCGGGACGGTTGCCTCCGAGACCGCCCCCCGGCTGCGGGAACGACGGCTTCGTCATGCCACCGAGACTGGGGCGATCGCCGCCGAGACCGGGGCGATTTCCGCCGCCGCCGGGGCGATTCGGGCCGCCGACCTGACCGGGAAGCGTCGTCACGCCCCCCGCGTTGCCGCCGCCGGCGATCCCGCCGGGACGGTTGCCGCCGGCAGCACCACCACCGGGGCGATTCCCACCCGCTCCACCGCCGGGCTGGGGGAACGTCGGACGCGTGGTCGGCACACCCCCACCGGCCTGGCCACCACCGATCTGCCCGGGGCGCAGCGACGGCGCCGGACGGTTGGCGAATCCACCGCCCGGCCGGGACGCATTGCCGCCGCTGCCGAGGCCGCCGAGGCCGCCGCCGCCGGGGAGCCCGCCGGGGCGGTTGAGACCGCCGACATTGCCAGGCTGCGGCGCGGGGCGGGTCTGGCCGATCCCACCCGGCCGATTCCCGCCGAGGGCGCCGGGCTGCGGCGCCGGACGGGTCGTGCCCGGGCCACCCACCCCACCCAGGCCAGGGCGACCGGTCATCGAGCCGGGGCGCTGGCCGATTTGCGGCGCCGGCCTGGTGGCGGCGCTGGGCAACGAGGGACGCTGCGCGTTCCCCATGCCAGGACGCTGGAAGTTCGGCTGCGCGGGCCGCTGCTGCATCCCCATCGAGGGACGGGACATCTGCTGCGGCATGTTCGGCCGTGACATCGCCTGCGGACGCTGCATCTGCGGCGCCGGCCGGCTCATCTGCGGCATGTTCGGCCGCGACATCGCCTGCGGACGCTGCATCTGCGGCGCCGGTCGGCTCATCTGCGGCATGTTCGGCCGCGACATCCCCTGCGGCCGCTGCATCTGCGGCGCCGGTCGGCTCATCTGCGGGGACGGCCGGCTCATCTGCGGCCCCGGCCCGGACGGACGAGCGCCCCCGCCACCCACCCGCCCCATCGGGGGCCGGGCGTCGGCGATGACCGGAATGGCCAGGGCGAGAACTGCCACGCAGACACACGCAAGCATCGCGCGCATTCGGGATCACCTTTCGAGAGGGGGCGGGGGAACCCGCACCGGATCACGAACCAATCTCGGCCAGCGTCACGCCGCCGCCGAGGGGATGTTGTTCGCGGCCCGAACCGTCCCGGTTCGCGGACCGCACGATTTCGCAGGGAAAAGAAGACGCCGCCGGATCTCCGGGGGGTCCGCCCTTTCCGGTCATTGACCGATCTTCGGGGCCGGCTTGGCCGGAACCGCGGGAGCCGTGGGAGCCGCCGGCTTCACGGCCGCCGCGGGCGCCCCTTCGGAAGCGGCCGGCTTCACGGCGGACGAGGACGCCGCTCCGGTCCCGGAGTCCGGCACCGCCGCACCCGACGGCTTGGCGGGAGATTGCGGCGCCGGGGGCTGCCGGGCGATCCGCAGTTCGAACTCCGGCTCGTCGACGCCGCCGACGATCCGGTCGCTCGAGCGGACGATGAAGTGGTCGTCGTCGACCGGCACCAGCGTCACCGTGGCCGAGCCGGTGGTGCCGTCGGGCATGGTGGCCTCCGACTTGATCACCCAGCCGGCCTCCGTCGGCACCCATTCCCCGGTGCTGTAACCGCCGTCGGAATCGAACGTCCAACTGCGGAGCACCCCCTCGAGGGGGTCCCAGCCGATGCGCTGGTGGCTGCGCGACTCCGGCATGCCGGCGACGGCGAGCGTGTAGTCGCCGACGATGAAATTGCCCTCGTCCTCGAAGCGGTAGCTGATCGTGGTCTTTCCCTCCGGGCTCTCGTCGATCCAGTCGCCGACGAGGAACGCCACCGACGACAGCATCTCCGCCGGCGTGGGGGGGGGATCGTCCGCGAACTCGCTGTACGAGGCGATCGGCCACTGGTCGCCAGCCTTGTCACGGACGGCGACGTACCGGACCTGGGCGGCGGTGTCGGTCTCGGGAAGGGTCACCAGCCGCACCCCCTCCTCGATCGCCAGGCTGTCGCCTACGGTGCGCACGCCGGTGACCTCCATCTGCAGGTTCGCCTTGGGAAACCGCTCGAAAAAGGCCTTGAAAACGCCGGCGATCTGCTCGCGGCCGGTGTAGACGTTGCCGTTCTCGTCGACGAGTTCCCCCTTCTCCATGAAGAGCTTGGAGAGCCCTTCGGCGTCACCCTTGTTGAACGCCTCGACCGTCAGCGCTCCCTGCTTGAGCACCGCCTCGACGAGTTCGGGGGGGGCGGAGGCGGCCTCCACCACCTCGACCGCGACCACCTCACCTTCCGTCGCCGGCTTCGGCGCCTGGGCGTCCGGAGCCGCTGGCTTGGCAGCCGCCTGCCAGGCGAACGCGGAAGCGCCGCCGTGCAGCGCGAGGCAGAGGGCCAGGAGAACGATCCACCGCGGCCCCCGGGCCGTGGGAATGAAGAAACCCGTTTCGCCCGCCCGTCGGGACGGAACCGCGCGTCGCATGGAAATCCCCCACAGTGTGTGCCTCGTTCGTCCGGTCATCGCTGCCGGATCCCGATAACTCACCATCTTCCGCGTGTTCGTGCAAGCATTCCGCCGCGTTGTCGGGCCTCCGCCGGCGCTCCCCCGACTTCCGGGGACCCCGGACGATGACCGCCGCTGCCGCGGGGCACGGCATCGGACGATCGTCCGACCGCGACACGGACGGGGGTTTTCGCCGCGGACGGGGGGCGACTAGCCTTCCGGCACGGGACACGCCCGCCAGAGGTCGGCGGCGGGCGCCGCGTCCCCTCTCCCGGCCGCGTCCGGAGTGTGCATCCCTTCTCCCCGTACCCACGGAGGTTCACCCATGAACGCTGACGACCCACTCTCCACCAAGGCGGCCTTCTCGCTGCTCGACGAGTTCAAGAACTTCGCCTTCAAGGGGAACGTCGTCGATCTCGCCGTCGGCGTGATCATCGGCGGCGCCTTCGGGAAGATCGTGTCGAGCCTCGTCGACAACATCATCATGCCGTTCGTCGGCGTGATCATGCCCGGGGATCAGGGCTACAAGGACTGGAAGATTCCCCTCGGCGACGGCATCCCGGTCGGCCTGTTCCTGGCCGACGTGGTCAGCTTCCTCATCCTGGCCGCGGCGCTGTTCGTGTTCATCGTCAAGTTCCTCGGCTGGCTGATGAAGACGAAGGCCGCCGACGAGGCGGCACCCGCGGAGCCCTCGGCCGAGGAGAAGCTCCTCACCGAGATCCGCGACCTGCTCAAGGCCCGGGCCTGAGCGACCACGGCGGAGAGGCCGGACGAACGGCCCCCCAAACGGGGCCGAGACGGACCACCCCCTCAACGAGCGGGCCGGTGATCCAGGACGTCGCGCACGCGAAAAAAGCGCACGCGAAGCGAAAAGCTCGCGATAAAGCCCGAGCGAGCGCGAAGCGAAAAGCTCGCGATAAAGCCCGAGCGAGCGCGAAGCGAAAAGCTCGCGATAAAAACGGAGCGGGCCGGACGCCTGGCGTCCGGCCCGCTCTTTTTCACATCACGTCACGTCCGGCTCGGGAGCCGGGAGACGCCACGGCTTCAGCCGCAGCGGCCGCAACGGTGGCGACGGCCGCAGCCCTTCTTGCCGCAGGCCTTGCCGCAGCTGCCGGCCGAGCCGCAGCTCGAGCAGGCAGCCGACTCGCCGCAGCCGCCGGCCGAAGCCGAACCGGCCGAGGCACCGCCGCAGTCACCCGAGGCACAGCCGCCGGCAGCACCGGCGTCACCGGCACCGGCCGAGCCGCAGCCACCACAAGCGTTCTCCACCGGCACCTCGACGGCGACGGTGACACACTTCTGGACGGGCACTTCCTTCGTGACCGTGTGCGGGACGCGGACCGAGTAGGTCTGCGTCATCGTCTCGGGCACGTTGTCGTACACCGTGACCGAGTAGCTCTCGGTCTTCTGCTGCGGGACCATCACCGTGTAGGACTCCTCACGGCTCATGGTCTCCGGCACCATCTTCGTGACCTGGTACTCACGGGTCTTGGTCTCCGTGCGGTACTTGGTGACGTTGACGCTGCGGGACTTCTGCTCCGGCACGTACTTCGTGACGGTGTAGCTGCGGGTCCGCTCCTCCGGCACGTTGACCGTGACGGTGTAGTTGCGGGTCCGCTCCTCGGAACGGTACTTCGTGACGTTGACCGAACGGGTCTTCGTCTCGGGCACCATCTTCGTCACGGTGTAGGTCCGGGTCCGCTCCTCGGGACGGTACTTCGTGACGTTGACCGTGCGGGTCTTCGTCTCGGGCACCATCTTCGTCACGGTGTAGGACCTCTGACGCTCTTCGGGGCGGTACTTGGTCACGTTCACCGAACGCGTCCGCTGCTCCGCCACCTGGGTGGTGACGGTGTAGGTCCGCTGCCGCTCCTCGGAACGGTACTTCGTGACGTTGACCGAACGGGTCTTCGTCTCGGGCACCATCTTCGTCACGGTGTAGGAGCGGGTCCGCTCCTCGGGACGGTACTTCGTGACGTTGACCGAACGGGTCTTCGTCTCGGGGACGTACTTGGTGACCGTGTAGGTCCGGGTCCGCTCCTCGGGGCGGCAGTTCGTCACCGTGTAGGTGCGCGTCCGCTCCTCGCTGCGGGTCCGGGTCACGTTCACCATCCGGCTCCGCTGCTCCTGACGGCTGCGCGACACGGAGTAGGTGTAGGGCACCTCCTCGGTCGTGCACTGGTAGGTGCAGGTCGGAACTTCCTTCGTCTCGCAGGTCGGCACCCAGACGCGCTTGCAGCACATCTTCGGGGGGCACTCGCAGCCGTTGGCGTCAACGCCGCCACCGACCTGAACCTGCTGGGTCTCCCAGCGGCCACCACGCACCTGCACCGTCTTCGTGCCCTGGACCGCGACCCGCTTCTGCACGGTGCGCGAGCCGGTCATCTGCTCGGTGTAGGGAACGTTCACCGTGTAGGTCTGCTCGACCTGCTCGGTGTAGGGGACCTGGACCGTGTAGGTCGAGACCTTCTCCTCGGTGTAGGGCACCATGACGGTGTAGGTGGAGGTCTTCTCCTCCGTCACCGGCACGTTGACCGTGTAGGACTGCTCGACCGTCTCGGTGTAGGGAACCTGGACGGTGTAGGTGGAGGTCTTCTCCTCCTGCACCGGC
>CAZMOU010000018.1:40737-40986 GCA_964567835.1 uncultured Chitinophaga sp. | reverse complement strand
GAGCAGCGCCCAGGCGTCCTCGGCGGGGCTCTCCTGCTCCAGATGGTCGAAGCGGTCGCGGACCGCGACGAGCTTCCGCCGGGCCTCGTCGGGCCTGCCGTCGGCGAGGGCCACCATCGCGGCGTCGAGTTCGAGGACGTCGGCATCGCCGGGATGCTTCTCGATCGACTCCCCGAGCAGCCGGTCGGTCTCGGCGAGGTCGCCGCGGAACCAGGCCGCGCGCACCGGCTCGAGGCGCGTGAGGTGCGT
>CAZMOU010000018.1:0-40690 GCA_964567835.1 uncultured Chitinophaga sp. | reverse complement strand
GAGGAACGCGAGGCAGGGGACGACGACGACGAGCAGGCCGGGCCGTGGCATGGCAGCACCAGACGGCCTATCGTGACAGCGGGTTGGTCGCCCGCCACCGGCTCAAGCGGCTGTGGTGGTAGCCCTTGACGAGATCGGCCGACTGCTTGTCGTACTCCCCCGTGCGCACGTCGACGAGTTCCATGGTCAGCCGGTAGGAACGCTCGTAGTCGCGGTTCTCGCGCGTCGTGCCGGAGGTGAGCGTGGCGTAGAGCAGGTAGTCGATCGGCTCCCCCTCGCGCTCCAGGTGCGCGGCGAACTCGCGCATCCGTTCCGGCACGCAGAGCTGGTCGGGGCGGAGGCGCGTCTCGCGCAGGCCGGCGTCGACGAAGCGGCGGTTGAGCGGCTCGAACGCCGGCGATCCGAGGAGCCGGGCGTCGATCACCTCGTAGAGTTCGTCCTTGAAGTCGCCGATGTCCTCGGCGCTCTTGTTCTCCACCCCGACGAAACAGATCCGCTTCGGTGCGCAGGGGAGGGGCTGGCCGGCGTCGTCGTAGGAGACCTGCTGCACGGGCATCTCGGCATGTCTCGCCAGGAGCTTGGCCACCGCCTCGTCGACGAGCGGCCCGAAGGTCTCCGCTCCCGCCTGGTGGCTCCCGGTCATGAGCCGGTCGCCGGGATTGACGATGCGGGCGAACTGGCGCTGCCCGCGGCAGCCGACGAGCACGAGGCCGAGCGGGGCGGCGAGGAACGTGCGACGGAGCATGACGGGGCTCCCGTTGGGATGGCGGCCGCGGCGGCGCCGCGGGGGGCGCGGACCGCCCCCCGGCTCCCCTCGGCGGGCGGGAGGATAGGGATCGGCCGGGGGCGCGGGAAGGGCGCCCCGAGCGGCGAAAACCGCGGAGTATCCGCTGGTAGGATGGCCATCGGCCGCGACGGGGATGCCGCGCAGGAGGCGTCTCGGCGGTCGGGAGTCGCCGTCAGAACGGCAGGAGATCGTCATGGACGTCCGACGTCGAGCGTTCGCCGTGCCCCCCCGATGCCCGGCGGCATGGAGCGGTCTGTGGGCCGTGGTCCTCCTGTCCGCGTCCGCCTCCGCGCAGGAGAGCCCGCCGGCTCCCGCGGCGGACGCCGTCGCGGAGGCGCCCGACGAGGGGGACTCGGGCGAGAGCGCCACGATCGACGAGGCGATCGACGCGGTGGAGCATGCCGGGCCGTACGAGAGCCCCTACCGCCTCACCTTCCGCCACCCGCTCCGCGAGCTCCTCTTCGACGCCGAAGGGCCGCGCGGCCGTCACACCGAGGAGAGCTCCGTGCCCCACGGCGAGTGGTACTCGCCCCGGGTGCGGAAGACGTACGGCTCGTGGGGCGTGCCCCCGCGGACGTTCGACTGCCCGCCGCAGGTCCAGGGCAAGCCGGTGGAGTGGCGGCGCGAGCGCGTGGTCGCCGCGGCGACGCGCTTCATCGGCTACCAGTACCAGCACCACCACGTCCCCGACTGGGATCCGCCCGAGTCGTGGCCCTGGAAGGAGTGCTGCGGAGAACGCCACGGCAAAGGGCTCGACTGCAGCAATTTCAGCGGCTGGAACTACAACTGGGCCCTCGGCATCCACCTGAACACCGACGTCCACAAGCAGGCGGAGCGGACGCGGGCGCCGTCGTCGCACGGCGAACTGCACGCGGACACGATCCATCGGCCCGCGGGGAACCCGGGCGAGTGGTATGCCGAGCTCGTCCGGCAGCTCCGCCCCGGCGACCTGCTCTACATCGGCAATCGGGAACGCACGAAGGTGACGCACGTGATCATGTGGGTGGGGGACTGCGCGGAGAGCCCGGACGGCGTGCCGCTGGTGATCGACTCGACGGGCGGGAAGATCAAGGATGCCCGCGGCCACCGCATCCCCTGCGGCATCCACCTCCGGCCGTTCGCCAAGGGGAGCTGGTACCACCATTCCTTCTCCCACGCGCATCGCTGGGTGAAGTGAGCGGCGTCGCGGCACGGGATGTGCACGGGGGATGCCCCGGGGGACCGTTCGGGGGGTGGCAGCGGGGCGCGGGCGTTCGCGTTTCCCGCCGGAACGGCGGACGGAACCACCGGGAGCGACGCCGATGAATCTCCTTCCCGCCCTGCGACGACTGTTCGATTCGGCCCCGGCGAACGCCGCAAAACGCCCCGCCGGGCCGGCGGCCGGGGCGCGGCGGCGGGCCCGGTCCCCCGCCGGGCCGGAGCGCCTCGAGACGCGGGCCATGTTCGCCGCCGCGCCGATGCGCGTGGGGATGAACGTCGAGAGCGTCGTCGACTGGTCGCCGGCCTGGACCTTCACCGACGCCTTCCAGGCGTCGCGGCCCTGGATCGCGCAGGCCGTCGACACGACGAGCGGTGCGGTGACCTGGGACGTCGGCGACACCCATCCGCTCGCCGTGAATGCGAAGGGGGAGGTGACCCGGCTCGAGACCTGGACCGAGAACGGACGGACGTTCCGTCATCAGGCGGCGACGCTCCTCTTCCGCGACGTCGGCGCCTACGCCGCCGGGACCTACCACGCCCAGTGGCAGGGGAAGGGGACGGTGAGCTTCGGCTTCGACGCGAAGGTCCTCTCCACGAGCACCGGGGCCGACGGGATCCACCGTGCCGAGCTCGCCGTGACGCCGACGAACGCCGGGATCCTCGTCCGCATCGAGGCCACCGACCCGGCCGACCCGGTCCGCGGGATCCACGTCTGGATGCCCGACTGGCAGGGAAAAAGCTTCGCCGGCGAGGTGTGGTCGCCGGGCGCCCCCTTCTCCCCCTTCCATCCGCTCTTCCTCGAGCGCCTCGGGCCCTTCTCCGCGATCCGCTTCATGCCCTGGCAGGAGACCAACGGGTCGACGATCCTCTCCGCCGCCGACGCCCGCCCCGTCGACGCGGCGCGGCAGGGCTCCGGGCCGGGGGGATCGCCGAGCGAGCCCCTGGTCAACGGCGTCGCGGTGGAATACATGGTGCAGCTGGCGAACGAGCTCGACGCCGATCCCTGGTTCAACATGCCGCCGCGGGCCGACGACGGCTACGTGCGTGCCTTCGCCACCTACGTCCGCGACCATCTCGAGCCCGGGCTCGTGGCCCACGTCGAGTGGTCGAACGAGATCTGGAACTGGGCCTGGGGCTTCGACGGCGCGAGGTACGTCGACGAGGTCTCCGCGCGGCCGGAGTACGCCGGCCTCGACCACTGGCAGGTGGCGGGGCGCGAGGCGAAGCGCGACCTCGACGTCTGGAGCGAGGTCTTCGTCGGCCAGACGTCGAGACTCGTGCGCGTGGCGGCGGGACAGGCGGCGAACGAATGGATCGTCGATCGCGTCGCCTCGGCGATGGGGGGATCCTTCGACGTCCTCGCCATCGCCCCCTACTTCGCGCCGACCGACCAACAGCGCGAGGGCTACACCGCGGGCACGACCGTCGACACGATCCTCGCCGATTGCCGCACGGCGATCGACACGGCGATCGAATGGACGAGGCTCCACAAGGCGCTCGCCGATCGCTGGAGCGCCGCGCTCGGTCGCCCGATCGGCCTGGTGGCCTACGAGGGCGGCGTCCACCTCGACGGCCGCGGCGGGCCGGCGCAGCGGGCCTTCCACGACGCCACGAACGATCCGCGGATGGGGGATCTCTACCGGACCTACCTCGCGGGGTTGGCCGGCGCGGGCATGAGCCTGTACGTCGATTTCCTGTTCACCGGCCAGGCCGGCGCCACTCCCTGGGGCGACTTCGCCAAGCTCCACGCCATGGACGAGCCCCTGACCACCGCCTGGCGCTACGCCGCGGTGGTGGCCGCCGCCGACGGATCGCTCTTCCGCGCCCCGGCCCGGCCGGCGATCGATCTCGACGGCGACGGGGCGGGCGATCTCGTGTGGCGCGACCCGGCCACGGGCGTCTACGTCGGCTGGCTCCTCGGCGCGAACGGCGCCACGAAGGGGACACGGAAGCTCGGCGGCGGCGCCGGCAACACGGTCGCCACGATCGGCGACTTCGACGGCGACGGTGTCTCCGACCTCGTCTGGCGCTCCGCGGCCACCGGCGTTTTCTCGATCCGGTTCCTCCGGGCCGACGGCACGCAGCGCACCACGGCGGCGCTGGGGGGAGGCGCCGATTGGCAACTCGAGTCGTCCGACGACTTCGACGGCAACCGCTGCGACGACCTCGTCTGGCGGCACGGCGCGACCGGCACCACCGTGATGTGGCTCATGGACGGGGCCCGCGTCACGCGGAGCGCCGTGGTGGGTGGCGACCTGACGTGGCGCCTCGTCTCCACCTCCGGCCGCCACGACGCCGACGGCGACGGGAAAGCCGACCTCCTGTGGCGGAACGGGACCACCGGGGCCACGTTCCTGTGGCTCATGGACGGCGTCACGCGGCGCTCGGCGACGGCGATCGGCGGCGACGTCCGCTGGGAGGTGGCCGCCACCGTCGACGTCGACCGCGACGGTCGCGGCGATCTCGTGTGGCGCGACCGGGTGAGCGGCACGGCGGTGCTGTGGCTGATGAACGGTCCGGCGGCGGTCGCCAGCCGGATCCTCCTCCCGGCGAACGGCGCCTCTCCCGCCTCGGCCTGGTCGGTGGTGGCGACGGTGGCGGCCGGGAGCGCCGGCCGGCCGGGGCTCGTCGTCAGCGAAAAGGCGGGTGGCCGCACCGTCGTCTGGTGGATGGACGGGGTGAACGTCGCCTCCGCCGCGACGCTCGTGCCCGACGGCCGGCTGCGCGTGGTGCGGCGCCCCGGCCGGCTGGTGGGCTGACGCGATCGCCCGGGGAGGATAGGCTCTCCCTCCACGCGGGTCCCGATCGGGGACCGTCGCGCGGGGCCACGAGGGGGGACGCCATGCATTTCCTGCAGGGGACGCGGAGGGAGTTTCTCGGGGCCGCCGCCGCCACGGTGCCGGTGCTTTCCGGGGCGACGGCGCGGGCCGCCGAGGTGGTGCCGCTTCCGGTGGCGGTCATCGGACCGGGCGGCATGGGGCGGTCGCACCTCGAGGCGCTCGTGCGGCGCGACGACGTGCGCGTGGCCTGGGTGTGCGACGTCGACGCCGCGCGGCTGGAGGCGGCGCGGAAGCTCGTCGTCGACGCCGGCAGGGACGCCCCGCAGGCCACCGACGACCTGCGGAACGTCCTCGCCGACGACGCGGTGCGCGCCGTCTGGATCGCCACCCCCGACCATTGGCACGGTCCCGCCGCGATCCTCGCCGCCGACTCGGGCAAGCACGTCTACGTGGAGAAGCCCGCCTGCCACAACCTGCGCGAGGGCAGGCTGATGGTGGAGGCGGCGCGGCGCAACCGGGTGGCGATGCAGGTGGGGACGCAATCGCGCTCGGGCGCCGTCGTCCGGGCGGCGATGGAGCGCATCCGCGCCGGTGCCATCGGCGACGTGATCGTCGCCAAGGCCTGGAACAGCCAACGCCGCGGCTCGATCGGCCGCGAGCGACCGAGCGACCCCCCGGCGGGGCTCTCGTACGACCACTGGGTGGGCCCCGCCGCCTGGCAGCCCTACCAGAAGAACCTCCTTCCCGGGGTGTGGCGCTTCTGGAGGAACTTCGGCTGCGGAGACATCGGCAACGACGGCGTCCACGAGATCGACATCGCCCGCTGGGGGCTGGGGGTCGATTCCCATCCCGACCGCGTGGCCGGACTGGGGGGGAAGTATGTCTTCGACGACGATCAGGAGTTCCCAGACACGCAGTACTGCGTGTGGGAGTGGCCGGGGCCGGAGGGCTCGGCGCGGCGCCGGCAGCTCGTCTTCGAGCAGCGCGACTGGTCCCCCTACGTGCAGGAGGGGCAGGAGAACGGCAACGCGTTCTACGGGACGAAGGGGATGATCACCCTGGGCAAGCGGAGCGGCTGGCAGCTGTTCTCGGAGCGGAACAAGCTCGTGGAGTCGATGGAGGGGGGGGTGGACATCCAGGCCCACCACGACGACTTCCTCGAGGCGGTGCGCTCGGCGGCCGCCGGAGCCGAGCCGCGGCGGACGCACGCCGACATCGAGGAGGGGCACCGGTCGGCGGCGCTCGTCCACCTGGGCAACATCGCCTGCCGGCTGGGGCGGACTCTGGCCTTCGACTCCGAGGCGGAGCGGATCCGCGGCGACGACGAGGCCGACGCGCTCCTCCGCCGCGCCTACCGCGACGGCCACTGGGCCGTGCCGCGGGGCGTGTGAAGCCGAGGCCGGGGTTGGTATGGTGTGGTGCGGTCAGTCCTCCCCCGCCCCCGGTGCCACCATGACCCGTATCGTCGTCCTCGACGGATATACCGCCAATCCGGGCGACCTGTCCTGGGAGGCGCTGTCGGCGCTCGGCACGCTCGTCGTCCACGACCGCACCGCGCCGGCCGACGTCGTGGCCCGCGCGGCGGGCGCCGACGTCGTCCTCACCAACAAGACCGTCCTCACGGCCGAGACGCTTTCGGCGCTCCCGGACCTGAAGCTCGTCTGCGTCCTGGCCACCGGCTACAACGTCGTCGACGTGGCGGCGGCCCGGGCCCGCCGCGTGCCGGTGTGCAACGTCCCCGAATACAGCACGCCGAACGTGGCCCAGGCGGTGTTCAGCCTGCTCCTCGAGCTCACCAACCGCACCGGCCACCACGACCGCACCGTCCACGAGGGGCGCTGGGCCGCCTGCCCCGACTTCTGCTACTGGGACGGCGATCTGGTGGAACTCGCGGGCAGGACCTTCGGCGTCGTCGGCCACGGCCGCATCGGGCGTGCGGTGGCCGGGGTGGCCCGGGCGTTCGGGATGACGGTCCTGTTCCACAGGCGTTCGCCCGACGGCGACCCCGCGTGCGTCGACGTCGACCGGCTCTTCGCCGAGAGCGACGTCGTCAGTCTCCACTGCCCGCTCACGCCGGAGACCGACAAACTCGTCGACGCGCGCCGGCTGTCGCTCATGAAGCCCACGGCGTTCCTGATCAACACCGCCCGCGGGGCGCTCGTGGACGAAGCCGCGCTCGCGGAGGCGCTCGCCGCGGGACGGATCGCCGGGGCGGGGCTCGACGTCCTCTCGGTGGAGCCCCCCGCGCCCTCCAATCCGCTCCTCTCCGCCCCGCGCTGCGTGATCACCCCGCACATCGCCTGGGCGACGCGCGACGCCAGGCGGCGCCTCCTCGACACCACCGCCGGCAACGTGGCGGCGTTCCTCGCCGGTTCTCCCCGCAACGTCGTGAACGGGTGACGCGACGGGGCTCCGTCACGGCGAGGCGGGATCCTGGTCGGCACGCTGGTCGGCGCGGAGCACCTTCACGGCGACGGAGCCGTCCACCGGGATCACCTGCTGCCCGGCGGCCAATTCGGCCGTGAGCGTGAGATCGCAGGCGACGTCGGGCAGGCCGCCGTCGTTCCGCCTCGCACCGAGGTGATCGACGTAGGGCTTGATCGCGCCGCGGAGGGTCTTGTCGGTCGCGGGCCGGGACGTGTCGCCGATGAAGTTCCGCAGGTCGGCCCCGGTGAACACGTAGGCCCGCGCCGACGACAGGAACGGCGGTACCGGCACGGAGAACGTCGCCACCGTCGCCCCGCTGCGGTCGTCCCGGAGCGTGCAGCGCAGTTCGGCCCCCGCGGGCGCCGCGAACGAGGAGGGCGCGGTGATCGTGATCCGGTCGCTGCTTCCCCGGAAGAACTCGTCGACCCTCCACCCCCCCGTCTTCGTCTTGGTGGTGGTGAGTTCGATGGCGGCGCCGGGATCGATCGACAGGTCGCAGGAGGGCGCGGGCGCCGGCGCGGGGGGGGTGCCGGGATCGTAGACCGGGATGAGGAGGTGATCGCTGACGCCGTAGGGGGTGGCCATGTGGACGTCGACGAAGGCCTGGACATCGCAGCATTCCGAGCAGGGATCGTCGTCGCGGCAGACCGCCGTCGTCGGCGCGGCAGGCGCCGGGGGAGCCGGCAACGGGAACTGGATCGACCGCCGACGCAGCACCGACGGCGGCTCGGTGTCGCCCTGGGTGGGATCCTGGTCCTGGCCTCCGTCCTGGTTCCGCCCCTGGTCTTGGCTCGGGGACTGGCTCGGGGACTGGCCGTGATCGTTGCCCCGCTCCCGGCCCTTCCGCGCGTCCTCCCCCTCGCCACGGAGGGGATTGGGGGAGGTGCCCGCCGGCGTGGGAATCCGCTCGGTGCCGCTGGCGAGCACGATCGCCGTCGACGAGCGGCGGGCGACGGCCCGGCGGGGGTGGGCATGCCGGGCCGCCGTCGGGGTCGCCATCGGCTGCGACTTGGAGGGGAGGCGGATGACCTGGACTCCGGGGGGGATCTCGGCGCGGAGCACCTGCCGGCTGATGAGGGTCACCGGCACCGGCTTCCCGCCGGCGATGACGCTCGTGTCGTGGAGGTTGAAACCCTTGCCGACGAGGAACACCGTCGTCGTGCCCGTCGTGTCGATCCCCTCGGCGCCGTAGTAGCCGACGAGCTCGGGGGCCAGATCGGTGACACCGGTGTTGAACAGCTCGAAGCCGCCGCTCGTGTTCTCGTAGGGGATCTGCGCGATCATCGTCTGCAGCGGCAGCTCGCGGTCGAGCTGGTCGACGCGGCGCATCAGCCTGGCCACCTCGCCGTCGCGGTAGGCGCAGGCGTTCTCGGCGCACAGCGCCGCCGTCCGCTGCATCGACTTGACGCTCCGGGAGAGCTTCATCGCCTGCCGCATGCTCTGGTCGGTGGACTTCGGGTCGGTGAGGGAGAACCAGTTCGTGCGGATGTCGAAGGTCACGTAGGGGACGAACGAGGGCATGACGATCATCGCCGTGCACTCGCGCATCCCCGGCTCGATGCAGCGCGTGGAGAGATCCTGCCTGCGGGAATTGGTGCCGATGAGGGTGTCGCGGAAGGCGGCGAGGTTGTTCTGCGTCGGCGGGGTCTGGATCCGCGGGTAGAAGCGCCAACCGAAGGTGTCGGCGCCGTGGGTGAAGCCGACGGCGGTCTGGTTGAGGCCGATCGTCGCGATGTTGGTCTGCAGGGCGCGGTCGTAGCGGGCCATCGTCTGCCGGTTCGCGCGGCCGTGGGCGACGGCCATCGCCAGGGCCAGCTGCATCTCCCGCCGCTGGGAGAACATCTCCTCCACGTTCTGCTCGGCGGAGACCGGATCGAGGGCGAACACCCGGATCGGCCAGCGTCGCCGGACGTAGTCGTTGAAGCCGTCGCGGGCCTCGGGACCGGCATTCGGGCCGTAGAACGGGCCGGCCAGGCTGCAGTCGGCCACCATCCCCTTGGAGGTCGCGATGTTCCGCATGTCCTCGATGAGCCGCTCGTTGAGGATGGCCGACTCGACGAGGATCATCCAGGCGAGCACCGCCGTCGTCGTCCGGCAGATCCGGCAGGGACCGACGTCGTTCTCGCACGATCCCCGGCAGGCGCAGCCCAGGCAGGGCTCGGTGATCGGGTGGCTCAAGGGCGCCGCGTCGTCGATCCCCAGCGACTCGAGGAACGCCCGGCGCCGCAGTTCCAGTTCCCCCATGCGGTGGCTGCGGACCAGCTCGCCGAGGTTCCAGCCGGGCATCTCCTCCCACACCGCGGCCTGGCGCGGCTGCGAGAGGAAGTCGTAGGCGGCCTGGAGTTCCTCGCCGAGGAAGCCGCGGACGTCGTTGTATTCGATGCAGGGACGGTTGGCGGGATTGGCCCCGAGGGCCTCGAAGGTCGCCCGGAGCAGGAGCGCCACCTGGACCTCGCCGACGACGTCGACGAGTTCCTCCGGGGGGAGCGGCATCCGCGCCCGCCGCATCTTCGCCGTCGGCACGGAGACCGACACGGTGTGGGAACGCATCGCCTTGCGCACCTTCTCCACGAGCTTGTGCCGCTGCTCGTCACGGAGGGGATCGGGGGCGGACTCGACGCCGCGGGCGATGCGCCCGTCGGGGAGGATCCGGGCCTCGAAGGCGTTCATGTCCTGGGCCAGACCCGTCATGCACAGCGCGGTGCGGACATCGCCGTTGTTGACGGCGAAGGTCAGCCCCGGGGCGAGGAGATCGACGAGGTCGTTGATCACCAGGTTGCGGAACGTCGTGGGGAGGAGGTCGTCCCCGAGCTGTGCCTCGCCGATGACCGTCACCTCGGCGCCGTGGCCCTGTTGGGTGTGCTTTCCGGGGAGGATCGAGATCGGGATGCGGACGAGATTGAGGGCGTAGCCGGGGGAATCGACGGTGTCGTCCCCCTCGTTGATGCGCCGCAGTTCGTCGAGGTGGCCGATGTACTGCGAGAGGTGATCGAGATGGATGGAGGGCTCGAGGCTGACGGCGTTGCCGTCGCCCATGCCGAACGTGGCGAAGGGCTGCTGCGTCCCCGTCGTGAACGGCGCGGCCCGGTCGATGACGCCGCTCGACGGGTCGGTCGGGTCGGAGATCAGGTTCTGGACGGTCGTGAAGCTCTGGGGCGAGGTCCCGTCGGCGCCGTGGCTCATCGCCATCGCCAGGCCGACGAACGACTGGTCGCTGCGGCTGATGCTCGCGTTGTTGAGATCCTGGAAGTTGCCCAGCTGGGCCTTCATCTGCGATTCGTATTCGTAGCGGTGGCGGGTGAGCCGGCTCTGGCCCCAGACGTCGGGCTGCTTGGCGACGATCGATCCGTAGGCGTCGATGTGGTGCTCGAGCCAGTCGATCTCGTCGGCGAGCAGTTCGACCTGGTCGTCCTTGCAGGTCGGCGGCCGCTCGCGGTGCAGGCTCTGCGCCGCCGCCTTGAGCCCCCGCCACAGGCCGAGCGGATCGCCGGCCACGGCCGCGGGGCCGTGCGCCACGAGGAGGGCGATCACGGGGAGGAGCGTCGTCCGAAGCGCGAACCGGGCCATGCGTCGTCTCCTCGTCGCCGGGCGCCGCGGCCGGGCGGATAATCCGCACGACCCGCAGTCTCCCCTTCGATCGACACGCGCCGCTCGTCGCACGCAGGCGCGCTCGCGCAGGGGGGATTCGCGACGCAGTCCGCCCGGTCGCCCGGGCTTTCCGGGATTGCCGGGGCGGCCCGGCTTGCCGCCGGCCGGTGTTTCTCCCCGGGCCGTCGCCCGATCGGCCGCCGGCGCTCGACGACCCGGCGCGGCGCCGCGGCACCCCGCGGCTGGCGCTCCCGCCCGGCCCGGTGCCGCTCACTCCCCGACGATCTTCACCAGGACGCGCTTCGGGCGACGTCCGTCGAACTCGCCGTAGAAGATCTGCTCCCAGGGGCCGAAGTCGAGCTTCCCGTCCGTGATCGCCACGACGACCTCGCGCCCCATCACCTGGCGCTTGAGGTGCGCGTCGGCGTTGTCCTCGCCGGTGCGGTTGTGGGCGTAGGTGCGCGGGCTCGCGTCGAACGGCGCGAGCGTCTCGAGCCACCTGCCGAAGTCGGCATGGAGCCCCGTTTCGTCGTCGTTGATGAACACGCTCGCCGTGATGTGCATGGCGTTGACCAGGCACAGCCCCTCGCGCACGCCGCTGGTCGCCACCGCCGCCGCCACCTCGGGGGTGATGTTGCGGAACGCCATCCGCTCGGGCAGGGTGAAGGTGAGTCGCTCGGTGTGGCTCTTCACGGTGTCGCTCCGCGCGGGATCCCGGGGTCCGACGTCACTCGGCGGTCACGACGACCGGTGCCGGGACGCCGGCCGGATCCATCCTCACCGGGACGATCTCCAGATCGGCGGGGCCATGGCCCCCGGCGGGGAAGCCGAGGATCGCCACCCAGCCCACGTTCACCTCCGGATCGCCGGCGAAGTAGTCGAAGACGAAGTTGCCGAGGCTGTAGACGACCGGGGCCCCGGACAGGGTCTCCACCGACTGCGTGACGTGCGGGTGGCAGCCGATCACGGCCGACGCCCCGGCGTCGACGCACCTCCGCGCGAGCAGGCGTTGGTCGGCCCGCGGAGCCGGCTCCCCCTCCTCGCCCCAGTGGAGGAAGGGGATGACGATGTCGCACCCGAGTTCGCCGCGCGAGCGCGCGATGTCGGCGAGCAGGGCTTCGGCCTCGAGCGGGTTGTTGCCCGCCCGCTCGTCGGAGACGGCGTAGTCCTCCCTGTAGAACTCGTTGAATCCCAGCAGGGCGACGCGCCGTCCCTCGCGCTCGATCACCAGTGGCTTCCGCGCGGCGGCCGGCGTGGCGCCCGCGCCGAAGGAGGGGATCCCGGCGGCGTCGAGGCGCCGGAGCGTCTCCACGAGCCCCGCGGGCCCGAAGTCGAGGGTGTGGTTGTTGGCGAGCGAGAGGGCGTCGAAGTACTTCACGAGGAACTCGCAGGAGCGATCGGCGCCGCGGAAGACGTAGGGCTTGAGCTGCCGCTCCCCCTCGTGGCCGAGGACGCACTCCAGGTTGCCGACGACGAGGTCGGCGTCGGCCAGGATCGTCGCGCAGGGCGCGAAGGGATCCTTCCCGATCGACACGAGGTGCCCCGGCCCGCCGTCGAGCATGATGTCGCCGACGAAAGCGATCCGCAGGACTCCGTCCGATCCGGGGGCCGCGCCGTCGTCGGCGGCCGCGGTCGTCGCGAGCATCGCGAGGAGGACGCCGAGGACACGGCGGGCGAAGCGGACGGACCGCGGGGGGGGCGTCATGGGGTGTCGCCGGGGGCGGGGAGTGCGCCGCTCCCGGCGGATCCTCCCGGCGGTTCGGCGGAGCGAGTCTGGCGCGGAGGCACCGGCCGGTCAAGCGACCGGGAGCCGTGCCGGCCGCACCCCCGCCGCGGCGACGGGCTGACAGGCATGGCGGCGACAGGGTAGGGTGGCCCACGTCCGGGGCGTGCCCGGCCCTCTTGGCGAAACCGATCCATGTACGACCTCATCGGCGACATCCACGGCCATGCGGGCGCGCTCGAGCGCCTGCTCGGCGACCTCGGCTACCGGCACGTCGGCGGGGCGTGGCGGCATCCGGAGCGGCGGGTGGTGTTCCTCGGCGACTTCATCGACCGTGGTCCGCGGATCCGCGACACGCTGCGGATCGTCCGGGCCATGACCGACGCCGGGACGGCGCTGGCGGTGATGGGGAACCACGAGCTCAACGCGCTGGCCCACTTCACGCCCGACCCCGACGCCCCCGGCGAGTTCCTCCGCCGCCACTCGCCGAAGAACCTTCGCCAACTGTCGGAGACGCTCGGGCAGGTGCCCGAGGGGGAGCTCGCCTCCGCGCTCGAGTGGTTCCGGTCGCTGCCGCTGTGGCTCGATCTCGGGGACCTGCGCGTGGTGCACGCCTGCTGGGACGACTCCCGGATGAAGCGCATCGCCGGGCCGATCGACGACGCCTTCCTCCACGCCGCCTGTTCGCCGCGGGGCCCGCTCCACGAGCCGGTGGAGGCGGTCCTCAAGGGGAAGGAGGCACGGCTTCCCCCCGGCGTCACCTTCCGGGACCGGGACGGCCACGGCCGCACCAAGACGCGCGTCCGCTGGTACGACGCCCCGCACGGGCACACCTTCCGCACCTACGCCCTGGCGACCGAGACGATCGATTCCGACGCGGCGCTCCCGGAGGAGGTCATCGACGCGGCGACGCCCTATCCGGAGGACGCGGTGCCGGTGTTCGTGGGGCACTACTGGCTCTCGGGGGAGCGGCCGGAGTTGCTCCGCGGCAACGTCGCCTGTCTCGACTGGAGCGTGGCGAAGGGGGGCTTCCTCTGCGCCTACCGGTGGGACGGCGAACGCGTCCTCGACGAGCGCAAGTTCGTCACGGCGCGCCCGTGAGGGGCGGAGACTTTCGAGCGACCGCGGCCGCGGATTCATGCTCGTTGGCCGATACCGTGGCCCTGCAGGCAGGGCGGATCAGACGGTGTGCAGGCCGAATCCACCGGACGCGATCGGGCCGACGGAAATCACCGATCCGACGGGCAGCGGGATGTCCTTGGCATAGACGGCGTCTCCCCCTCCAGATGCATCGGCGAAGGCGGGCAGCATCAGCGTGCCCGTGGGTTGCGCGACGCCAGACTGGGCGAACGTGGCGTAGTTGCCCTGGGGGATTTGAACCGGGCGTTGCATTCCCGTGATGACCTCCAGGAGCTTGCCGGTGTCGTTTCGCACGACTCCCGAGCCTGCCGTGGTGAGGATCCCATTGCCGATCACGAGCACCATGGCGTTGTGGGCCACGGCTTTGCAGGCTTCCGGATTCCCCTCGGGGTCCAGATCCTGCAGGAGGGTACCCATCGTCCAGAGTACCGTCTCGGGCTTCATTTCCGGCGCGTAGAGCACCAGATTGCCGTCTGTCTGGAGGTGGAGCGTCGCCCCCGCTCGCGGCGGTCGCCCGAACGGATACCAATGCGATGGGAAGGGAGAGTCGTGCGGGCGTTTGAACAACATCGGACGTGTCCAGATGATCTTCGAAGGATCGGACTTCCGCCGCATCTGGAGTTGCCCCTGCTCCGAGAGGTGCAACTGCACGTCCGCGCCGAATCCAGTGTTGGTGGCGCCGGTGGGAATGATCCGTGGAGTCGGCCTCATGACGTGCGCGTAGATGACAAGATTCCCGTCGGACTGCAGGATGAGCTTGAAGCGACCGGTCTCGTCGAACCGCGGGGCATCGACGTCGAGCGACTCGCCGCAGTGAAGAACGAGCGTCATGGATCCACCCTCCGGGAAGACCGAAAAGCCCTCTGTTGGGGGGTGAGGGTAGTCGGTGGCGGGGAAAACGGCAAGCTCCCCCAAACCGGTCGATGCCGAACGGTCGGCCCTGACCAGGGCACTTGGCCACCGATCGAAAGCGGCGTACGGTGACGGCCATGAGGGGCATCGCGTCCAGGGCAACTCGAATCGAATCGTTTCCCACCATGCGATACCGTTTCGGGCGGGTCTGGGGAACGATTCGTCCGGGTGTGTCACCATCGCAAGGGGTGCGTCGCGTGTGCAGGCGTCGTGATGGCTGACAAACGTTTCCTCCGTTTCCCCGTCGTGACCGCCGGTGCCGAGTACCTCGTGATGGGGTCGCTCATGCGGCGGAACATCCTCACCTACAAGGCCCCGCCCCAAAACGAGGGCTACGACCTCATCTGCATCCATCCCGATCCGCGGCACAGGCCTCGGAGCCGCGAGTTGCCGCAGGTGCGGGTGCAGGTGAAGAGCCGCTACCAGTGCGACAGCGACCGCGCGTTTCCGGTCAAGGACATCAGCCTCGACGCGTTCGAGTTCCTCGTTGTGGTGTTTCTCAACATCGGCGACTTCTACCATGGCCGTGACGGCAGCGACGGCATGCGACCGGTCGAGTACTACACGCTCTCGACGGACTTCATCCGGGAGCACCACGACTCACGATACTCCTGGCAGAAGGTGTGCCTGCGCGGGATAGAGGACGAGATCGCCGCCTTCCGCGATGAAGAAGGCTTCGAGCAGATCGCGCGGGCTCTAGGAGTCCCGAAGCCGACACGAGCCTCGTCCGACTGAATCCAGGAGCCGACTCCATGCCCATCCGCCAATCGATCTGGAAAGTCGGCGACCGCCCGCAGCCGCTCGCGGAGGCACGGCTCGCGAGCGAACAGCAGCTCGAGCAGATGATCGTGGCCAGCCCGAGCCTGCTGTCCGAAGACATCATGCTGATCGGCCGGCAGGAAGAGACGGGGTTCGGTGGCCGGATCGACCTGCTCGCGGTCAATCCCGACGGTACCCTCGTCCTCATCGAACTGAAGCGCGATCGGACGCCGCGCGAGGTCGTGGCCCAGGCGCTCGACTACGCGAGCTGGGTGGCGAATCTCGGTGCCGCCGAGATCGCAGCGATCTACGGCCGTTTCAAGCCGGGCGGAAACCTGGCCGCCGAGTTCAAGGCCCGATTCGGCGTCACGCTCGATGAAGAGGCTCTGAATGCCAGCCACGAGATCGTCCTCGTGGCCGCTTCGCTCGACGACAGCACCGAGCGGATCATCCGCTATCTCGGAGACCGCGGCGTTGCCATCAATGCGATGTTTTTCCAGGTCTTCGCGCATGGCGACGACAGGTTCGTCAGCCGGGTGTGGCTGATCGATCCTGCGAAAGCACACGTCGTGGCGACTCCGCAGAGGGGAGAGGATGAGCCCTGGAACGGGGAGGTGTACGTCTCGTTCGGGGCGGGGCCCCATCGGTCTTGGGAGGATGCCGTCGAGTACGGCTTCGTCTCGGGCGGAGGGGGTATCTGGTACAGCCGCACGCTTGAGCTGCTTTCTCCAGGGGACCGGGTGTGGGTCAAGGTCCCGGGCAGTGGATACGTGGGCGTCGGACGCGTCGTCGGGCCGCGCGAGTCGGTGGCGGATTTTCGCGTGAAGACGCCGGAGGGAGAGCGGCGGCTCGTCGAGGTGTCGAAGCGTGCGGATTACAGCCGCGGGGAGATCGACGATCCGGACCGCTGCGAGTACTTCGTGCCGGTGAAGTGGCTCGAGACCAGGCCGATCGAAGCGGCCGTGCAGGAAGTCGGCTTCTTCGGAAACCAAAACACCGTCTGCAAGCCTCGGAGCAAGAAGTGGCGCACCACGGTGGAGCGACTGGAACACGTCTTCACCAGGAGCAGCGGCCCGGAGGCGGGTCAGGGGGGCGGACCCTGAAGCCATGAACTCGATCGAGATCCGCTTCCGGGAGGACGTCGTCGGGATCGCCTCGCTCGCGGTGGCCGTGTTCGGCGTCCTCGCCGCGGTCCTCTGGTCGCCGTGGTGGGGGATCGTCGTGCCGTGCGGTGTGGTGTCGGCGTTCCGCCTCGTGCGCGACGCCGCGCGGACACGCCTCGCCGCCCTGAAACGTGCGGGCACCGCCGTCACCTGGGACACGCGATCGTTCTTCGCCGTCGCCGACGGAACGATCTGGGAGGGGGCCCTCGCTCCCTCGCACGTGGCGGCCTTCGAGGCGCGCCGGGTGGCCCCCGCCGACGTGGCCGAGGACACGGTATCGCGCCGATGGAGAGGCACGCCCCCGGCGTGGCGCCGCGTCCCCATCCACACGATCGACCGCGTCGAGTCGACGACCGGCGAGAAGACGTTCCGGGTCATCCGGCCCGGGGCGGTCGAGGAATACACGTTCGGCGCCCCGCACGAGCGGGACGCGGCGCTGGGGATGCTCCGGGAAGCCGTCCCCTGGCACGTCACCGAGACCGCGCGGTCGGTCGTGCGGTTCCAGCCGCTCTCGCTCGTCGTCGGCCTGCCGCTGCTCTTCTTCTCGGCGGCCCTCGTGCTCGCGGCGCTGGGCGTCGTTCAGCCGAAGCAATTGCCGCTCATGGACTGGAAACGCGTCGGCCAGGTGCGCGGCAAGGGACGCGCGATCGCCGCCGCGTGGGCGACGGCGAGCCAGGGGTTCCTGTGGCTGCTCGAGAAACTCCCGGCGGCGGCCGCCGTGGCCCTCGGCATCCTCGCCACGGCCGCGTTCGCCGCGCTCGTCTACGCCTCGCAGTGGACGCGGATCGTGGACGCCGTCTGGACTCCCGCGCCGGCGCGGACGCCCGTGGGGGGAGCGGGCGTCGCCACGCCGGAGAACGGCTCCTGATCCGCGTCAGTCCTTCCACACCGTCTTCCCCTCCTTGATCGTCTCCACCACGCGGATCTTCCCGATCTCCGCCGGAGGGACGGCCGTCGGGTCGGCGGAGAGGATGACGAGGTCGGCGAGCTTGCCCGGCTCGATCGAGCCCTTCCGTTTCTCCTCGCCGTACATCCGCGCGCCGTCGAGGGTGATCGCCCGCAGGGCCTCCAGCGGCGAGATCCGCTCCCCGGGCCCGATCACGTGGCCGTCACGCGACACGCGGTTCACCGCCGTGTGGATCGTGAAGATCTGGTCGAGCGGCGAGACGTTGAAGTCGGTGTGGTTCGTCGGCCGGAGACCGAGGGCCAGCGCCGACTTCATCGGGCTGATGAAGGCCGCCTGGGCCGCACCACGGTTGGCGACGTGCGTGTCGCCGAAGTAGAAGCAGTGGAGCGTGAAGAAGGAGGGGGTGATCCCCCAGGCGGCGTACTTCTCGAGCTGGTCGCGGCGGATGAACTGCGAGTGGATCCCCACCGTGCCGCGCGGCTTCTCCGGGGAATCCCCCGAGGCGACGCGATGGGCCTCGAGGAGGGCGTCGATGGCCGCGTCGCCGTTGCAGTGGACGAAGAGCGTGGCCCCGCCGTCGTAGACCTTCTTCACCCATTCGTTGATCGTGGCCTGCGGGAAGGAGAGTTCCCCCTGCCAGGGCTTCTGCCCCGCCGGGCCGGCGGTGAGGTAGGGGGTGGTGAAGGCGGCGGTGCGCCCCTGTGGGGAGCCGTCGGTGACGATCTTCACGCCGCCGATGCGGAGGTGATCCCGGTACTCCGGCTCGTCCGCCGGCGGCTTCCCCGCGAACACCGCGTCGATCTCCGTGATGAAGGGGAGCGCGACGAGATCGAGCTTCAGGCCGCCGCGCTCGGCGAGCACGCGCAGCAGGTCGAGCTGATGCTTCATCGTCGCCCCCTCCTGGGCCGTCGTGATCCCGGCGCGCAGGTAGAACTCCTGCCCAGCCTCGAGCATGGCGAGGATCTCCTCGTCGCCGGGGGAGGGGAGCTTGGCGAAGATCGGCAGGAAGGCGGTTTCGAAGAGGACGCCGTCGGGTTCCTGCGAACCGGCCTCCCGACCGATGACGCCGCCGGCGGGCGTGGGGGTGGCGGCGGTGATGCGATAGGCCGCGAGGGCCTTCGAGTTGAGCATCGCGCCGTGCCCCGAGACATGGACGATGAACACGGGATTGTCGGGGAAGGCCCGGTCGAGTTCGGCCTTGGTCGGAAAGCGCTTCTCGGCGAGCAGGTCGGGATCGCAGCCGAAGCCCATCACGAACTGCCCCGCCCCGAGCTTCCGCCGCTCCTTGATGGCGCCGAGGGCCGCGATCACGTCGGCCACCGTGCGGCAGGTGCCGGCCGGCGGGGAGGCGCACAGCGCCTGCGTCTGGACGTCGACGAGGGAGAAGAAATGGCTGTGGCCGTCGACGAAGCCGGGGACGAGCGTCCGGCCGGCGAGGTCGACGACCTCCGTGGCCGGACCGCGCCGGCGCTCGACGTCGGCACGCGTCCCCACCGCCACGATCCTTCCCCCCGACACCGCCACCCCCTCGGCCCGCGGGGCGGACTCGGAGACGGTGAGGACGGTGCCGCCGACGAAGATCCGTTCGGCCGGCTCGTCGGCCGGTGCCACGGAGCCGAACGACACCAAACAGGCGAGCGCGGCGACGAGCCGGCGGTTCCACTCAAGCGCCATCGTGCGAAAGCTCCCGGGGAGAGGCGGCTCCATGGCCGCGGCCGAACCCGCACCGTCACGCACGACGGAGCGTCCGCGCATCTTGCGGAAGATCGGTGTGGCCTGCAAGGAACGCGCCGGGACGACGGACGAGGTCGGCCTCAGGCCTCGACCGGCTCCCACACGCGACGCCGTCGGCGGGGGATCGAACGCGCCTCGGTCGGGAGGAGCGATCCCGGCGGCAGGTCGACCCACAGGGCGTTCAGCGAGAGCGTGACGTCGCGGAGGAAGAGACAGAGGGAGACCAGGAGCGTGAGGAGCCCGGCGAGGAGGAGGCCGATCGCCGCGGGGGCGACGTCGACGCCGGCCAGCGTGCCCGCCACCAGGACGATCATGAGGAGCACCGTGAGGGCCACGCTCGCCCCCGCCGCGCCGACGCCGCCCCGCAGGAGCCAGGCCCGGCGGACGAGGAGGGCGAGTTGCCGTCGGGCGGCGGCCGACGAGGAGCCCGGGGATGACGCCACCGCGTGGGCGACGCTCCGCGTCCGGTCGACGACCGTCGCGAACCGCTGCGACATGCACAAGAGCAGGAGGCCGACTCCCGAGACGAGTGCCGCCGGGGCGATCGCCATCTGGAGGACGGGGAGCAGTTCGGCGAGGGTCATCGCACGCTCCGCCCGCGTGCGGGCGGCCCCGGAGAGGATCGGTCGTGACGGCGCGGCGGACGGCGGTGCCGTGCCGGACACGCCCTTCCTCCTGCTGACCGTGCCGGGGCGGCCGCCGTAACAGCCCGCGGCCGCGGGGCGTGGGGGCGGGGCAGGGGGGCCGCGCCCGGCCCCGCCGGTCGTGCGGGCCGGTCCCTTCACCAGGGGAGTTCGCGGATGAAGAGGTTCCGGAAGAACAGCTCGCTGCCGTGGTGCTGCAGCTCGATCTGGTCGGCGCGGGCCACCGGTTTCTCCCCCTTCGACCAGTAATCCTCGAGCTTGACGCGGTCGACGACGAGCGTGTCGTTGAGCCACACGCTCACGCGCTCCCCCACCATGCGCACGAGGAAGGTGTTCCACTCCCCCGGCTTCCGGTCGGCGAGCGCGAGCGGCGCGTTCCGCCACTGGCGGTTGTTCCACAGGCCGCCCGAGCCGAGGTTGCGTCCGTTGGCGTACTGCGCCACCCACGCCTCGGGGGTCGAGGGGGCGGGCTTCCCCGCCTCGACCCGCGGATCCCAGGGATCCCAGATCTGGATCTGCGGCGTGCCACGCAGATAGATCCCCGAATCGGCCCCCGGCGGGATCTTCCAGTCGACGAGCATCTCGAAGTCGCCGTAGTCGCGGGCGGTGCAGAGGCTGTCCCCCTTCCCGTCGTAGACGAGCACGCCGTCGTCCACGCGCCAGTGCTCCCTCATCCTCGCGTCGGCGGCGGCCTGCGCCTTCTCCAGGTCGGCGCCGGCGAGCGCCCGGCGGGCGCTGGCATCGCCGTGGGCGAGCCCCTTCCAGCCCGCCAGGGACCGGCCGTCGAAGAGCGCGGTGAAGCCGGCGGGGGGCTCGTTGGCCCTCGCGGCGCGGAGGGTCGGCGGCGAGGCCGACCAGTCGGCGATGGCGAGGTTGCGGAACTCGACCCGGTCGTCGTGGCCGGCGAGGACCACGTGGCCCCGCCGCGAATCCTTCCCCGGATGGGGCGAGCCGTCGAGGACACCCGAGTCGTCGAGGAAGGCGTCGACGATCACGGTGCCGTTGAGGATCACCATCACATGGTCGTCGATGGCGACGATCGTCTCGGTGTTCCATTCGCCCACCGGCTTGAGGGCGCCGGTCTTCGCCGGGGCGATGCCGTAGACGCTGCCGTGGTACTGCCAGGGCTTGAGCCAGGAGAGACGCTGCCTGCCGGCGCCCGGGATCTCCGCCTCGCGGCCGTAGAGCGGGCCGTCGTGGTCGAGGATCTGGATCTCGACGCCGTCGCGCGAGGGATACCCGCCGCGCGGCACGCGGATCCCGATGCCGTTGTTGCCGCTCTCCCCGAGGCGGAACTCGAAGGTGAGGGCGAAGTCGCCGTATTCAGCTTGTGTCTCGAGCGTCTTGCCCCCCTTCTTGCAGACGAGGACCCCGTCCTCAACGGCGTAGCCGGCGGTGTCTCCGGTCCAGCCGGCGAGGTCGCGACCGTTGAAGATCGGCTCGAAGGGAACGACCGAGAGGATCTGCGCGGCATGCTCGGCCGCGGCGATGCCGGCATCGGGCGGGGCGGCGGCCGGCTGGGCGACGGCCGGCCCGCCGAGGAGGAGGGCGGCGAGCGCGGCGCCGACGACGAACGGGGGGGGGAGAGCGGCCATGGAGGACATCCTCGGGAAAGGCGGCTGGCGACACGGGAGCGGAGAATCTACGCCCGGGTCCGCGACGCCGGCAACGTGCCGGCGGATGGGGTAGCATCGGCGCGAGGGGCGGTGTCGCGCCGCCCGGAGGGTGGGCGAGGGGAGGGAATCGGCATGGGACGCTTCGCGCCGTCGTGCGGCCGGGCCGTGGCGGCACTGACGCTCCTCCTCGTGGCCGGATCGGCCGAGGCGGGGGGATGGCGCGCCGGAGCGGCCGCGCGGAGGATCACCCCCACGGAGCCGCTCTGGATGGCGGGCTACGCGTCGCGCGACCGGCCGGCGGAGGGCACCGAGAGCGACCTGTTCTGCAAGGTGCTCCTCCTCGAGGACGCCGAAGGCCGCCGCGCCTGCCTCGTGACCCTCGACCTCGTGGCGATCGACCGCGATCTCGTCCGACGGGTGCGTGCGAAGCTCGCCGACGGGCAGGGACTCGGACCGGACCGCGTGGCGATCGCCGTGTCGCACACCCACTGCGGGCCGATCGTGGGCGGGAGCCTGGCGGTGATGACGGAGGTGCTGCCGGAGACGGCGAAGCCCCCGCTGGCCGCGTACGCCGCCCGGCTCGAGGCGACGATCGTCGAGGTGGCGGGGGAGGCGATCGCGGCGCTGGGGCCCGTGGAACTGCTGCAGGGGAGCGGCACCGCCGGATTCGCCGTCAACCGGCGCACGAATCCCGAGGCCGACGTGCCCGCCCTGCGCGCCGCCGGCCGGCTCGCCGGGCCGGTGGATCACGACGTGCCGGTCCTCGCCGCGAGGCGGCCCGACGGCTCGCTCGCGGCGGTCGTCTTCGGCTACGCCTGCCACGCCACCGTCCTCTCCTTCCAGTCGTGGTGCGCCGACTACCCCGGGTTCGCGCAGGAACGGATCGAGTCGGGCCGTCCCGGCACCGTGGCCCTCTTCTGGGCCGGCTGCGGCGCCGACCAGAACCCGCTCCCGCGGCGCAGCGTGGAACTGGCGCGCGACTACGGCCGGCAGCTCGCCGACGCCGTGGAGGGGGTGCTCGCCGGCGGGAGGATGGCGCCGCTCGCACCGCGGCTCGCGGGGGCCCGGGCCGAGATCCCGCTCCGTTTCGCGTCGATCCCGGGCGACGCCGATCTCGAGCGGGACGCCGCCTCCCCCGATCGCTTCGTCGCCGCCCGGGCCCGCGTCCTCGCGCGCCGCCGTGCCGAGACCGGCCGCCCCCTCGACGCGGAACATCCCTATCCGGTGGCGGTGTGGAAACTCGGCGACGAATCGACGGGGATCGAGTGGATCTTCCTCGGCGGCGAGGTGGTGGTCGACTACGCGCTGCGACTGAAACGCGAACGGCGCGGCGGGCGGACCTGGGTCACGGCCTACGCCGACGACGTCATGGCCTACGTCCCCTCGCGGCGCGTGCTCCTCGAAGGGGGCTACGAGGGGGGCGGGGCGATGGTCTACTACGGCCAGCCGTCCCCCTGGGCCGAGGACGTCGAGGAACGCGTCATCGCAGGAGTGCGGCGGGTGGCGGGGGAGTGAGGGAGCGCGGGCTTGCGTCAGCCGGCGAAGGCTTCCCTCAGCCGGGCGAGGCTCGCCGGCACCGCCACCTCCGGGTCGGCCTGCCCCTCGAACTCGAGGGAGATCCAGCCCTGGTAGCCGTGGCTGGCGAGGAGCCTCGCCACCCAGGCGTAGTCGATGTCGAGCGTGTACCACTTGCCGCCGCCGTCGTAGGTCTTCGCCTGCACCAGGCAGCAGGCTGGCGCGAGGCGCTCCATCTGGGCCTGGGAGTCCTCGAGGAAGTTGCCGGTGTCGAGCGTGACCCGGAGCCAGGGGGAGTCGATCTTCTCCACGATCCGCATCACGCCGGCCGCGGTGCGCCCCAGCCCCCAGTGGTTCTCGAGGCCGAGCACCACGCCGCACTCCTCGGCCCGGGGCAGGAGCCGCTCGATCGACTCGATCACCCAGCCGAAGCCCTCCTCGTCGGTGTGGCCGGGGAGGTTCGGCTCGATCCCCTTGTTGGCCATCAGTTCGTCGAAGTTCTTCGACGTTCCCCAGCGGCCGGTGTTGATGCGCATGGTGGGGATGCCGAGACGGTAGGCGGTGTCGATGGAGTTGAGCGTCTTGGCGACGTTGTCGTCGCGGACCGCCTTGTCGGGATTGACGAAGCCCTGGTGCGTGGAGAAGCCCATGAGGGCGAGGCCGAGCGCGTGCGCCCGGCGCTTGAGGCGCTGGAGGCGGGCGTTCGACTGGTCGTCCCCCATCTGCACCTGGAGGATCTCCACGCCGTCGAAGCCCATCCGCGCCGCCCGGTCGATGCATTCCTCGATCGGCGACGGGTCCTTGCGGAACTGCCAGAAGGAGTAGGTGGAGACGCCGAAACGCACCGGCCGGAGCGGGCCGGCCCCGGCGGCGACGGCGCGGCGACCGGGGGCGAGGAGCGACAGGGCGGCTGCCCCGCCGGCGGCGAGGAGGGCACGGCGATCGGTGCGGAGGGACATGGCGGGCTCCTCGGGGTGATGGACGAAAGCGTAGGTCCGTGGGAGAACAGTCGTCAACGATCCGCAGCCGCCGCTTCCCCCGGGGCCCGCCACCGATGCTCGTCGAACGTGTGAAGTACGTGATCTGGGCCGCCGACATGGACCGGGCGGTGCACTTCTACTGCGGTCTCTTCGGCGGACGCGTGCTCAAGCGCAATCCGGTGATCGCCGAGGTGGAGATCCTCGGCAGCACGATCGGGATCCATTCCGGCGGCGAGGGGAAGCGCACCTGGACGGGGCTCTCCTTCCAGGTGCCCGACGTGGTCGTCGGGGCGCGCGAGGTGGTGGCGGCCGGCGGCACGCTCACGAAGGAGCCGGAGCCGGAGGATGGCCAGCCGCCGCACCTGGCGATGTGCGTCGATCCGGAGGGGAACGAGTTCATGCTCACGCGCAAGCGCGGTTGACGCTCACCCGCCGCGCAGGAAGGCGAGCAGATCGAGGATCTCGTCGCGCGAGAGGGTGTCGAGGAGCCCCTCGGGCATGAACGACACCGGCGACGGCACCACCTCCTCGAGGTCGCCGGTGCGGTAGCGCACCTCGCTGCCGCCGGGATCGTTGGGATCCGTGGCCACCATCACCTCGTCGCCGGCCATGTTCACGGTGCGGCCGGTGAAGGTGGTGCCGTCGGCCATGCGGTAGACCTGCAGCGCGTACTGCTCGGCGATCACCCGGCTCGGTTCGAGGACGCTCACGAGGAGGTCGTGCGGCGTGAAGCGGCGGCCGGCGCCGGTGAGATCGGGGCCCGCCCGTCCCCCCTCGCCGCGGAAGCCGTGGCAGGCGAGGCAGGCCGCCTCGGCGAAGAGCCGTCGGCCACGTCCGGCGTCCCCCCCGCCGCGCTCGGCGTCGCGCTCCACGTCGGCCAGGTCGTCGACGGTCCACTTCCTCACGAAGGGGCGCGTCGTCGCCGGCACGACCGGTGCCGGGGCCCGCGCCGCCTCGATCCGCGCGGCGAAGGGCTCGCGCTCGCCGGGGGGGAGCAGTGCCGTCACCTGGTGGAGCATCGAGTCGCGCACGGCCCGGGCGGTGAAGCCCCCCTTCCAGCGCGGGACCGTGTCGAGGGCCGCGGTCACGAAGCGGGCGCGGAGCGCGGGCGTCCAGGGGGCGGAGCCGGCGGAGCCGACGAGCGCCCGGACGTAGGCCACCTGTTCCTCCTGGGTGCGGGCCGACTCGAGCAGCGAAAGCGCCGGCTCGAGGAACGTGCGGCTCCCGAGCGCCGAGGCGAGCCCGACGATCGCCACGTCTACCTCCCGGTCGGCCGTGGGGAGCGCCGGCTCGACGCGGCCGAGGATGGCCGTGGCCACGTCCGGGGGAAAGCGACCGTGCCGCGAGGCGGAGATGGCGAGGATCCGCAGATACCAGGCCTGCTCCTCGGTGGCGAGCGCGGGGAAGTCGAGGTCCGCGAGCCGCGCGACGATCGCCTCCTGCACGTCGCGCCGTCCCGCGGTGGCCCGGGCGAGCGCCAGCAGCGCCTCGAGCGCGGTGCGCGGGTCGGGCTCGGCGAGGGCCCGCGCCTGCCAGGTGGCGACCGGCTGCCACTCGACGGCCGCCCGCGCCGCGGCGCGGATCGCCCGGTCGGGGTCTGACAGCGCCGGCCAGGCGGCGTCGAGGGCCGCCGGGTCGATCCGTCCGTGGAAGGCCTCGAGGGCGCGGCGCCGATCGCGGGCCGCGTGGTCGTCGGCCGAAGGGCCGCCTTCCTCACCGGCAGGGTCGGCCGCCACCGCCGTCGCGGTCACCCGGTAGAGGCCCGAGTGCGTGCCCCGGCCGCCGGTGAGGAACCACAGCGCGTGGTCGGACGGCGACACGGCGACGTCGGCGATCGGCAGCCCCTGTGCGGAGAGGAAGGGCTCCGCCTCGGCGCTGCGGGTGACGCCCCCGGGCCCGAGGTGGACGGTGAACATCCGCCCGTAGCTCCAGTCGCAGACGAAGAGGGCCTCGCGCTCGCGCGGCGGGAAGGCGGCGGCGTGTCCGAAGCAGATGCCGGTGGGGGACCCGGGGCCGATCTCGAGGAGCGGCGGCTGGATGTCCTCCCAGGCAGGGGGCCAATTCCAGAGCATCTCGCCGGCGCGGCCTCCCCAGCCATGGTCGCCGCCGCTGGTGATCTGGCGGATCGAGCAGGGTCGGTAGTTGGGAAGGCCGAAGTCGTTCTCGAGGTCGCTGTCGAAGGTGAAGAGCTCGCCCTCGCGGTCGAAGGCGATGTCGTAGCAGTTGCGCAGGCCCACGCAGACGACCTCCATGTTCGCGCCGTCGAGGTCGGCCCGCGCCACCCAGCCGCCGGCGTGGGGATCGGGGGTGAAGGGGTGCTCCCAGCTGTCGCGGTTCCAGAGCCTCGGGGTGCGGACGCGATCGCAGGGGAGGGCGTTGCGGTCGCCGCTCACGAACCAGATCGACCGGCCGTCGGGACCGGGGATGACGGCGTGGTGGCCATGCTCGTACCAGTTCGCGGCGTCGCCGGTGACGCGCGGGAACTCGACGATCGTCTCGGCGGCGTCGAGCCGGTCGTCGCCGTCGGTGTCGCGGATCCGCAGGAGCCGGTCGGGGCGGAATCGCTCCGGGGCGTGGTCGCCGTGCTGCATGAGATAGAGGGCGCCGCCGATGAACGTCATCCCCTGCGAGTGGCCCCAGGCGTCGGACACCGTCTCGACGACCGCCTCGTCGGGGCTCCCGATCGGCGGCGGGGTGACACGGAAGAGCCGGGCCCCCTGGTCGGAGGCGTAGATTCTCCCCCGGTCGTCGAAGCAGAACGCGACCCAGGAGCCGAGGTCCCGCGGCACGGAGAGGACGCGCTCCACGACGAAGCCGTCGCGGATCGAGATCCTTTCCGCGGGCAGGGCCTCGTCGGCACCGCCCCGCGCCGAAACGAGGCTGACGAGGAGCGAGCAAGCGACCAGCAGGCGGCGCACGGGACGGCTCCGGGGGGTGGGGAGAGCGGAGTATAGAATCCCCTTCCCGCCGCTCGACGCGGGTGGCACCGGGCGGACAGAACAGCGAGGACCAGGCAGCATGACGCATCCGCGCGGATCCTCCGATCGCCCGCCGCGACGTCCGCGGGCGGACAGCGCTCGACGCACGCCGCCGCCGGTGGGGGGCGGGAATGCCGGTGGGAGGCCCGCGGCGGGGCGTCGCGCCGGACAGGGGGGAGGAAGGGGGGGCGCCGCCGCCGCCGCCATTGCGGCAGGAAAGCCGGTCGGCCCACGCGGTGGAGACGCCGGAGCGGCCACCCCGCGCCGCCATGCCACGCGCGCGGAGCAGAAGGTGCACGGGGTGCGGGCCTGCGAGGCGCTCTTCGCCCGACGCCCCGGGGACGTCATCCGCGTCTACGTCTCGGCGTCGCGGAAGCCGACGTTCAAGAAGCTCCTCGAACACTGTGCCACCCACCGGCTCGGCTTCCAGATCGTCGACGGAGCGAGCCTCGACCGGCTCGCCGGAGGCCTCCACCACGAGGGGATCGTGCTCCTGGCGCGGGAGCCGGAGCGTCCGGGCACCGCGGCGCTCCTCGCCGGAGTGGCCGACGGCACGATCCGGGGGCCGCTCGTCTACCTCGACGGCGTCCAGAACCCCCACAACCTCGGCTCGATCCTCCGCAGCGCCGCCCACTTCGGATGCGGCGCCGTCATCGGCGCGGCGGGGGACCTGCCCCCCCTCTCGGCCGCGGCGATGCGGGTGGCGGAGGGAGGGGCCGAGTTCGTGCCGCTGTTCGCTCTCGACGATCCGCCGGCGGCCCTGGCGGCGCTCGGCCGCGCGGGGCTGTCGCGCGTCACGACCACCAGCCGGACCGGCGACCCGGTCGCCGCGGCGGGGCTGACGCGCGACGTCGTCCTGATCCTCGGCAGCGAGGCGGAGGGGGTGTCGCCCCGGATCTCGAAGCTCGCCGACCGGCGCGTGAGGATTCCCGGGTCGGGGAACGTCCAGAGCCTCAACGTGGCGGTGGCGGCGGGCATCGTCCTGGCCGAGGCCTGCCGCGCCACGGGCCGCGGTCCGGACGCGGCCGGCGAATGACGTTGGCGTCTTTCGCGGCGGCGTGCTACGATCGCACCAGCGAAGTGGCAGGTATCGATCGGCCACCGGGCGACGCATCGGGTGAGGTCTCCGCACACGCGTGGCAGTTCAGTGCCCGCCGGCGGGTCTCCCGCGAACGATCCGTCGTCAGCGTTCCGATCGACGATTCTCCTGACACACACGCCGCGGCCGGCACGAGTTGCCCGGACGGCCCGGATGTTCCGGATGCCGTCGGCACGAAACAGCCGTTCGACCGCGGTTGAACATCACGCCCTTCGCCCCCCCGCGCCCTGTTTCGTGGCGCGGGACACCGCTCCCCCCGGGAGCCGGTGGAGCTTCCGTGTCGCCCCGGGACCGTCGCCTCGTGTGACCCCGTCGCCCGGCCCGGAGCCCCGCACCCGTCGGTCGCGATCGACCGATCCCGGAGAGCGCCATTCCCCACGCGCCGAAAAGCGCCACAGCAGAAAGCGATCCCGAGATGACGACCACCGAACGTTCCCCGACCCATCACCCAGCCCCGCGTCCCCACGCCGTCCCGCGCCGCGGCTCCGAGGGCGACGCCTCCGCCTCCGGCTTCGCCCCCCTCGGGCTGTGCACGGCGCTGCTCGAGGCCCTCGCGCACGAGGGCTACACCGAGCCGACGCCGATCCAGACCAAGGCGATCCCGCACGTCCTCGCCGGCCGCGACCTCTTCGGCTGCGCCCAGACCGGCACCGGCAAGACGGCGGCCTTCGCGCTGCCGATCATCGAGCGCCTCCTGAACGACCGCCGTCCGGCGGGGCCGAAGCGCTGCCGCGTGCTGGTCCTCGCGCCGACGCGCGAACTCGCCGGGCAGATCCACGACAGCTTCAAGGCCTACGGCCGCCACGCGCACCTGAAGACCGCCGTGATCTACGGAGGGGTGAACCAGAACCCGCAGGCCCGCGCCGTGGATCGCGGCGTCGACGTCCTCGTGGCCACGCCCGGCCGGCTCCTCGATCTGATCGGGCAGCGGCTGGTGTCGATCGACGCGGTGGAGTACCTCGTCCTCGACGAGGCCGACCGGATGCTCGACATGGGCTTCATCCACGATGTCCGCCGCATCGTGGGGATGCTGCCCCGGAAGCGGCAGACGCTCTTCTTCTCGGCGACGCTCCCCGCGGAGGTCCGCGATCTCGCCGACTCGATGCTCCGCGACCCGCTCGAGGTGAAGACCGCGCCGCAGGCGACGCCGGCGGAGACGGTGGCGCAGTCGGTGTTCCACGTCGCCCAGAAGCAGAAGAGGGCACTGCTCGTCCATCTCCTCGAACGCGGAGGGATGGACCGGGTGATCGTCTTCACACGCACCAAGCGCGGGGCCAACAAGCTCGCCCAGGATCTCGAGAAGGCCGGCGTGCGTGCGGCCGCGATCCATGGCAACAAGAGCCAGAACCAGCGTGAGAAAGCGCTTGCCGACTTCAAGGGGAAGCGTCCGCCGGTGCTCATCGCCACCGACATCGCCGCCCGCGGCATCGACGTCGACCAGGTGACGCACGTCGTGAACTACGAGCTGCCGCACGAGCCCGAGACCTACGTCCATCGCATCGGCCGCACCGGCCGCGCCGGGCTCACCGGCGAGGCGGTGGCCTTCTGCGACCGCGAGGAGCGCGAACGTCTCGATGCCATCGAGAAGCTGCTGCGGCGCACGATTCCGGTGCGCGGCGATCTCCCCGCCGACCTGCCGAAGGTCGATCCGGCGGGATCCTCGGGCGGCGGGGCGGGCGGGCCACGCGCGCAGGGGGGCGGTCGCAGCGGCGGCCGATCCGGCCAGCGTCGTGGCGGCGAGGGGAGCGGGCGGCAGGGGAGCGGCCGCGGCCGGTCGCGTTCGGGGGGGACCACGGGGTCCACGGGCTCCGGTCGCTCCGGCGGCGCACGCCGTTCGGCGGCGGCGGGGCACGAGCTGCGTGAGGCGGCCCCGGCCCCCGCGTTCCGCGAGGTGACCGCTGCCCCGGGCCCGTCGACGCCGAAGCCTCCGGCCGCCGGCGGCCCGTCGAAGGTCAACCGCCGCTACCGCCGGGCACTGTGAATCGTCCTTGCTGACCGATGGCGCCGGGGTTCCCGGTCGCAGGCGGCGTCCGGCTCGGTCCGGAGCCGCGACCGAACCTTCCGCGTGCGGCGGCCGTACCGGTTGCCGTCACGGGGCGCTCGGTCGGCCACCCCGGGCGCCGGAGCCTCCGCGGGGATTCCCGCGGGGGACGGGAACGCGGGCCGCGCCAGCATCCGGGCCGATCGACATCCATCCGAAGGGGTTCGCCATGGCGAAGCAGTTGCTCTTCTACGAGTCGGCCGTCCCGCTGAGCGCCGTGCGCCACGGCGACTGGTCCTTCGCGTCGGTGCCCGATTTCGCCTTCGCCGCCGGGGTCAACGCCGTGCCGCTGACGGCGGTCGAGATCCCGGCGGCATCCGCCGAGTACGCGATCGTCTTCACCGGCTCGGGCGGGGACATGATGCCGGTGGCGGTGCTCGGCATCCGCCCCGACCAGAATCTCTACCTCTCCGCCGATTCGGTGTGGCAGGCGAAGTACGTCCCGGCCTTCATCCGCCGCTATCCGTTCGTCTTCGCCACGGGCGGCGACGAGCAGACCCTCACGCTGTGCATCGACGAGACCCATCCCGGCTTCAACGCCGAGGGGCGCGGCGAGCGGCTCTTCGGCGAGGACGGCAAGCCCTCCGCGTACACGGGGCGCGTGCTCGACTTTCTCAAGGATTATCAGTCCCACTTCGAGCGCACCCGGCTCTTCGGCCGGCGGCTCGTCGAACTCGGGCTGCTCGAGCCGATGGAGGCGGTGGTGACGCTGCCCGACGGGGAGAGGGTGCCGATCAACGGGTTCTCCGGCGTGTCGCGCGAGCGGCTCCGGGCCCTCGACGGCTCCGCCCTCGCCACGCTCGCGAAGACCGACGAACTGGAACTCATCTACCGCCACTTGGCGTCGCTCGGCAACTTCAACGACGTCAAGGACCGCTTCCTGGCGGTCGCCGCCGCGGCACCGGCTTCCGTGCCCGTGGCCGAGCCGGCGGCGACCTGACCGGCGCTCTGTGTCGCGCGTGGGACGCCGGGAGGGGGAGTCGTCGCAGGTCTCCACCGTCGAGCGGTGCGGCGAGCGCCTCGCGACCGCCCTGTGCTGGAAACCGTCCCGAACCGCGAACCTCTCGCCACCGAAACCTTGACACTCCCCCGAAGCGGGGATTTCAATGCTGGGATCTTTCGGGGCGTGATGGAACGATTTCCTTCGACCGGGGCAGGGCCATGGGTACACCACTCGATCGCCGGGGGCCCCGGGTGGCCCGCCGCACGGCACGACTCGCCGCGGCCCTCCTCCTCGCGCTCCCGGCGTTCCTCGGGCCCGGTGCCGTCGCCACGGCCGGACCGCTCACCTTCTCCTTCGTCCCGACCGGGGCCCTCGTCGGTCTCCAGACGACCAACCCCACCCTCTACGCCAACGTGACCAGCGGCTTCACCGCGGCGGGGGCCTACTGGTCGAGCCGGTTCCAGGACGACATCACGATCAATATCGAGATCGATTACCCGGCCCTAGGGGCAGGAACCCTCGGGAACGCCGATTTCCAGACGGTGGGCATCAGCTACGCCGACGTGCGCACGGCGCTCACCCTCGACCGGACGAGCGGCGACGACTTCACCGCCGTGTCGAGCCTTCCCGCCGGGACCGCGCTCTCGTTCCTCACCAACAACGAGCAGACCGGGGCCCTGCAGATCGACGCCAACGGCACCGCCAACAACACCATCCTCGACGTGCCCCGGGCCAACGCCAAGGCGCTCGGGTTCTACGGCACCGGGCTCGACCCCAACGACGCCGTCATCGACGCCACGATCAACTTCTCGAGCAACTTCTCCTGGGACTTCGACCGCTCGAACGGCATCAGCCCCGGCACCTTCGACTTCGTCGGCGTGGCGATCCACGAGATCGGCCACGCCATGGGTTTCGTGAGCGGCGTCGACGTGGTCGACTTCGTGTCGTTTCCCAACGGCAACGCCACCTATCGCGGCACCGAACTCGACCCCTACCGCGTGTTCAGCGTCCTCGATCTCTACCGCCGCGGGGCCCGCAACGGCGGCGGCCTCGACTTCGCCACCGGGGGCACCGGCACGAACACACCCTTCTTTTCGATCGACGGGGGCCTGACCTCGCTCGGCACCTTCGCCACCGGTCAGTTCAACGGCGACGGCCGTCAGGCGAGCCATTGGAAGGACAACCTCGGCCTCGGGATCATGGACCCGACGTTCTCCTACGGAGAATTGGGGATCGTGAAGCCGCTCGACATCCGCTCCTTCGACGTCATCGGCTACGATCTGGTCGGCGTGCCGGAACCGGCCGCTCTCGGGTTGCTCGCCCCGGCGGCGGCGTTCTTCGCCCTGCGGTGCCACCGCCGACGTCGCGCGTGACGCCGTCCTCCCCAGGCAAACGCTCCGGGCCCAGGCAAACGCTCCGGGCCCAGGCGAAAGCCGGGGGGAGCCCGGGTGCCGGGCGGAATCAGCGGGTCGCCACCGAGTCGTCCGCGGCCGGATCGCCGATGCCCGCGACGAGCCGGCGCAGCGTCTCGGTCGAGACGCAGTCCTTGAAGACGATCGTCTCGCCGGCGAGCGGACGGCGGCGGGGGTTCCCCTCGTCGCGCTTGGCGTTGGAACTGGTCACCGTCCGTGCCACCATCCCCACCACCTCGCCGCGGGCGTTGAACACCGGCCCGCCGCTCGACCCCACGGTGTAGTCGGCGGTGATGCTCATCCACACCGGCTTGCCGGCGGCCGTCGCGGCCGGTCGTGGACCGGGGTGGGGGGCGTTTTCCACGGCCGGCTCCCCCTTCGTCGCCGCCTGACGGTGGAACCGCGAGACGACCCCCTCGGTGAGGCAGTAGTAGCGCCCCACCGGATGGCTGACGACGCTCACCGGCGAGCCGCAGGCGGGAGCGCGGCCGAGCGCGAGGAAGGGGAGGCGTCGACCGCGCGTGTCGACGCGGAGGACCACCGCGTCCCCGGTCGGATCGGCGGCGACCACGCCGGTGACGGCGTAGACCTGACCGTCGGCGGTCATGATCCCGAGACGGTGCCCCTTGTCGCGCTCGATCACATGGTGGTTGGTGACCACGAGCCCGTCGGGGGAGAGGATCCAGCCGCTCCCGGTGCCCCCCAGATGCCAGTCGCTGCAACGCTCGCAGGTGTGGATGCTCGAGACGGCCACCACGGCCGGCACGACCGAGTCGTAGAGCCCGCGGTCGCCGGGCACGCAGGGGCTCTCGCCCGACCGCCGCGAGACCACCGCGCCGCTGCCGATCCGTTCCGCCGACTCGGCCGCGGCCCTCTCGCCGGTGAGGACGCCGTCGGCGGTGGCCACGCCGACGAGCCCGCGGAGGAAGCCGCGCGTCAGTTCGTCGTCGTCGAACACCGGGGTCTCGGCCCGGCCGGCCGACACGCCGACGGCCACCACCGCCACCCATGCGGCGACGAGCCAGCCAGCCCCGACCGATCGCAGCGGCGTCGCACGCATCGCCATGCCCTCCTCGAGGAGCCGGCCCGCGGGGGCCGACGGGTTCCGCCCCAAGTCTACGCGGTCGGACCGTCCGGCGTGCGGCGGTGCGGTCTCCTGCCGCCGAGGTGCGCGGCCGACCGCGCCTGCCGGCGCACGAATCACCGTCACCACCCCTCCGCTCCCGGTCGCAGGGGCGCCCCGTCCGGCAAGGGTTATCATGCCGGGCCGCCGGACCGACGCGGTCCGGGGATCGCCGCGACGGGGATCGTGCCGGGAGCAGCCATGGGAAGCCTGACCGCAGCACCGACCGGCTGGAGGGGAGGCTCGGCGCGGGCACTCCTCGCCCTCGCCCTCTCGATCGCGCTGCCGGGCGTCTGCCGGGCCGCGGGCGCGGCGGGGCTCCGCGTCGGGGCCGCCGCGGTGGAGATCCCCGCCGACGACGCGATGGACATGGCCGGCGGGATCCACCCCTGGAAGGCGAGCGGTGCCGAGGCGCCGCTGCGGGCCACGAGCGTGGTCCTCGCCCTGGGGCAGGAAAAACTGGCGATCTGCTCGTGCGACGCCCTCCTCGTGCAGGCGGACTTCGCCGGTGCCGCCCTGGAGCGCGTCCGCGCCGCCGCCGGCATCGCTCCGGAGCGTGTCCTCGTCCACGCCACCCACACCCATTCCGCCCCCTCGGCGACGCGCGTCCACGGCTACGACCGCGACGCCCGATTCGTGAAGGGACTGGCCGACACGATCGCCGCCTCGATCGTCGCCGCCGACGCCGATGCGGCATCGCGTCCCCCCTGCCGGCTCCGCTACCGCCTGGGGGAGGAGTCGAGCGTCGGCCAGAACAGCCGCCTCCTCCTCGGCGACGGCACGATCTTCTGGATCGGGAACCGGGACGACGCCGTCCGCCCCACCGGCCCCTTCGACACCGATCTCCCCGTGCTGGTCTTCGAGACGGAGACGGGATCGGCCGTCGCCACGCTCTTCAACCACTCCACCCACACCATCGGTGCCCGCCAGGCGGGGAAGCGGTCGCCGGCCTTCTACGGCCTCGCCGCCCAGGAATTGGAGCGGGAGCGCGGTGGCGTGCACCTCTTCCTCCAGGGGGCGTCGGGCTCGACGCACAACCTCGTGCTCGGTGCCGACGAGATGGTGACGCGCGTCAAGGAGGCCGTGAACCGGGCCCGGGACGCCGCGGCAACGCGCCCGGTCGCGCGGCTGGCGGCGCTCAAGGAGCCGTTCGAGTTCCGCGTCCGGGCCTTCGAGGAGTCGGCCGAGGAGGAGGCGGTGAAGACCTACTGCGCGAAGCGCATGGGGAACGCGGAGGCGGCCGAGGCCACCGCGCTCGTCTTCCGCAGGCAACGCGCCGAGATCGCGCCGCACCGGGGGGAGACGCGCTCGACGTCGATCCAGACGCTCGTCGTCGGCGACGTGGCGATCGTGGCGGTGCCGGCCGAGTTCTTCACGGTGCTGGGGCAGGAGATCAAGCGGCGCAGCCCCTTCCGCCACACCTTCGTGGCCGAGCTGTCGAACGACTGGGTGGGCTACGTCCCCGACGCGCGGGGTCACGCCCTCGGCGGGTACCAGACCTGGACCGGGCACCACAGCTACTGCGAGCCGGGGACCGGCGAGCGGATGGTGGCCGCGGCGCTCGGGCAACTGGAGCGCCTCCATGCCGCGGCCGGCGGCGGGGTGGTGCCGTGAGGGAGCCTGAGGCGGGGACGATGGTCCGACGGGGAGGGGGCCGCGGCGGGCGGCGGACGTGCCTGGCGCTCGCGCTCGTCGTCGCGAGCACGGCCGCGGCCGCCGCGGCGCAGGACCCGTCCGGCGGGGCCACGCCCTCCCCGGCGATGGCGGCGGTGGCGGCGCTGCGGCGGCAGGACTTCGCCGGGGCGCTGCGGATCGCCGAGGAGGCCAGGCCCCCCCTCGCCGCCGCGCGCGGGGAGGACGACCCGGCGGTGCTCACGCTGCGGATCCTCGCGGCGCAGGCGTCGTACGGGCTCGGACGTCCCGACGACGCCGTCGCCCTGCTCGATCCCTTCCGCCGCACCCTCGACTCCCCGACGCCGCTGGTGTCGGCGGCGTCGGATTGGAACGCGCTCAACGTCCTCGCCGACAGCTCCATGGCGCTCGATCGCTGGCCGGAGGCACTCTCCTTCCTGAACCGGGCGCTCGAGCTGGTGGACGGGGGGGAGGGGGTACGTGCCAACGCGGTCGATCGGGCGACGACGCTGGGGAAGATCGGCACCGCCAAGGCCCGGCTCGGGGACTGGGAGGGGGCGGAGCGGTCGTTCGAGGCGCAGCGTGAGGCGCTCGAGTCGGAGCCGGACGGCGGCGGGGCCTATCTGGCCGCCGCCCACAGCGGCCTCGGCCTCGTCGCCGACCACCGCGGCGACCGCGCGGCGGCGGCGGGGCACTATGCCGAGGCGGCGAGGATCTACGAGCAGGCCCTCGGCCCCGATCATCCCGCCACGAAGCGTGCCCGGGAGACGCTCGACCGCCGGCGCTCGCCGGCCGACGCCGCCCCGGCCCCGGGCGCGGTTCCGGTTCCGGTTCCGGTTCCGGTTCCCCGGTGGCCGGTCGTGGCGGCGATCGCGGCGGCCCTGATCCTCGGCTGGCTCCTCCGGAGCGGGTTTCTCTCGCGGCGTGCCGGCGCCGCCGGGCGTGAGGCCGGGGACGAGTGACGGGAGCCGCCATGCTCGACATCGCCGCCGTGATCCTCGTCCTGGCCGCCCTCTCGGCGTGGATCAACCGCAAGTTCCTCGGCCTGCCGCCGACGATCGGCGTGATGACGGTGGCGCTCGCCGGCTCGCTCGTCATCGTCGGGCTCGAACGGCTCGGGGTGGCCTGGCCGGGGACGATGGAGCGGAGGCTCGTCGCCTCGATCGACTTCACCGACGTCCTCATGGAGGGGATGCTCTCGGTGCTCCTCTTCGCAGGGGCGCTCCACGTCGACCTGGCCCGCCTGTGGCGGCTGGCGCGCCCGATCGGGATCCTGGCACTGGTGGGGACGGCGCTCTCGGCGATCCTGGTGGGGCTCGGCTGCCGCTGGCTCTGCGGAGTCGTCGGTCTCGAACTGCCGCTGCTCCACTGTCTCCTCTTCGGTGCCATCGTCTCCCCCACCGATCCGGTGGCCGTGCTCGGAATCCTCGAGTCGGCCGGAGTGCCGCGCGACGTGGAGACGACGATCGCGGGGGAGTCGCTGGTGAACGACGGCGTCGGCGTCGTCCTCTTCGCGCTCCTCCTCGACGTGCTCCGCACCGGCCACGCCCCCACGCCGGGCGAGGGGCTGACGCTGCTGGTGCACGAGGCGGCCGGGGGGTGCGTGCTCGGTCTCTGCGTGGGCTGGATCGTGAATCGGGTGCTGGCGTCGATCGACGACTACCGGGTGGAGGTGCTGATCACGCTGGCGGCGGTGGTGGGCACGTACGCCCTCGCCGAGCACCTGGCCACCTCCGGTCCGCTGGCGATGGTGGTGATGGGGCTCCTCGTCGGCAGCGAGGGGCGCGAATGGTCGATGAGCGCCACGACCCGCGAGCGGCTCGACCTGTTCTGGCATCTGCTCGACGAGGTGCTCAACGCGGTGCTCTTCGTCCTCATCGGGCTCGAGTTCGCCGTCGTCCGCTACACGCCCGGGTCGACGCGCGCGGCGCTCGGGGTGGTGGTGCTGTCCGTCGCGGCACGCTTCGTCGTCGTCGGATTGCCCACGCTCGCCTTCCCGGCGTGGTTCCGTCTCCCGCCCCGTGCCGGCTGGCTCCTCGCCTGGAGCGGGATCCGGGGGGGCATCTCGGTGGCGCTGGCGCTTTCCCTCCCCCCCGGCACCGAGCGCGACACGGTGGTCACGCTCACCTATTCGGTGGTCGTGTTCTCGATCCTGGTCCAGGGACTGTCGATCGGGGCCGTCGCCCGCCGGCTCGGTCTCGACGGGGCCCACGACCCTTCCGACGGCGCCTGACAACCTGGGCAAGGGTCGTGGCCGGTGCCGTCGCTCCCCCTGCCGGTCCCGGAGACCGTGACGGCGCCCCGGTCCGGGGAGGATCCGCCGGCGGCCGTGGTTCGATGGGAATCAGGTGGGGCGGATCGCGGACGCCCCGGCGGTCGCGCGGGTTTCGCGGGGAGCGGCATCGATGCAGCGACAGGGATGGCGGGATCGGGTCGTCGCCGGTGCGATCACGGCCGGCGCGGTGTGGATCGCGGCGGGCACGGCGCCCTCGTGCGCGGAGACGCCGTTCGGCGGCATCGACTACTCTGGGTTCTCCGCCTTCGGCACGTCGTCGGGGTACGGCGCGAGCACCGGCGTCGGGATCCCCTTCGGCCCCGCGCAGAAGCCGCGCCGGGAGGCGCTCACCCCCCGGGCCGTGCCGACCCCGCCGGTGAACGCCATACCCGCCGCCGCACCGCCGCTCGATCCGGTGTTCCAGGGGTCGGTGCTCGACGGCCCGCCGCTCCTCCCGCCGGGCCCCGCCCCCGCGCCGCCGTCCGCCGCGGCGATCGTCGCGCAGGCTCCGCTCCCCGCGCCCCCCGACCCGGCCACCACGCCGCTCACGCTCCCGGGCGCACCTTCCCCGGCCGCGCCGGGCTACGGATCACCCTCGCTCGGCTACGGTCCGCCGGTGAGCTACGCCCCCCCGCCCACCGCCATCCCCGCGCCCCCCACGGCCGTGCCCCCGGAGATCCCCCCCCCGGCGGCGCCGCGCCAGCCGACGACGGAGACGCCGTCCTGGGAGGGGTTCGCGCCCTGGCGGAATCCGCCGGACGGACCCGAACGGCGCTTCTACCTGGCGGGGATTCTCGGCGCCGACTTCGCCACGCTCGAACTGGCGGGCGGCCCGAACGCCAACGGGCCGCTGTTCACCTGCGGTGGCGCCGCGGGCATCGCCTTCGAGCGGCCGAACGGGTGGTTCCGCGGCGAGTTCGAGGGAAGGGGCCGCGACCCCGTGGTGGGCAACTTCGCCGACCCGCTCCTCGGCAACGTGCAGGTGACGGGGAGCGACGGGTGGTCGACGATGATCAACGGCTGGCGCGATTTCGAGATCACCGACCGCTTCCACGCCTATCTCGGCGGCGGCATCGGCGGCGCCGGCTACCGGACCGCCTTCTCGAGCGACGCCTCCCCCATCGGTATCACGCTCGCCGGCAGCACGCGGACGACGGGCTTCGCCTGGCAGGCCGGCACGGGGCTGACCTGGATGTGCCACGAGCGCATCGGCGTCGATCTCGGGTACCGGTTCTTCGCCGTCGACGGAGGCCCCGCCGAACTGGTGGTGCAGAGCCCCCCCTTCTCCTTCAGCGACGCCATCGGCACGCGCTACGGCGCGAGCGAACTGCTCGTCACGGTGCGCGTCTTCGAGCCGTTCCGCCGCTGGGGAGACTGACGCATGCCGGTCCTGGTGACGACGCTCATCGCGCTGGGGAGCTACGCGGCGTCGGTGCTGGCCCGCCGTGGAGGTCGCCGGCCCGCCGGGACCGGGAACGCCGACGAGCCGCGCCCGGACGCCGCGGATGCCGCGGGGGGCGCCGCGGCGGTTCCGGCGAACGGCGTCGTCGTCCGACGGGACGCCGCCTGACCACCCCGTCAGTGCCTGCCGCGCACCCCCTCGACGAGCCGCTCGATGCCGAGCGGATTCCCCTCCTGGAGCGCCGGCGGCAGGAGGTCCGCGGGGAAGTCCTGGAAGCAGACCGGCCGCACGAAGCGCTCGAGCGCGGCGCCGCCGACGCTCGTGAACCGCGAGTCGGAGGTGGCGGGGGCCGGTCCGCCGTGCTGCATGGCGTGGCAGACCTCGACGCCGGTGGGATAGCCGTTGACGATCAACCGTCCGGCGCGGCCGGCGAGCGTCTCGAGGAGCTCGGCCGCGTCGGCGAGGTCCGCGGGGGTGCCGTGGACGGTGGCGGTGAGCTGCCCTTCGAGCGACCGGGCCACCGCGAGGAGTTCCGCCCGGTCGCGCACCGCGACGAGGAGACTCATCGGTCCGAACACCTCCCCCGCGAGCAGCCGCTGGGCGAGGAAGGTGGCGCCGTCGGTCTCGGCGACGAGCGCCGCCGCCTCGGTACAGGACGGGTCGGCGGCCGTGGCCGCCCGGGCCAGCAGCCGCACGCCGGGAAGGGCGAGGGTCCGCTCCCGCCCCTCGTCGAAGGAGGCGAGGATGTCCCCGGTGAGCATCGAGCCCGGCGGGACCGCCGTGACGGCGGCGGCGAGCTCGGCGCGGAAGCGCGCGAGGTCCGGGCCCTCCACCGCCACGACGAGCCCGGGCTTCGTGCAGAACTGCCCGACGCCGAGCGTCATCGAGTTGCGGAAGCCCTCGGCGATCGCGGCGCTCCGCGCGGCGAGCGCCCCGGGGAGGACGAAGAGGGGATTGGTGCTGCTCATCTCGGCGAACACCGGGATCGGATCGGGCCGTGCCGCCGACGCCGCGACGAGCGCCTGTCCCCCCGCGCGTGAACCGGTGAAGCCCACCGCCCGGACGCGTCCGTCCTTGACGAGCTGGACGCCGATCGAGCTTCCCTCGCCGTGGAGCAGGGAGAAGGTGCCGGCGGGCAGGCCCTGCGCGTCGACCGCGCGGCGGACGGCGCCGGCGACGAGCTCGGAGGTGCCCGGATGACCCCGGTGCGCCTTGACGATCACCGGATTGCCCGTGCAGAGGGCGCTGGCGGTGTCGCCGCCGGCGACGGAGAAGGCGAGGGGGAAATTGCTCGAGCCGAAGACGACGACCGGCCCGAGCGGCATCTTCATCCGCCGCAGGTCGGGGCGCGGCAGGGGCTGCCGGTCCGGCTGGGCGCGGTCGATGCGGGCATCGACCCACGATCCCTCCCGGGCGAGCGCCGCGAAGAGGCGCAGCTGCCCGACCGTCCGGCCGCGCTCGCCGACGATCCGCGCGGCCGGCAACGCCGTCTCCGCCACCGCCCGCTCCACCAGGCCGTCGCCGAGCGCGAGGATCTCCTCGGCGATCGCCTCGAGGAACGCCCCCCGTTCCTCGCCCGTCGATCGGGCGAGCGTGCCGGCCGCGGCCGCCGCGGCGGCGAGCGCCTCCTCGGCGTCGACGGCCCGGGCCATGTGGAATCGCCCCTCGAGCGGCAGCCCGTCGGCGGGCGAGCAGACGGCGAACGTGCGGCCGCTCTTGCGGAGCGCGGCGGCGACGAAGTGGAGGCCGTGGAGCGGAGCGGTCATGCGATACCTCGGGGGGACGTTGGTGGGCTGTTCCGTGGCCACGCCGGCGGGCGGTGGAGCGGGCCCCGCCGCGGTCGACACCCCGCCAGACCCCGCTCCCGATCGGGAGCGGCGCACGGGGAGGGGGGGGTGGGGGCTTCTCCG